>DATDGT010000344.1:0-7361 GCA_036521975.1 Bryobacteraceae bacterium
TGGACTGCGGAAACGCACAAGAGGGTCAGTCTACACTACATCGCGTTTTTCAAAAGCGGCTATTGGGAACACGTCACTTGCCCTCACCGCAAGTCCAAAAAATCTCAGAATCGACGGTCGCGTGACGAACTTGGGTTAGCCCTAGGCAGGCGTTGGCGACTTCCGGAGGGACTTCAATCGTACGCGCGCTCAAAGATTGGCCGTCTCGCGCGGCGTATCGATAATCGTTCGCGTCCGATATCAGCTCGGTCGCGAAAATCCCTTCTCCCACCGTGTGCACCCGGATGTCTGGCCCTTCCACCACCTCCTGAAACTGGGTCGGACAATTTCTCACCAACTCCAGCCGGGGCAGGTCGTCCGGTTCAAGACGCCTCACAATCGATCGGACTGAACTCAGGGACTTGAAAATAACTTTTTTATGGCAAGCCTCGTAAAATGCGACGGCCTCTTCCGGGACGGTCGTCACCAGCGTTCGAGGAGTAAGTAGGCCGAACTCCCGAATGAGAAACTGCTGATAAAGCTTAGAGTCGTTAGACGCCGACGCTCTCACGCGGTTGACCACAACGCACGGCAGCGAATCAATCAACTGCATCATGGCGGCCTGATATTCTGCGCGAACCAACTCTTCTTCGCGCTCGCTAATCCCGTCGCGAGTTTTCCCGTCGCGGCGGGCCACATATCGCGCATACACGCCGGTAATTTCCGCCAGATCCACTCGGCGCGTTTCCGAGGATACGTGCCCGGAGATCCCTTTCGCCGAGGCGCTCCAGCTTATTTGGAATCGGTTGGAAAGCCCCATTTCGTCGACGAACAGATACTCGTAGCCAAGATCGTTGAGACGGGCGCACATCAACTCGATCATTACGTCGGCGAGAATCCCGTAAATCAGTATCATACGGCGAGGATCATGCAGCGGCTGAGGTAGCATTCAATAGAGCGCTCGCCAGCCGCTCTGCGATAGTAGCGCGACCAGCGTCTGAGCACTGGAACAGGTCCGGCATGCAGGCGATGCCGAGACAGTACCATTCATGGTCGCTTGAGCGAAGTAAATGCAGCTCGCAAAACGTCAGCCCCAGCGAGGCAGCGATTTCGAGGCAGTGCTCTTGGACGGCCGGTTCCAGCATTGCCTCGCCGCTCGGCGTATCCCATACCACGTCCGTCCCCACCACGTAGGCCTTTCCCGCCTCTCCTGCAATCGCCTCGCGCAAATGAAATGGGAGCAACCTCGAAAGCGTGGCCAGTTTCCGAAGGTCCTCGCCGCTTTCAATCGTATATCTCGACGGTATGGTCAACGGCGAGTAATAAATACGATGGCCGCACTCCTCAAAGAATGCCTGCGCCTCTTCGAAGCTGGTGGCGACCAGGGTCTTTGGCGATTTGAATTTCAGTTCTGGCAGAAAATAAACCAAATCCGGGATTGATAGAAACGGCTTATACCATAACTCGGGCCGGAGGCGGTTGATAACCGGGCAGGAGAGCGCCCGCAAATATCCGCGCATCAACGCGTGCCATTCACTGCACAAATATTGTCCATTCGGGGTCCGGAACTCCTCTTTTAATACCGGGAATCCAGAAAACCGCGCTAAAACCCCATCGATTTCGCCGAGCCGGATCGCGATATCCCCAAGGCCCACAGCGCCTTGGGATGATCCGTTCTTTAGATCCCAGACCAGTTGGAGTCCAGGAAACAACCGGCCCTCATCGAGAAAAAGGACCTCCTGCCCCAGTTTCGTTAAGCATTCGTGTACCAACGCGCAGCAGGGATCTTCGCCCCTGCCAATGATGACAAAGTGGCGCACCAATCTCCTGAAGTATACCCGAAAAGCGACAGGGGTCAGGCCCGCCGCACCCGGTACAGACGCCGCAGCGAACGCCCCCGTAAGCGATCATCGGCGGCCCTTCGAAGAACTTTCTGTTGGCGGGGCCCTATGCAACCGCCGGTGAGGCGGTGGCCGCGCTGGAGGCCCATGCCAGGCGTCACCTTAAAAAGCGCCGATCATGAAGCTGCGCTTTACGGAAAGGGCCGACAAGGATTACGCACGTCTGCCGGCCGTCATCCGTAGAGCGTTCGGCAAGCAACTGCAATTCCTGCTCACCAACCGCAATCACCCGTCCCTGCGCGCCAAGAAACACAGCGAAGCCCTCGACGTGTGGCAGGGCAGGGTGACGCGGGACTGACGCTTCTATTTCCGAATCGAGGGCGATGAATATGTCATCCTCTCCATTACTCCTCACCCCAAATAGCGGCACAGCCGCAACTTGAGATGCAGGCCGTTATCGGTATCCCCGCCGCTCCTTTGCGCCGCGCTGCTTGTCGAGCTTCTGGGGTGGGGAAGGGGACAGAGCGCTCGCGCTCCGTTGTCCTAATGGGGCCCCACTGCCGCATGAGGCGGCATGCCCCGAACAAGTCCAGCTCCACTAGGAGGCAGTGCCATGAAGTTCCTATTTTGTAGAGAGGCGGCCCTCCTCCGCAAGACCGCAAACGTGTGCTCTATTTGTGATATTTTGTGAATTCATGTTTGGTCGAACGGCAGCAAATCGAACGAAACAAAAAGAGTTTTTGGTTGGACTTCACGATGGCTCAGAACATGTAATCGTCGCTAAATCATACGAAGTTAAGCACCGGGAGGAACAGGCGCAAGACGTTTACGAATTTATTGGCGAAGACGATACAGACCATCAGTTCATGCCGACGGAATCGGTAAAATGGATCATCCTGAAGGCGCCCGGTTCCGAAGAACCGGGCGCGCGGAGATTCATGAGGAGATCCATCGCGAGCATCGCCTGCTCTCCAATCGAATGAGCTGGTATCTCATGTCTCAAGCCTTCCTGGTCGGCGCGTTCGCGGTTGCCGGAGACAATAACTATAGGCTTTGGTGGATGTCTTACTTTATTCCCGTCATCGGAATTGTTATAACGGCGTGGATTCTATGCTCCATCATCGGCGGACTACTTGCGATGGCACATCTGCGCGGGAAGCATTCATATAATCGTGATTGTTACGGTGCATCGCGTGGCTACCACTGGTTAGGCATATCACCACTTTGGGCGATACCCGGTTCTCTACTTTTGGCTTGGATTGCAGCGTTCTGGCTACTCGCCGTTTACCGTCAACGATGAAATTGCCCTGTGGACAAATGATTTGTGCCTAGAACGATTGGGCATCAAGCAAGGGGCCAGACCGAAGTCCCGATAATGCGTTGGTAGCGCGGGTGATGCTCCGCGCGCTGGCTGCTGCACTCGGTGAGCTTTTCTTCCTGCCGGTGCCTGCGCTGCTCCTCGCGCATCGTGTAAAGGCCCTCCTACAGCACGGTCGCTGCAACCGAGCCGATGCGGACGGTTCTTGAATTTCAGCGAGTCGGCAATCAGTTCCGCCGCCAGTGCCGGAAATGGCATCGCGCCTTATGTGGACTATGTGCCCGGCAACACCCCCCGCTTACAATGCGTTGTTGCCGGCCGGGTGGATGACGTCCATCAATTGGCGAGCGGCGTGGTCCCACGTTAAACGGCTCGCCGCGCGGAGACCTTGTTCGGCCATGCACAGCCGCCGCTCCTCGGAAGAAAACATCTGTTCCAGCGCACGCACGATCTCCTCCGCGCGAGGCTCGATGTAAATCCCTGCGCCGCCCAACAGGCCCTCCAGAGGGCTCGCTTTGGTGGCGATCACCGGGCAACCACACGCCGCCGCTTCCACCGCGGGCAAACCGAATCCTTCCATCAGCGATGGCAGCACCAGCGCTTTCGCCAGATTCAAAAGGGCCACCACGTCCTCATCGGCCAAAAACCCCGTGAAGATTACGCGGTCTTGCAAGCCCAGAGCTTTCACCTGCGCCGCGATCTCGCCGAAATAGGTGAGAAAGGCATCGCTCGACGTGTCGCCTACCATCGCCAGGCGCAGATCGGAGAAATCGGGCCGCTCGGCGATCCGGGCAAAGGCTTCCACCAGCGCGGTGAGATTTTTGTGGGGGCTGAACCCTCCGAGATACACTACCATGCGGCGCGAGCCGTAAAGCCCAAGTTCTTTCAGCTTGGCCGTGGGCGCGGGATCGTCGAGTTTGCGGAAAATCGGATCGGCCGCTTCGCCGGCCACGTGAACGCGGCGGGGATCGCCGCCGAACCGCTTGAGAATCGCCTCGCGGGAATAATCGGAAACCGTGATCAGCGCATCGGCCTGCATTCGCCCCAACGCCACCTTCGCGTTCCAAAAAAGACGCGCCGTCAGGCGCGGAACAGTAAGCTGCGGAAATGTTTCGGCGATGACGTCGTGCATCATCACGAGTTTCCGCGCCCGGCTGAAGACGGGAACGTAGCTGTAAATGGTGGGAAACAAGACCACGTCGAATTCGTTCGCTGAAAGCGCGCGCGAGATCCGCCACATATCGGCAAGGGATCGATGTCCGTCGGCCGAGGCGGCCTCCACGGTGGGCGCCGAAGACCGCAGAAGACGCGTGTCGCATTCCTCGGGGAAAGGCTCCGCGGGCGCGGTGGAATCGACGAACAGCGTATAGCGGCTGCCTGAATCGAGCCGCACCAACGCCCGGAGCAGCGCCCGCGCGTGGCGGCCGTAGCCGCGGCGGTTGTGCCAGCAAGTGGCATCGACCGCGATTCTTTTGCCTGTCCGTGCGGGTTTTGCGTCAGCGGCTTTTGCTTCAGTGGCTTTTGCTTCAGACACTATGCGATTTCCCGGATCGCCCGAGGCAGGTAGCGCAGAAGATCGGTAGCGATGAGGCACTGCTCTGTCAATTCCTCCGCGCCGATCTGCCCTGATCGGCCATGCAGCCATACGGCTGCGCGCACGGCCACATCGATCTTATCGGGGAATTGCGCGATCATTCCAGCGGTCATTCCCGTGAGGATATCGCCCGTCCCGCCCGTCGCCATCGCGGGCGTCCCCGACATATTGATAAACACCTGCCCCGAAGGCAGCGCGATCAGCGTGCGATTCCCCTTGAGGACGAGACACACGTTGCGTTCTTGTGCGAATCGCCGTGCGTCTGAGAGACGATCCTCCACGGGCCTTCCCAGCAGCCGCCCCATCTCGCCGGGATGAGGCGTGAGGACGGTTTGTATCCCCCGTCCCCGAAAATCCGTTCCCGCGATGGAGTTCAACCCATCCGCATCGATAATCATCGGCACGGTGACTTCCTTGAGCAGGCGCGCGAGCAGATCTCGTTTCATCCCCAATCCCGGTCCCACCGCGACGACGGTCATGCGGTCCAACGTGAAGTCGTCGAGCGTGGCCGTCATCAGCTCGGGCGCGAGATTGGTCGCCGCGGGAGAAGTGACTGTGACCAATCCCGCGCCCATCCTCAGAGCCGCAAGACCCGCCATCGCCGCGGCGCCGCTTTTGCCCGGCGCGCCGGCAACCACCAAAACGTGCCCGAAATCGCCCTTATTCGCATCGCGTTTGCGAGGCTGAAACAGCGGAGTGAAATCGCGCGGGTCGGAAACCTCCAGTTGCGACGAAACGAGTTGCGGCGGAATGCCGATCTGCGCGACGATCAACCGCCCGACGTTTTCCTCCGCGCCCGGCGCCAGATAATGCTCCACCTTGGGCGCAGTGAAGGTGACGGTGATATCGGCTGGGACGCACTCGCCTCCTCCGCCCAGGCCCGAAGGCACGTCGATGGAGACCACTTTCGCCACAGGAAATTCCGCCAGGGAGCGATCAGTCGCGCGGATCAGATCCAGGATGCGTCCTCGCGGCGCGCCCTTCGCCCCGGTCCCCAGCAGCGCATCCACGACGATGGTTACTTCGCGGCGCTCGCGCAATTTCGCGGGAATCTCCTTGGCCGGAACGATCCGGCATTCTTCGACCAATCGATCGTAATTCACCTTCGCATCGGCGCTCAATTTATCCGGATCTCCCGCGAGCACCACATACAGCCGCGCAACCTTGTCGCTCAGCAGCCGGGCCAGGGTCAAGCCGTCGCCGCCGTTGTTGCCCGTTCCGCATAGCACAGCCACGATCTGCTCCCGCAAAGGGTCGAAGTTCTGCGCCAACGCCTCTTCCACGCGATGCGCGGCGTTCTCCATCAGCGCCAGACTGGGGACGCCTTGCTCTTCGATAGTGATGCGATCCATCTCGCGGCTCTGCTCCGCGGTGAGAACTGTCATGCAGCCACCCCCGTGACGAGCTGGATAGCAAAACGGAAGCGTTCCGCTTCCGGCCGGCGCAGGCCTTGCGGTTCTCCCATGGCGATGAGATGGTCGCCGCCGGAGATCCGCGCATCTGCGGCAGGGTTAAAGAACATTTCGCCGTCTGGCCGGCGAATGGCCAACACGATGACGCCAGTTTCCTGGCGGACTTGCATCTCCGCCAAAGTTCGTCCCGCAAACGGACTATTCACGTCCACACGCACCTGCTCGATAGCGACATCCAATCCCATGCTGGTTGTGGTGAACTCGAGAAACTGCTGCACGTGGGGCCGCACAATGGCCTGGGCCATGCGATGGCCGGTGCTGTTGTAGGGCGCGAACACGAAATCGGCGCCCGCGCGGCGCATCTTTTGTTCGGAGCTTTCCTCGGCCACGCGCGCGGAAAGCTGGAGCGCCGGATTCAACGTCTTGGCGGTGAGGATCACAAATAGATTATCGGCATCGGAAGCGAGAGTGGCGATCAATCCCCTGGCGTGAAGAATGCCGGTTTGGAGCAGCGTTTCATCGCGGCTCGCATCGGCCAGAACCGCCAGCATCCCTTCCTTGATGGCCATTTCCACGCGGTCTTCGTTTTTGTCCACCACGACGAACGGCACGCCGGAGGCGCGCAATTCCTCCGCGGCGCCGCGGCCTACCCGGCCGAATCCGCACAATATGATATGATTTCGCAGTTTGTCGATCATTGCCTTCACCCGCCGCCTTCCGAAGAACTGATTCAATTCGAGCTCGATCACCGTCTGTGTCATGGCGCCGATAGCCAACAGGATGATGAAGACGCCGAACAGGATCAGAAAGGAATTGAACACGCGCCCGGCCCGGCTCAACGGGTACAGTTCGCCATAGCCGACCGTGGTCACGGTGGTCAGCGTCATGTAGAACGCGTCGAAGACCGGGTAATGGTCGATCAGGACGAAGCCGAGCGTGCCCGCGGCCAGCGTGAACGCCATCGCGAGTGCGATG
Organism: Bryobacteraceae bacterium; assembly: GCA_036521975.1. Lineage (GTDB taxonomy): Bacteria > Acidobacteriota > Terriglobia > Bryobacterales > Bryobacteraceae > Palsa-187. The sequence continues at coordinate 7,120 of DATDGT010000344.1, forward strand.
ATCGCCAGCCGCCGCCGCACATGTTCCATGTGCTCTATGGTATCGGTTGTCAGTTATCAGTTGTCAGTTATCAGTTATCAGTTGTCAGTTGTCAGTTATTGCGGCGCGTGTCAAGCACTTTGAGACACCTGGCATGGGAATTTAGTGACTTTCTTCCTTTGTCTTTTGGCCGTTTGGTACCGGCTTGTTGATCCAAACGTCCGAGGGCAACGGCAGTGGTCTTGGCGATTGCCTGACGAAGC
>DATDGT010000345.1:0-8989 GCA_036521975.1 Bryobacteraceae bacterium
TTCCCGTTCGCGTTACTCCCGCGCCAGACAATCGCGCCCCCTGTCGGCCCAAACCCTCCAAGACTAGCAAATCTTCCAAGACTACCAAGCCCGCAAACTCCTGATTCCACACGACCGCGTTTGTATTTTCGTGAGAACCCGCGCACGCATAGCTCTTGGTCCCGTTTTCGCATGACACTTTGGGCACTACGAGTGGCGATCTTGGGCCGCGGCCCCTGGCTGGTTATTCGCAATGAACAACACTTAGAACGACTATGCAATTCGCGACGGAAGCGGGAGCTAGCGGGACACGATCTAAATCAGCAGATAACCTTATTTTCTTGATTTCTTATTTTAACGCCTATGGCGCTCTTTGGCGCTATCCCCTTGGGCGTCGTGGTGAAACGCCCGATTCTGCATTCACGGGCCGCCAGCATGATCGGCGCACGGTGCCGTAATCACGACAGGCTGGCGTCGCGCGACAACGTATCCTCACAGGGCCGGGAGGATGTCCATCAGCATGCACGAAATACCGCTGGCCGGTTTCTCAGTCGGTGGGCTCCTGCAGCGCACATCGCCCCGTCTGACGGAGACCCACAGCAACGCGCGCGGAATCGACAACACCGGCATCTGCAACTCCGGCGGCCAGCCGATTGGGCACCGTTCGGCGCTGGGGGGCTCTGGTGGACGGTCTGAGGGAGGGTGTCCGGTCTTATGTCCGATCTGGTGGACGGTCTTAAGCGTCCTATTATCAACGGGTGTACGGGTGTCCGGTCTAAACTACGCGCACCACACAGGGGAGTAAGTGGTTTGAGTGCCTAGGTAAGAGCAGTTTTTTACTCCCCCCGCTCGTATACACGCGCGCGAACGCGGGGAGACCGGACACACTGTCCACAAGTTGATAGCGAAGGACTTAAGACCGTCCACCAGACCGGACACCAGCGGCAGACCGTCCACCGCTTGGAGGATAAGAAGAAAAGGGGGGCTGCGAGCTAGCCCTCGAGGATCATATCACGTTAGCCGGGGTTGGCACTCCCGCCGGCCTGTAGCGACGCTGCCTGCGGCTTCTCGGCCCGGCTCGGTGTTGTTCCCATTTCAAGGCGGTCAGGCAGTTTGACACGCCTATCTTGTCCATATGGGTCCATCGGTCGACCGGCTTACCGATGCAATGAAGCAGAATGTCGTCGGTGGTTACGGAATCCTTGGTGGAGCTGAAATTTCCTAGGAACGCCTACCATGCTCGATTTGCTGGCCGCATAGCCGCCTACCACAAATTGGGCGTATCTCCACCGTTCCGGTATCTTCAACGAAGCTAAAGACATAAAAGCGATACTGCGCGATTGCAACTGAGCGATCACTCTCGGTCGAACACGGCCCTTTCTGCTACGCGATCTTGGCTGCGCTGGTGCCATCACCTCGCCCGACGTCGATGAAATGGAGCTGGAGTTTGCCATTAGCTTGGCCCCACTAGTATGCAAGGACGCTGCAAGCACAGTGGCGAATCGTAACATCCCGAGATTCATGAACAGGACCGCGAGCAGCGCAATACCATGGCCGCGCGCGGGTATTGGCAGGCCTTCCAACTCGTCGAGCAGAGCATCGGCAAGGTGCTCAAGGGAGAAAACCCGGGCGCCGTCGCCGAACAGGATCACCGGGCTTGGTATCGGGAAATGTTCGCCCGAGCGTGGCGGCGGGCCTGTTGCGGGCCTCGGACCTTGCCGGTTATCGCAATGGCCAGGTTTTTATCCGCAACTCGATGCACGTCCCGCTGAACAAGGAGGCCGTACGGGTTGCCATGCCAGCCTTCTTCGATCTGCTGCTCGCAGAGGAACATCCGGTTGTCCGGATGGCGCTCGGGCATTTTATCTTCGTCTATATCCATCCCTACATGGACGGCAACGGGCGCATGGGACGGTTTCTCATGAACACGATGATGGCGGCGGCAGGCTATCCTTGGACGGTTATTCCGCTCTCGGAAAGCAAGACGTACATGGCCGCGCTCGAAAAAGCGAGCGTCGAGGAAAACATCGGGCCGTTCGCGGCTTTCCTTGCCAAGCTTGTCAGGGATCGCCTGACCGGTTCGCCGTTGCCTGCGATTCCCGCGTCTTAGCCAGCAAATACTGAAAACCTTTGGCCAATTCCGTGTACATGTTTTGTACAAACGGGCTGAGATTCCTGCGAATACGGCGAACCCTGAGTTCGTGGTTTGAGTAATTTATAGAAAGCGCTAGAAGCCGGCGAATACGGGTTCGACCCCCGTTAACGCTACCATTAAATCAAGAGCTTAGAGCGTTTTTGCTCACGCTTCCTCACACATTTTTCCCCGATTAAATTGCTTTCCCGCGCAAGGCTGTTGACTGTGTTGTCAGGCGTCGGTACGGCCGGCGGGCATTCGCCCAACCCAAGCCGTATATCATTTTTGGTATGCTGGACTTTGAGCTGGAGCGTTGAAACCCTCAACGAAACCGTTGTTGCCGAGGTCGAGGCTTTGCCGGAGGACATGCGGGCGCGGCTAGTGCGCATTGCCCTTCTCATCGAGGCGAAAAGGCCTGGAGTTCGTGGGCGAGCCGCATGTCAGGCATATCGAAGGCCGCATCTGGGAGATGCGGATGAAGGAAAGAAGCGGGATTTCGCGGGCGCTCTATGTGGCGGCCCAGGGTCAGCGCGTGATTATTCCGCGGGTGTTCATCAAGAAGACGGAAAAGACGCCACGCCGTGAAATCGACTTGGCGCTGTCGCGCGCGAACCTGGTCAAGGCAACGAAGAAGTAATAAATGGCATGCATTACCGAACTGCACAAAAAATGGATGAAGGAGCCGAGGTACCGCAAGGCCTACGCGGCGCTTGAGGAGGAATGCGCTCTCGCCTCGGCCGTCATCGACGTGCGCAGCCGGGCGGGCCTCACTCAGAAGCAGCTCGCCAGAAAGATGGGGACAACGCAGCCCGTCGTCGCCCGGCTCGAAAGCGGGCGAGCACGGCCCTCGCTGCGGACGCTGGAACGCCTCGCCGACGCGACGGGTTCGCGCTTGCTCATTCGGTTCGAGCCGCGTCCCTGAAGCTCCTGGCGCCTTCTGAAGCTTCAGCGACTCCGGTGGTGCGCCTGTCGACGGCTACGTTCGTGGAACTCTGCATCGTGGAGTCGGGGCGTCGCGCAGCACCGTAACCGGCGGCCCAGGCGAGAACTCGCAGAGCGGCTCCCGGCTCAGCGATTTGGCCCGGAGGTGCTGTCATGCCAAGGTAATTTGTTCCCGACGGAGTAGGATTTTCCTGCTCGCTCCCGACTTGCACGCCCATTAAAAACATCAGCGCGAATCCGATGAGGACCAGTGCGACCGCAAACACCGGAAGCGCAGGCACGTAGTATAAAAACGCGACGGTGCTGGCGGTGCAAAGGAAAGCGGCGAGAATCATCATGTATCGGGCCATACGTCCACCTCAAGGCACTTGAAATTCCAGCAATGGGCACCCTGCGTGCTCACGAGTAACACGTGCGATTGGTGGCTATCTGGCTAATGCTTTGCGGCACGGCTTTGGCCCAAACGCCTGCCGCAGCGGCCTCGCCGGCTTCTTCGACTAACCCGGCCGCGAGTTCGGCGCCGCAGGATCCCTATAATCGAACCTCGCCGGAAAACTCCGTTTGGTCGTTTTTAGAAGCTTGCCGCCAGAAAAATTACACTGCCGCCGCGCGCTATCTGGACTTGCGCAATCTGTCCCCCGAGGCGAGGCGCGAGGAGGGTCCGCGGCTGGCTCAGGAATTAGGTCGGGCGCTAGAGAGCGATCCCCAATTCGATGTCGCGGCTTTGAGCCTCGATCCACAGGGCGACATCAAAGACAATCTCCCTCACGATCGCGAGCGCGTCGCCACGATGCACGCCGGCGGACACACCTTCGATCTGCAATTGGAGCGGACGCAGTTGCGCTCGGGAATCTCGGTATGGCGATTTGCACCGGATACGGTGGAGGAGATCCCTTCGCTCACCCAGCGCACCGCCACGCGGGCATTGGAGCGGTATCTGCCTTCGCCGCTGGTGAGCTACACATTCCTCGACACTGCGTTGTGGCAATGGATCGCGCTGATGGCCGCCGCGTTGGCTGCAGCCGCGGTGGGACGGCTGTTCTCGCGTGCGGTGCTGGCGCTGGTGCGGCCCGCGCTCGCGCGCTTAGCGCCCAGGCTGGTTTGGGCGTCCATCGGCGCCTTCGTCGGCCCGGTGCAACTGCTGCTGGCTACGGCGCTGTTTCGCATGAGCCTCGCCCCGATCGATCCCTCCGCCATTCTGCGTTTCTATCTGGCACGGGTGCTCGCGCTGCTTTCGATCTTCGCCATCGCGTGGCTGTGCGCGCGCGTGGTGGACGCGAGCATGATTCCGGTGCGCGCCGCGCTGGCCGCCCGCCGCGCAACCGTCACCCATTCCGTCGTCCCCATGGCCGCGCGCGTGGTGAAGCTGACCGTGTACGTCTTCGCATTCATCGCGCTGCTGGCAAGCTGGGGCTACAACACGCGCACCTTGCTGACGGGCCTGGGAATCGGAGGCATCGCCATCGCTCTGGCGGCGCAGAAGACGGTGGAGAATCTTTTCGGCGGCCTGGCGGTGATCACCGATCACCCGGTCTATGTTGGCGATTTCTGCAAATTCGGAAACAGCATGGGAACGGTGGAGGATATCGGCTTGCGCTCCACGCGCATTCGCACGCCCGATCGCACGCTGCTCACCGTTCCCAATGGTCAATTTTCCACGGTGACGATCGAGAATGTTTCGCGCCAGGACAAGATGCTATTCAACCCCACGCTGAATCTGCGACGCGATACGACGCCCGACCAGGTGCGCACGATTCTCGCAGCTCTTGAAAACATACTTAAAAACCATCCCAAAGTGGAGCCCGGCAATGTGCCGGTGCGGTTCGTCGGAGTAGGAACGTATTCGCTGGATATGGAAGTGGCGGTGTATATTCTGACCAACGACGGCGACGAATTCATGACCCTCCGCCAGGATCTGCTTTTGCGGATCCTCGACGCGATCGCTTCCGCGGGCACGGCTTTGGCTTTGCCGACGCAGGCAAGCATTGTCTATTCGAGCGCGGGCGAGCCCGTCCTGCAGCCGGCTGTTGTGCAGGGGTCTTCGCACAACGGGCATGCGTAACGGTGGGCAAGCTGTCCCTGAACGCTGATCGCTGAAAGCTGAAAGCTCTATTCCGATATGATGCCGCTCGATCGCAGGAACGGCGCAAGCTGGTTCACCAAGAGACGGTTGTACTCGCGATTGGGATGTTTATCGAGCGGGGTCACCATAAAGCGCTGGACGTCCAATTGGCCGTTGGCGAGACGCGGGAAGTCGGGCGTCAGCGTGGGAATGTGGGCGGCGCGCAGATTCTCGATTAAGAAGCCGCGGTCGGCGTGGGATTGGGGATCTTGATCCCCGGCGTAGGGCAGCATCACCACCGCCAGCCGGGCTCCAGCGGCCTGGAAGCGCTGGGCGAAAGTGCGGATCAGCGCCGCAGTCAGCTTTTGGGCCCCGTCATGGGAGACGATTCCGTAAACCCGATTCGCCGCGATGTTCATGGTATGGGCGAACAGGACGGAATCGGATAAAACCGGCGGCGACCAGATGCGCACCTGCCGCCGGTAAACGGCGACGCCATCGGGACCGATCGCGAACAGGGGTTTTGCGAACGGGTAAAGAAAAACCAGCCATCCTTGGGGAGCGCGGTTGCGCTCGATCTGAAAATCGCCGAAGCCCAGTATGACGGCGGCGGCGCGGCCGGGCGAAAGGTTCACCTGACGTTCGGCCGCGAGCAGCGCCTGATCGGTGCCATATCCTAGATCCGCCGTGTTCATCACGCGATAGCGCGGCAGGCTTTCCTGCAGTTGCCATGGCCAACTGTCTTGATCGTTCAAGGCGTGACCGAAAGTGAACGAGCAGCCGGCAGCGATCACCACCGGACCTTCCGTGGACTTCGCGCCAGTTGAGCCATGCGCGCCTGGCGCGCTGAGAGAAGTCCGCCGCTGCCCGTTCTGCACCGAATAGATGACGTCGTATTGCACTATGCCGTTTTTGTCGGACAGAGTATGACGGTACTCCATCGGGTCCGATCTCAACACCCATCCGAGCAACGGATCCGCGCGGTGCAAGGATCGCATAGCCCGGCCATTGTCCGCGGTACCGGGGGACGAAGGCTGGAGGATAACGCGGTAGGGTGGCGGCAGGAATTTGCGCGCGGCGATTTCACCTCCCAGGAGGGCCAAGACGAGGGAAGCCAGCGACAGCCATAGCTCCGTCGTTCGCGCCTTCACGGAGCCGTCACCTTATAAATCCAGAGGTCGTTAGCCGGATAGTACAGGCTCGTGCGATACTCCTCCAAATTCTGGAAGTAGACCGGTGGTTTTTCCATGACTAAAGTCGCCCGATAGCCTGCCTGTCGCAGGTATTCGGCGTAGCCCGCGAACATGGAGTTGGTCTCGAGCGGAGGCCAATGCGCGGAGACCAAGAGATAGGGCGGCTTTTGGTCCTTATCAAGACTGTGGATGTGAATCTCCGGATGCCGGCGCAGCATATATCCAAGCTCGCGTTCGGAGCCGCGCGAGTAGATGGCGGAGGGGCGACCCTCCGCGCGCCAGACTTGGAGGATGTCTTCGGCATTGTAGGCCGAAACACGATCCGCGTAAAAGCGTGGCACATTGTAAGCCCACGCTGCTAAATATGCCGCGGCGAGTGTGGCGGCCAGCGCTAAGGTCGCGGGCCGGGCGAACAACGAATAGAACCCGAGCGCAGTGAACGCCAACAGAAACGGACTAAGGATTAAGGTTTGACGCACTCCCCCAAACGGAAACATGCCCGCGAACGACAAAGCGGCGGGAATCGACATGGCGAGAAGCGCGAAGCGCCCTAGCTCACGCGCTTCGAATCCGAATTGGCCCGAGCTCGCCCGCCACCACCCCCACAGACACAGCAGGACGAGCGGCAGCAATGCCCAGTTCCATCGCTCCGGCCAATACAGCGCTGGATTATAAAACAGGTTGAGGTGATAAGTCAGCAGGTCATAGCCATGGGCGATCAATTTCGGAATGGATCGTAAGGAAAGGGAATGATAATAGCCGGTGAGATAGATGCGGTAACCGAATCGGGGATTTTTGGCGTTGCTGGCGATCGCCGCCAGTAAGACTAGTGCCGCTGGGACCGCGGCGCAGAAAAAGCGGAAGCGTTCGGCCGGCGGCCGGCGTTGAAGCGCGCGCGCAGCGCACAGCGAATGCGTTGTGCGCATTAAGGAAAAAGCGCACAGCGAATGCGTTGTGCGCGTTAAGAAAAAAGCGTGCAAGCCCAACAACAGCACGGAGGCCGCCAGCAGCAGATTCAGACTGGGGTGCGCGCAAGCCGCGAAAGCGCCGGCGATGGTGTAATAAGCCATCGGCCGCGCCAGCCCCTCGCCGCCTGTAAGGGCGCGCAACAGCCCCAGGTGAGCCCCCAGGTGAGCAGAGATGAGCAAAGACGCCGCCAACGGCACGACGGCGTAGGGAAATAGCCGCTGGGAGAATTCCATCTGCGGCATGGAAATGGCCGTGAGAGTGGCGGCGGCGATCGCAGGCGCAAAGCGGCTTCCGGAACCCTCCTCTGGAAGCAGCCGGTAAACCAGAACGAACACGGCGGCCACCGCTGCGGTCCCGGCTGCCAGGGAGCAGCCGCGCGCTACTTGAAGCGTCGCACCGAACAACCGGCAAGCCATCCATAGAATCGCGGGCCAGCCCCATGTATTGGTCGTCGCATCCCGGGTAGTCAACGCGTAATCCAGCAGCGACTTGGGATGGCTTCCATACAGGTTCTCGTTGAAGAAATCGGTGTCGTCAAGCCACAGAAAAATCCGCGAGAAGTCGTGCCATCGCAACAGGAACGCTCCCACGATCACCAAAACGAGCAGCGCCCATTGCCAGAGCATCATCTTACGCATTTCCCACCTACTGGCATGCTGAATTCCATCGCGGGACGGTACATTTCAAACGGAACTTTTTGTGCTAGTACGTACCAGAGATCAATAGCTCAAATTGATACTCCCGGACAACGAATATATGTCGTACCCTAACTCTTAAAGCTGTCGGAGGAAGCGCATACGGGACTGAGAAACCTGGTTACTCTACTTGCGGCCGCAAGCGCCTTCGCGCAATTGCCTGCGACCGCTCCGAAGACTCTGGCCGCTCTCCCGGCGAATTTTGAGCCGAACCAAGGTCAAGCGGACCCGCGCTTCGATTTTGTCTCACACGGGGAGGGTTACGGCCTGCTGCTTGCTCCTGGCGAGGCCTTCCTGCAATTATTGCCGCAAGCGGGCCACTCCGCTGCGGTGCGAATCCAAATACTCGGGGCGAATCGCAAAAGCCACGGACGCGCGCTCCAGCCGCAGCCCGCCAAGAGCGCCTATTTTATTGGAAATGATCCGACTTTGTGGCGAACCGGTATCCCGCAATACGGCCGCGTCGAGTACGACCAAATCTACCCCGACGTGGACGTAGCCTACTACGGCCAAGGACCGCAGATCGAATACGATTTCGTCCTTGGTCCGCACGCCGACTCCCGGCGGATTCAGTTGAAGATCGAGGGTGCGGACCAGATACAGATCGACGACGCGGGAGATCTAGTATTGACCGTTGGTGGATCGCGAATCCTGCAGCGCCGGCCGGTGGTATATCAAGACACCGCGGCGGGCCGGAAGCGCGTGGAAGCGCGCTATCTCCGGCTGGGCAGGGATCGCGTAGGATTCCAGATTGGGCGCTACGATTCGCGCAAGGCTCTCGTTATCGATCCCGCTCTGGTTTTTTCGACCTACTTTGGCGGATCGGGAACGGACGACGGTAACGGTGTAGCCCTGGATGCGAGCGGCAATATTTATCGTATTTGTTTACCACGTGAGATCACTGCATAGCCGGTTGCGGACATCGCGGACGAGCGGATAGACATAGATACCCTTGACCGCGCGGCCGTGTGCTTTGTGCTCCTGATCCATGCGTCCGCGCCCGGTAGTCTGCCCG
>DATDGT010000346.1:0-79459 GCA_036521975.1 Bryobacteraceae bacterium
CACCGAGTCCAACGACAATGAAGCACGCCCACAAGGCGCCGCGAGGCAACTTGGCCTTTGCTACTCAGCGGGGCAGTGAAGGCGGATTATGAAATAGGAACGACAATTCGATAACAGTTATTTGTGCGGCCGGACTTAGACCAGGACGTCGTATCACGGGCTCTCTTTTTTCCCCGAAGGGAAGAATGGATCACTCCCGTGTCTTCCCAAAGGCTGGTGGTCGTAGTGGACCCGGGTGTCCGAGTGTACGGACACCTCCACATGGCAGGCGAAACGGCGCCGCTACTGCTATTGTTTCACGGCAACGGTGAGCTAGCAGCCGACTACACGCGATTGGCCGGGCTACTCACCCAGGTTGGCTTTTCCTTGTTCGTCGTCGATTATCGCGGATACGGAATGAGTGAAGGCGATCCGTCTACGAGCCATCTGCTTGGTGACGCGGTCACCATCTTTGATGCGTTGCCTGAACTGGTCGCGAATCATGACAGCCGTCCGAAGCAGATTTTCGTGATGGGACGGTCCCTGGGAAGTGCAGCCGCTTGCGAACTAGCTTTTCTGCGCGGCCGCGAAATGGCGGGACTGATCATCGAGAGTGGCTTTGCATCCACGAGACCGCTGCTTGCCCTCGCGGGCGTGCCACTTGCGAATTACCAAGAACTTCGGGATGGCCACGGAAACGGGATGAAGATCGCGCGTTTTTCAGGCCCTACGCTAATTCTGCACGGGCAAGACGACACACTCATTTTACCCGACCAAGCAAGAACCCTCTACCTTCTTTCGGAAGCTCCGATAAAACGCTTGGTCATAATACCGAATGCAGGTCATAACAATCTGATGTCGGCCGGCTATGCGGATTACAGCCAGGCTTTGCAATGGCTTTTAAACGCGCAGTCGACCACCAGGCTTTAGCTTAGCCCAGGTCCGACGGGGGGCTGATGCCAGATGAAGGCAGAATGAGGCAGAATGAAACAGAATGAAGGTCTGGCTTGAAAAAAACCTTGACACGAGACCCGTTCATCTTATAGTAGATCTGGTAAGTAGTCTAATGCCAGCATCCAAATCGGCGCCTTGTGGGTCGCCGCGCTGGCCAGGTCGCCGAGAGCGCGACCGCAAAAATGCGAGGAGACGTTTCAATGCAACTTCACAACTCGACCCACAATTTCCACTTCCCCCTAAGTACGCCAACACTTCCCTGTTGTTGTAGCTAGCTTCGCCCGCCCGTAATCAATAGGTCCAAGGAAAAGAGGGAAAAAGTGTCTAGATTCATAACTATTTTTGCGTTTCTTGTGTCGAGCCTGCCGGTCGTGGCGCAACAGGCAAGCGATGCAATCGTTGTTGGCTCCGGTTTGGATTCGAGCCAGGCGGCGATTTCCGGCGCCAAAGTGACTCTGGTGCAGCTGGCGACGGGCGCTGTCACGGATGTGGTGACAGGAGATCGCGGCCAATACCGAACGCCGCCGCTGCGAATCGGCGAATACACCATCAGCGTTGAGGCTGGCGGTTTCAAACGATTCCAGCAGCGCGGTTTGGTATTGGATATCGGCGACGTACGTCAAGTGGACGTAGTTTTGGAAGTCGGACAGGTTTCCGACAGCGTGGATGTGGACGCGGCCGCGCCGCTCCTCGAAACCTCCGGCGCGACCGTGGGCACGGTGATCGGGAACCGGCAGATCGAAGATCTGCCGCTGAATGGCCGCGACTATCTTCAGCTCGCGGCGCTGTCCTCCGGAACCATCCCTTCCACCAGCGGCGTGGGCATCAGCATCGGAGGGCAGGTGGGAACTGCCGTAGCGTTCATCCCGGATATGAACAGTGGGAAGAGGCGTGCCACGAAGGGGAACGGAATGTGGCGGACTCTTTGCGTCATAACTAACTTCACTACGAGGGGGCCGGTAAAATCGTAGCGTGATTACTCGTAGATCGTTTATGGCCGCGGCATGCGGCGCGTTTGGGATGCGGGCGCAAGCGTGGGACGGCGCGGAGGCCGTCAAGCGCGACATGCTTGTACGGAGCGTGCGCCCCCAGGATCTGGAGATGCCGCTCTCCGGATTCGCCGATTCCATCACACCGGTGGAATATTTCTTCGTCCGCACGCACGTCTATGCTCCGGCGGTCAAGCTAAACGACTGGCGACTCCGAGTGGAGGGGGAGGTTTCATCCCCCGTCTCGCTGACGCTGGACGACCTGAGGCAGCTCCCCGCAACTGAGCTGGTCGCCGTTTTGGAATGCGCCGGAAACGGGCGGAGCTTTTACGAACCTACCGTCGCGGGGATCCAATGGAGCACTGGCGCTGCGGGCAACGGGCGCTGGCGCGGAGTCCGTTTGGCCGACGTTTTAAAGCACGCCGGACTCAAATCCACGAGTGCGCACATTCTGTTCGATGGCGCTGACGTGCCCATCGGGGCCATGGCCGATTTTCAGCGCACGATTCCAGTGAAGAAAGCGCTGGACCAGAACACGCTGCTCGCCTTTGAGCTGAACGGCGCTCCTCTCCCTACTCAACACGGATTTCCGCTGCGCGCGGTGGTCCCTGGTTGGGCGGGCGATTCCTGGATGAAGTGGGTGACCACGGTTCGCGTACTCGATAAAGAATTCGACGGCTGGTGGATGAAAAACGCGTATCGGCATCCCGGCAAAGCCGTTCCGCCGGGGGCGGTGATTCCGCAGGATGCGATGAAGCCTCTGGAAAGCTTGCGCGTGAAAAGCGTGATCGCTTCGCCCGCCGATCGTTCCCAGATCGAGGCGGGAAAAGCGACGATGATTCGCGGCGCGGCGTGGAGCGGCGAAGGAGGTCCCGTTACGGCAGTGGATGTCAGTGTGGATGCCGGCCGGTCATGGCGCGCGACGCGCCTCATCGGCCCATCCACGCGCTACGGGTGGCGGCAATGGGAGTTTCCGTGGATGCCTTCGAACGAAGGCTACTACACGCTGATGGCTCGGGCACGAGATACGAGCGGAGATTCGCAGCCGCTGGTCCAGGAGTGGAATCCCTCCGGTTACTTGTGGAATGTTGCGCCAAGGGTGGGAATCGACGCAGTGAAGCAAGTCCAAGACGCTGCCAGGTCCGTGGAAACGGCAGCCGCGCCCGCGCCCCCTCAGGTGATGTCCGCCTGCCGGACTTGCCACGGAGAAGACATGATCCGTCAGCAGCGATTAACACGCGCGCAATGGGATCGCGAGCTCAACAAAATGGCCGGTTGGATGCCGTCCGGAACGCAGCCGAGCGGCGAGGAGCGCGAAGCGATTCTCAATTATCTTTCCGCGACCTTCGGCCCAGGCCGGCCTTGACGGCCCAATGCCTGGCTATCTAAGTACTCCGTTTCAAAAATCCGGCCACGTATTCGAGAGCAATGTGAGGCAGCGCCCTGCGCTGCGGCGGGCCCTCGGCCCGCCCGGTGCAGGCGGCCTGGGAGGCCGCCGCAGGCCGAGGGCCTGCCCACCGGAAGCCGCAAATGCGTGGCCGTATATATGAAACCGTGTACTAAGCTAGTTCTGTTCTGAGCATTCAATTCTCTACCGGCCTCTCGACGTGATCGATTATGAGCGTCTGTACCGCCGCGTGCGTTGATTCCAGGTTCAATCCCAACTGTTCGCGGAGCGCGTCCAGAAACAATGGGCCCGGCAGATCGGGCTCCGCGCGGTTAGGCGCAACCACTACCGACTCGAACTCCCACTGGACCTGCACGTCAAACCTTCCGCTCAACCCCGTTTGGTCGATCACTGGTCGACTTATGTCTGGGTAGTTGGAGAGAGTCGCCGCAAACGCGGCCATTGTGGCATTTCTCGCACCTACCCGAGTCTTAAAACCCGCATTCCACATTCCGAAACCGCCGCACGAAAAATCGTTGGTATCGCCCGTTGGGACGGGCGGCCTGTCACCGCGCAATCGGGTGTCATCGCAAGGAAGGTTATCGTTATGCAAACGGAGGTTCGGTCCTAGCTTTCCGGGTTCCTTTAAAGTGAGGGCGAACACAGGAACCACGCTAGTCTCATAGTGCACCGCCAATCCGAAACGATCGGCAAGCAGCGATTGCATCATCACACGCATCTGGTCTTTAGTTGGGTTGCCTCCCGTTGTCGCCTGGATCTCAAAGGGCTGAGTGGTAACCCATTTCGGCCAAAGCCCGAACATGGAGTCATACTGCGCCCGGGTAGGTTGCATCTTGTAAGCGAAATCTATATAGACCGACAATGGAAAGTTAGCCGAGAATCGGCCTCCAGGGACATAAGCATCGCCGGAATTCAGGGGAAAACTGGGCAACCAAAGGCCTGGTGCGGAGGGCGAGGGTGGCCGGCTCCTCCTCACTGACGCTTCTTCAAACGTCATCTTACCCCCCGCCACAGCTTGCCAAAAAGGCACGTGGGTGCCCGGCGCTGCCGCTGTTTGAGCTCTGAGTTGGACATTAGAGATGCTAAGCATCATCGGAATAGTAACCGCCAGCAGCCCCCCGGCGACCAAGACAAACTTCTTTCCGGCGCTCAATCCCGGTTTCACGCTATTCGCCATAATCTCCTCCACTCTTTTCTTGAGATTCCCGCCCGTCACTCCGGTTACGCATGGCAAGGGTGACTCCAGGCACAGCTCACAAATCTTGAGAATGCCCTGGGCGTATACTTCTGGCTCGCGGCCCATCAGGAGCACTTCTTCGTCACAAGCACGCTCTCGCTCCTCCACGATCCGTGCTCCTACCCACCACACGAGAGGATGAAACCAGAACAAGGCTTCTACGCCCATGTGAATCGCAGCCATCACATTGTCGCGGCGGCGGAGATGGCACAGTTCATGCGTCACAATTGCTTCCAATTCCGGTGGCGTGAGTGTATCTGCTATACCGGTTGGCAGCAGTAATACAGGCCTGTGGATGCCAAATATGCCGGGTTCCGCGAACGCCGGTGAGGCCATCGCTTCTATGCCGATGGCCAGATTCAAAGGCGACGCCGTGCGTAATGCCGCGCGAAGACGTCGCCAGCTTAGCCACCGGGAGATAACGAGCATCGCGAACCCAATCGCCCAGACGACGCACAGAACTGCCGGGACCCAACCTACTAGTACTACTGGGTCATAAACTATAGGGTGCTATTTTGGATAGCCGTCGAGGTGTTTAATTGAGTTGATGGGCGTGATCCGCGCGCGGTTCCAGACGGTGGAGGAGATTTACAGGCTGGTATGGACTGCTGTGGCGAACAAACAGCCGATCGAAGCTACTTATCAAGGGCGGCTTAGGTTGATTTGTCCGCATCGGCTGGGCCGAAACCGGGAAGGACAGCTTCGCGTGCTGTGCTATCAATACGGCGGCGAAAGCCAGAGTGGGCTCGATCTGGCTGGTTCACCTGCAAATTGGCGTTGTGTGGCTGTGGAGAAACTCAGCAGAGTGAAGTTAGTGGAAGATGCTTGGCGCACCGCGCCGAATCATTCGCGACCTGCCTCCTGCGTGGCCCAGGCCGATATTGATGCAGAGGATCATCCCGAGCGCGAGCCACAAAAAGGACATTGAGGAAGTTGCCCAAGCAGTTGCCGGGCAAGGATCATTCTCAGGGTCGCGATCGAATTCGGATTATGCCGCTCGGGGCGAACGCGGCGACCCGCGCGGGCGGAAGTTCGGCGGCGACCCGGGGGTAACGAATCCCACATGACCGGCGCGGGCAGAGGGGGAAAAACGGTTCCGCTCGGCCACGAGGAACCCATAAGCTGCAATGCATAGCGTGGCGTGATGATGGAACCCCCGCCAGTTGCGGCCTTCAAAGTGTCCCAGCCCCAACTCTTGTTTCAACTCCTGGTAATCTCGTTCGATGATCCAGCGGTGTTTGGCCGTCTTGACCAGAGCTTTGAGCTTGGCATTCAGAGGCAGCGTCGATATCCAGTACTTGGTGGGTTCGGCTTCGCTTCGCGGCCATTCGATCAGTAACCATTCCTCGGCGTGGGGTTCGGCTTTCTGGTAATCGCGATGCGCCGGGCGGACGCCAACAGCGGCAAAGCGGGATCGCAGCTTCCGCTCCGTACCCTCCCGCCAAGTGATTTCTTGGAACGCGCTGGAGGGCAGGCTCATCGCCAACTGCTTCACCGAGACAGGCTGATGATCCGCGGTCCGCTGCAACAGTCGCGGAGGCCGTCCCATCTTTCCTCGTGGCTTGGCGGGCAAAGGCTGTTTGCCGTGCTCCCAGACCGTCATCGAAGTTTGCACCCCCACGACGTATTGCAGATCGAGTGCGGTGACTCCGTCGCGAAACTCGGTGTTCATGCCGTAAGCCGCATCCGCCAGAACCACGCCGCGCTCTAGGTTGGCCGCGACTGCTGCGCGAATCTGATCCAGGGCAATCTCCGGTTTGGTCTGAAACTCAATCCCTTCGGGCACTTCTGCCTTTTCCCGCCGCTCGGCATCCTCGGCCCAGTCCTTGGGTAGATACAGACGATAGGCCATCGGCAGACTCGCATCCCACGTCGCCACGGAGAGGCTCACGGCTACCCGGCAGTTTTCCTGTTTGCCCACTTGTCCGCAATATTGACGCGTGACTCCGACCGAATGCCGGCCTTTCTTGGGGAAGCCGGTGTCATCGACGACCCACGCCCCCACTGGTCCATGTTTCTGCATCGCGGGCAACACTTGCTCGCGCACGTGATCCAGCAGTGCGTCGTCGCTCCACGGAGCCTTGGCCACCAGATGGTGCAGCGATTGGCGCGTGGCCTGTACATGCGCCGGATTGAGTCGCGCCGCCATCGGCTCGATGCTCTTACGCTCACCCGGCAGCAGCAAACCCTTGCAGTAGTCCTTTAAAGGCGCATGCCGGTCTTCGTGTCCCGCGGCGCTCGCCAGGCCTTCTATATATGCCGCGAAACGCTTCTCTTGTGGGCCTGGCGCGGAGAGGCGTGATCCCACAAAACAATTCTACATCAGAATGTTTATTTTATGACCCAGTAGTATTATTTTATGACCCAGTAGTACTAGCGAACTCGACGCCGGTGCCGCTATTGTCACAAGCGGACTTGGCACGGCGAAAGATTGAGTTGCCCGATCGATTACATAGGAGAGGTGTGGTGCGGGTAAAGTGGCCGCAGTATGCCGCCCAAAACGGCCACCCATGTCCGCCAACAGCGAAAAAGGGATGAGGAACTTTACCGAAGCCGCCACCCACAGCCAATACCGTGTTTGCGCTCGATTGTTCCGCAGCGCCAATGTCAAGATGCCGGCGGCGGCGGCAAACAGCGTCGATTGCCACAGATGGTTCAGCAAAAACTGAAGCTGGCTCAAAATCATTGAGGTTTATCCTTTCTAGCGAGATCGCGGAGCGCTTTCTGGGCTTCGCGCACCTCTTCGCGACTAAGCCGTCCGGAGTCGATCAGGTGCGTCACTATCGGGAGCGCCCGGCCGCCGAAAACGCCTACTAACTCGTCAATCATCCGGCGCATCACCGAGTTGCGCGAAATTATCGGCTCGAAGACATGGGCATTACTGACCTTCTTGGTGCGCCGCACGGCCTTTTTCCATTCCAACCGGTAGAGAACGGTCTGCACGGTCGTATACGCAGGCCTTTGGCCTTCCGGAAATGCTTCTTGCAATTCGCGGATCGAAGACGGCCCCTTGCTCCAGAGCGTTTCCATGATTCGAAGCTCCAGTCTGCTGAGTTTGGGCGAGGGCATGATGGATCCAGTCTACTACATCATGCTGTAGTATTAAACTGTTTTTTTTCAACTACGGTACGATACCGGCATGGCCAATCAACCTCAAACACTGAAAAACCATGCGCGCTTCGACCCGGCGTTTCACTTTTTCCTCGCGCCGCTGGCGGTGCTGTTCGTGGTGTATGCGATCGTGGGGATCGTGAGAAGTCCCGATTGGGATAACATCGTGCGGCTGTTGGCCGCCCTGTTCGCATTCGTCGCCTTGGGCAAAATGCGCATGTACGCGAACAAGGTACAGGACCGGGTGATTCGCCTGGAGGAGCGGCTGCGGATGGAGGAACTGGTGCCGCCTCCGCTTCAGGCGCGCATCCCAGAGCTGACTGAGGACCAGGTCATCGGTTTGCGTTTCGCGTCCGACGCGGAGCTTCCTGACCTGGTAGCGAAAACATTGGAGGGGAATTGGAAGCGCAAACAGATCAAGGAAGCGGTGCGCAACTGGCGGCCGGACTATTTCCGCGTTTAACTCTGGCGTAACGCTCGCCAGGTTCAGTAAACGCTCCCTGACGGTCGCGGCTCTGTTTGAGGGCTTCGCCGAACGTCCAGCCATTTCGTTTGCGGCAATCATGCGATGTGATAGGCTGAATCGCCAGAGGAGGCGCGCGAAGGATGACGAGATCGAAAAAGGATGCCGTCGGACGGAGACGATTCCTGAAAGGCGCGGCCGTGGGAGCCGCCGCGGTGGCAGCGGCTCCGGCGATGAACGCCCAGGCACAGGCCCAGCCCGCAAGACCGGCTGCGCTGCCCCCCAGCCCCGCGCAGAGAGCCGCGGAAACCTCGCCGCCTTCCATCGAAGACATACAAATCGTCGAGCGTCCAGGCGCCGATTACATGGTCGACGTCTTCAACTCGCTGGGCCTCGAATATCTCTTCGCCACGCCGGGATCGAGCTTCCGCGGCATCCACGAATCGGTCATCAATCACGGCGGCAATCGCCCCGAATTCATCACCTGCATGCACGAAGAGTGCTCGGTCGCGATGGCCAACGGCTATGCCAAGGTGGAAGGCAAACCGGTGCTGGTGTGCGCGCATGGAACCGTCGGCATTCAGCACGCGGCCATGGCCATCTACAACGCCTATTGCGATCAGGCGCCGGTGGTCATCGTGGCAGGCAATATTTCGGACGCTGCCGAGCGCCGGGGCCGCGTCGAATGGCTGCACGCCGTGCAGGACGTGGGCGCAACGGTGCGCGAATATACGAAATGGGACGACAATCCCGCCTCCCTCACGCATTTCGGCGAATCGGCCGTGCGGGCTTATCAGCTCGCGATGACGCCGCCCACCATGCCCGTTCTGCTGGCCGCCGATGGCGTGCTCCAAGAGGCTCCCGCCCCCGCCGATTTCGATTGGAGGATTCCCAAACTGCCCAAAATCACCGCGCCGAGCGGCGATTCCGCCGCGGTTGCGGAACTGGCCCGGATGCTGGTCGCGGCCGAAAATCCGTTGATTGTCGCCAGCCGCTCCGCTCGCACTCCCGAGGGATTGCGGTTGTTGGTGGAATTGGCGGAACTGTTGCAGGCCGGAGTCATCGATCAAGAGCGGCGCATGAATTTCCCTTCGCGTCATCCGCTGAATCAAACGCAGCGCACACGCGCGGCGGTCACCCAAGCCGATTTGATTCTCGGCCTCGAGGTCTACGATTTCTTCGGCGTGGTCCATTCGCTGGGCGGGCAGGTCCGCGTCATTCCGAAGACCATCACCAAGCCGGGAGTTAAGCTGGTCAGCATTAGCTCCAGCGATCTGTTTTACAAAAGCAACTATCAGAACTTCCAGCGGTATCAGGATGTGGATCTGACTATTCCCGCCGACGCCGAGGCGACCCTTCCAGCGCTGATCGAAGCCGTGAAGCGCCTGCTCACCGACGATCGGAAGAGCGCTTTCCAGGCTCGCGGCGCGAAGCTCGCCGAAGCGAGCCGCCAGGCTCTGGAAGAAGCTCGCCTAGCCGCATCGTATGCCTGGGATGCGAGTCCCATCAGCACCGCGCGCCTGTCCGCCGAACTCTGGGCGCAAATCAAGAACGAAGATTGGTCGCTGGTTTCCGACACGTTTTGGGTGAGCAACTGGCCTAACCGTTTGTGGGATATGAACAAGCACTATCATTTTCTGGGCGGCGCGGGCGGGGAAGGCGTCGGATATCTGGCGCCGGCGGCGCTGGGCGCGGCGATTGCCAATAAGAAACACGGCCGGTTCAGCGTTTCGATTCAGAGCGATGGCGATCTGATGATGACCAATGGCGTGTTGTGGACCTCGGCTCACCACCGCATCCCGCTGCTGACACTGATGCACAACAACCGCGCCTATCATCAGGAGATCATGCAATTGCAGCGCGTCGCCAATCAGCACAATCGCGGAGTGGATATCGATAAATGCAAGATTGGAACTGCCATCGAAAATCCAAATATCGATTACGCCAAGCTGGCGCAGAGCATGGGCGTGCAGGCGGAGGGGCCGATCGCGGATCCCAAAGACCTGACGGCCGCGATTCGCCGCGGGATTCAAGTGGTGAAACGCGGGGATCCGTATTTGATCGATGTGGTGACGCAGCCGAGGTAGCGAGACAGGAGTCAGGAGACAGGAGTCAGGAGTCAGAATGACTAGAGGGGTTGGACTGATGGCCGTGTTGATCGCGGCATTGGCGTGGGGGCAGGCGTCGGCCGGCAATGCGGAGAACGGCAAGAAAGTATTCGTGAAGTTCGGCTGCTATACCTGCCACGGTTACCAAGGCCAGGGAGGATCGGCGGGAGCGAGGCTTGCGCCAAAGCCTATCGCGGTCGCAGCCCTCATCGCCTATGTAAGGCATCCCTCGGGCAGTATGCCGCCGTTCACGGATAAGGTCATCAGCAACGCCGAGCTCACCGACATCCACGCATATCTGGCGAGCATCCCGCCGCCTCCCGCGGTGAAGGATATTCCGCTGCTGAACCAGTAAGGTCACCGGCAGTGGTCCAAGATGTAGCTGCGTACATTGCGCGCGCGCCTAAGGAAGTTCGGGAGAGGCTCGAGCACATGCGGGCGGCCATCAAACAGGCCGCGCCGAAAGCGACCGAATACATCAGCTACGGAATGCCCGTATATAAATACGATAAGCCGTTCATTGGATTCGCAGCGATTAAAAACCACATTGGCCTCTATCCCATGAGCGGTTCGTTCACTGCCGCGCATCAGGAGGAGCTCGCGGGCTACCGAACTTCAAAGGGAGCGATCCAGCTACCGCTTGATAAGCCCCTACCGCTGAGCCTCGTTAAAAAGATCGTAAAGTTGAGGATCAGGGAGATCGCTGACGAGACGCGTCGATGACAGCGGCCGGTGAGCTACACATCCGATCCGGTCGCAATGCGGAGCCAGGATGCGATTGTATCCCAGATCCTGGCTACGCTAGCCGACGAGGAAGCGTGGAAGCGGCGTTTTGCGCAAAAGCGCGACGTGATTCGCCGCCTGGCTCACGAAGCGCTCCAAGAAGACGGACGTGGCGAGACTCTGCCGTTCAACCACGCCGATTATGACCGGCTAATATGAGCCGCCCAGCATAGCCGTTAAACCGCCGACGGCTAAAGCGGTAGACCTCTTGGCGGTCCCCGTGCCGCTATACACTAGAGCTTGGCCAATCGCCTCGCCGCCGAAAAGAGTCCCTATCTTCTCCAGCACGCTCATAATCCCGTGGACTGGTATGCGTGGGGCAATGAGGCGTTCGAAAAAGCGCGGCGTGAAGACAAGCCCGTGTTCCTTTCCATCGGCTATTCCACCTGCCACTGGTGCCACGTCATGGAGCACGAATCCTTCGAAAACGAAGAGATCGCGGGTCTGCTGAACGACAACTTCGTCTCCATCAAAGTAGATCGCGAAGAGCGTCCGGACGTGGATCGCGTTTACATGCTGTTCGTCCAGGCGGCGACCGGCGGCGGCGGATGGCCCATGTCGGTGTTTCTCACGCCGGACCGGAAGCCGTTTTTCGGAGGTACGTATTTTCCGCCCGATAGCCGCTATGGCCGGCCCGGGTTCGCGGCGATTCTCGAAAGCCTGGCGCGCGCGTGGCGGCTCGACCGCGAACGCATCGAGCAATCCGGAGCGCAAACGATCGAACAATTGCGCGAATATTCGGAGTTGGCAGCCGCGGGCTTCGCCGCCGGGCGCGACGTGCTCGATTCCGCGTTCTATGCCTTCCGCCGCTCATTCGATTCGCGGCTTGGCGGCTTTGGAGCCGCGCCCAAATTTCCCCGCCCCAGCGTGCACAACTTCCTGCTGCGCTATTTCGCGGAAACACACAGCGAAGAAGCTCGGGACATGGTCTTGCTGACCTTGCGCGAAATGGCCAAGGGCGGCATGAACGATCAACTGGGAGGCGGTTTCCATCGGTACTCAGTGGACGAACGTTGGTTCGTTCCGCATTTCGAGAAGATGCTCTACGACCAGGCGCAGCTTGCTGTGTCGTACCTCGAGGCGTTCCAGATCACGCGCGATCCCCAATACGCCGAAACCGCGCGGGGCATTTTCGAATACGTGTCGCGCGACCTCGCCGCTCCGGGCGGCGCCTTCTATTCGGCCGAGGATGCCGACAGCGCCATCGACCCAAGCCGGCCAAAAGAGAAAAAGGAAGGCGCCTTCTATCTCTGGAGTTACGACGAGTTGGTCGCGGCCCTGGGGCGCGAGCAGGCGGCGATGTTTGCGCGCGCTTATGGCGTCGAGGAGAGCGGCAACGTCCGCGAGGATCCCCATGGCGAATTCACGGGGCGCAACATCCTTTATCGCGCGGGCCCCGAGGCGGAAATCGATGGGCTTGCCCCAGCCCGCGAGAAGCTGCTGCGGATTCGAGCCTCGCGGCCCCGTCCGCATCTGGACGACAAGATCCTGGCGGGTTGGAACGGGCTGATGATTTCGGCGTTCGCGAAAGGCGCGCAGGTATTGGACGAACCTCGCTACGAGCAGGCGGCCCGCCGGGCTCTCGATTTTATTCGCGCCAAGCTTTGGCGCGAGGGGGATTCGATTTTGCTGCGGCGGTATCGCGAAGGCGAGGCGGCGATTGAAGGATTTCTGGACGATTACTCATTTCTGGCCCTCGCGTTAGTGGACACGTATGAAACCAGCTTCGAGGCCGCGGATCTTACCTGGGCCATCCGGCTCGCCGAACGCGCGACGGAGCTTTTCGAGGATCGCGAAGAGGGCGGATTTTTCTCTACGTCGCGCGATTCCGAACTGATCCTGCGCCTGAAAGACGACTACGACGGCGCCGAGCCCTCCGGCAATTCGGGGATCGTTCTGGCTCTGCTGCGGCTGTCCCGTATGACGGGCCGCGAGGACTTCCGCTCAAGCGCGGAGCGCACGCTGCGGGCGTTCGGCCGGCGGATGGGCGCCGCTCCCACGGCCTTGCCCCAGATGCTCGCGGCGAGTTTATTGGCCGCGTCGCGGCCCATCGAGATCGTTCTTGCCGGTGCGCGCGATGAGCCCATGCTCAAGACCATCCATGACCGATTTCTTCCCAACGCCATCGTCATGCGAGCCGAGCAGTCGCCGGTCTCGATGCCCGCCGTGCACGGCCGCACTACCGCGTACGTCTGCGAGAACTACGCCTGCCAGCTTCCGGCCAGCACCGCGGATGCGCTGGCAGAAAGACTCACAAGCGCATGGCAAGATCCTGAGCGCCGGTGATGGCGTTCTAACTCAACCCATGACAGGCGGCTTCCACGCTGGGATAGAACGAAAACACCGTGTCCAGCCGCGTGACATGGAACGAGTCCCGCACCGGTCCGGTCGCGCCGGCCAAGCGCATTTTACCGCCGATCTTCGACAGCCGGATATAGGCGTCGATGAACCGTCCGATACCGGTGGAATCGATATGGGTGACGCCCCTCAAATCGAAGATCAGGCATTTGTGACCGCTAGCGATTAGCTCTGGCACCAGAGCGGCCAGTTCTTGCGATTCCTGCCCGAGCAGCAGTTTTCCGCTCAGCGTGACCAACGCGGCGGAGGGTTCGAGATCCCGATGTTGAAGCTCCAATGCCATATTCTGTGCTGAAGAAAAGTCTACCGCACAAAGTTTACCGCACGCGGCCCGGCAAGAAACTGTTGCGGCCGCGCGCCTCACGGTGTCCTCCGCCACCCCAATCCGAAGCGAGCGAGCCTGCCAAGAAATAAGTCGAATCCGATTCCGCGCGTGATACACTTGAATTCCTGGAATTTCTGCGATGGAACGGGCGCAAATTCTTGCTATATTGCAGGAAAAACTACGCACGGCGCGAGAAAGGCGAGATCGGGCCGGCGCGGTTTTTGATACCGCGCTCCGGGACGCGCCGTGGCTGCGTGACGGCCACGGCGAGAATCGTGTGCAAAGGGCGGGGGCGGACTACAGCCAAGCGCTCCATGCAGTGAAGGAGACCCTGGATCAGCAGATTGATTTTCTCCTTCATGGGACGATCCCGCCGGACATCGAAACGAAACCAGCAGATCCGTCAAACGACGAAACTTCCCAGTAGTTCCCTTGGGCTGCCGTGGCTTCACGTGATACCCTCGGAGTGGGATGGGGGGCGCCGGACGACTTCGCGACATTCGCGACATTAAGGAACGGTTGCATCGGGCGAATGAACGATCCGATGCAGCGGCAGCGGAATTCAATCGATTGCTGGGCGACGTCCCGAGCAATATTCCTTATCCTGACAGTACCGTTCGCATCCAGTTGGCCGCCGCAGAATACAAGCGCGCCCTCCAAGAGATGGAGGACGCTTCCGCGGATTTGGCGAATTTCGAGCTTGGCCCGAAGCCTAATGCAGAATAACCGCGGTCCCGGCACTCCCGGCGATGTCGATGGGCTGAGACTCGACATACGAAGTTGCCGGCTGTGCCGTGTTAATTTAGCGGCATGAATCTTTGGAGAAATTCGGGCTTTCTCCTCTGCGCCGCAGCCTTGGCCGCCCCTCCCGCCGCCACGCTCGACCAGCGTTTCGCTGAGCTTCGCAAGCACCCGCCGGCGCTGTACGCCTTTCTGCTGGAGATGCCGAAGGGCGCGGACCTTCACAACCATCTCACGGGCGCGGTCTACGCCGAAACCTATGTCCGAATCGCGGCCGAAGACGGACTGTGTGTGGATCTGCACACCTACGCCCTGATCGCGCGCCCGCAAACCACGAACGGCAATCCCGGCTGCGGCGATAACGCCGACGCCGCGCGGCTGCGAACCGATAACGATCTCGCCAACGCGGTCATCGACAGCCTTTCGATGCGCAATTTCACGCCCGGCCACGAATCTGCGCACGATCATTTCTTCGCTACTTTCGCCAAATTCGGACCCAGCCGGGCGGAACATACGGGCGAGTTTCTGGCGGAATTAATCCAACGCGCCGCTGATCAAAACGAGTCCTATCTCGAATTGATGGTGCTGAACGGAGTCCCCGCTAACGCACTCGGAACTCGGATAGGGTTCGACGGCGATTTCGACCGGACCAGAGAGAAATTGATGCAGGCGGGATTGCCGGAGGTGGTTGGTGCGCTGCGCACGCGCGTCGACCAGCTCGAACAGGGTCGCCTGGCTGCGTTGGGGTGCGCCGCCCATCCGGATTCGCCCGCTTGCCACGTTGGGGTGGGATATCTTTTTCAAATTTTGCGCGAATCGCCCAAAGAACAGGTTTTCGCGCAGACACTCGCCGGATTCCTGCTCGCCTCCCAAGACCCGCGCGTCGTGGGCGTCAACATCGTGCAAGCCGAGGACGGATTGGTTTCCATGCGCGATTACCATCTTCAGATGCAAATGATCGGCTACGCGAAGCGGCTCTACCCCGGAGTGCATGTGACGCTGCACGCCGGCGAGCTGGCGAGCGGCCTGGTGCCGCCGGAGGGTTTGCGATTTCATATTCGCGAGGCGGTGGAAATTGGAGGGGCTGAGCGCATCGGCCATGGTGCGGATATCGCTTACGAAGCCGACACGGCGGGCCTGGCTCGGGAAATGAAGCGCCGGCGCGTGCTGGTGGAAATCAATCTCACCAGCAACGACCTGATCCTGGGATTGCGAGGAAAGGACCACCCCTTGCCTTTCTATATGCTCAATGGAGTTCCCGTCGCCCTGTCTACCGACGACGAAGGCGTCTCCCGCACTCACCTCACGCAGGAATATTGGCGCGCCGCGCTGGACTACGGATTGAGCTACTCGGATCTAAAGGAAATGGCGCGCAACAGTTTGGAATTTTCGTTTCTTTCCGGCGCCAGCTACTGGCGAGAAGGCAACTATCGCGCCCCTGCAAGCCAATGTGCCGCCGGATTGTCATCGACAGGGTGCCAGGAATTCCTCAAATCGACTCCCAAGGCCCGCGCTCAGGCGGACCTGGAGCGGCGCTTCGCGAAATTCGAAGCGGCGCATTAGACTAACGGCTAATCGCTGGATTGTCTTTTGGCCAATCGAAAATCGATCCAAAAGATTTGGCGAATTTTGGCCAGGCGAAGACCGGCTGCCTTTATGCTGAAGGTGGTGCATATTTTATGCTTGAAGATTTACTCCAACCCCGCCATCTGCTGGTTGTGCTGCTAGTGGCGCTGTTCGTATTCGGCCCGAAAAAACTGCCCGAATTAGGGAAAGGCTTGGCAGAGGGAATTCGTAATTTTAAGAATGCTCTCAAACCCGGCGCCGATGCCGGCCAAGGCTAGGACAGCCCGGCGCGGCGGGGAGTCAGGGATTCCGGTGAGGGCACGATCCCGCGCCGGGCGCTGTGCGCTTAAGCTTCCACCGGCGCCCGCGCTTCCGTGACGATCTGCAAAAGGCGGTGGGCTAATTCCCGAATCCAATCTTTCTCGCGGCGGCGGACGGCTTCCGGACTGATCAAGTCCCGGCCCACCCCGATCGCCAGGGCGCCCGCGCGGAAGAAATCGCCGGCCGTTTGCTGGCTGACTCCCCCCGAGGCGATGAACGGCACATCAGGAAACGGCGCCCTCAGCGTCCGGATATAGCTCACGCCTCCCAGCGTGGAACACGGAAACACTTTCACGAAATCCGCGCCCGCCTTCCACGCAGCCATGATCTCGGTAGGCGTCATCGCGCCGGGAAACACCACCACACCTTGCTGCCGGGCAAACTCCACCACTTCCAGATCCAGGCCCGGACTGGTGATGAATCGCGCGCCCGCATCCACACACCGCTCCGCCGTATCCTTGTCAAGAACGGTGCCCGCGCCCACGATGAGATCGGGATGTTTCCAGGCGAGCTCGTGAATCACGTCGGTGCAGCCGGGAACCGTCATGGTCACTTCCGCCACCGGAATCCCGTGTTCCGCGACCGCCTCGACCGCAAATATCGCGTCTTCCGCCGAGGATAAACGAATCGCGGGAATAATGCCGATCTCCTCGATCCGGCGCCGGACAGTTTCCCGGTTCATAGCCCGTTTGAGCGCAGCGCGGCGTTGCTATGCGAAGTTCCTGCGGCCGGAGCGGGCGTCCTGGGGATCCGGATCTTGAGAATCACCACATCTCCGTAGCCGACTTTCAGATTCAGCTTGTGCGCCCCCGCTTTCTCTTCGCTCGCCCAGCGGTGGCCGGTAAGCCAGCGCCTGCGCTTCTCTTCTCCCGGGAAATCGCAATTGACGTTGCCGAAATCGCTGGTCGCGTCGATGGAGTAGCGGCCGTCTTCCGCAAGATGCAGCATCACTTCCCCTTGCACCAGATGGACGTCGATGTCGTTGATTAAATCCTCTACGTAGATCTCGCCCACGTCGTGGTTGGCGACGATAAGCCGCGTGTCGCGCGGCACGCGGATGTGATATTCCAGCTCAAAATGCGTAGCGTGGCCCCACGGCGCCGGCGGCGGGTAGGCGCGATGCCGCGGGAAATCGGTGGCGATGGTCGCCTCATTGCCCTTGCGCTCCACGGTCACATGCACTTTGTCCAACTCGGCGGAAGCCTTCGCGCGATCACCGGTTGCGACCTCTTTCTTGGTCGATTTAATGGTGGTGATTTCCAGCCGCGGTTCGTCCCAGCCCTCGACGGTGAGATAGCCGATCGAGTTGGTCAGTCGAAGCACGCCGCCAGGAGCAAAATCCATGCTCTCGGTCTTCGAAATCTCCACCTTTTGCGGCGGTTCTGTGACCGCCAGTAAGAGACAGCCGGCGCCGATTCCCACGGCCCAGAGCTTGTATCGCATGCCGCTCACTCCTTGCTAGAACACATATCCGAAACCTACCGAAGCCTCGGTTTGATGCAGAAGTCCGCCCTGCTTGTAGAGAATGCCGGCCCAGTCCGGCTTGCCGGTGTCGTAGCCGCGAATGTCGAACCGCCAGGCGAACAGCGGCGAAAGTCTGAATTGTATGCCTCCGCCGTAATTGAAGCCCGGCCGCCACGAGCCGTTATCGTGGTTCACCACGGCCGCGAACGGCATCACGTAATCGTCCACTTGGAAGCCGGCGGTCACGAACGGGCGCACCTTGGGCTCCTGGTTAGTCGCATTGAAGTAATACAGCACGTTATAGCCAAGCTGATCCATGCCCATGCTCGTGCTGCCGGGAGCCCCCAGAATCGCGCCGGTGCGGTCGTCGAAATAGGAGTAGGTATAGGCATATTGGAACTCGTGGCCCCAGCGTCCGGAGGTGTTCAGGGTAACGCGGAGGCCGATGCGAAACCCGCCGTCGCCCAGATGCACGTCGTTCGAGCTCCCGGAAGACGAAGGAGATCCGAGAGCGGTATTCGCCAGCAGCGACGCTCCGGCCGACAGCCACAGCTCGCCGGACTGCGCGTGAAGCGCCCCAGCCAGCAGAACCAGCGCGGGAATCCAATATCTAGGCTTGAGCTTCATCGCCTGACTCATATACGCTTCTGGATTCGCTGATGGGAGGGAGACGATCCTTCGCGCTCGCCCACCAGACATAGAACGTCGGCAGCAAGAAAATGCTCATCAGCAGATCGCTAATCAAACCACCCACGATCACGATGGCAAACGGCCGCTGGGAGTCCGAGCCGATCGCATGCGAAAGAGCAGCCGGCAAAAGACCAAACGTGGCCACCAGCATGGTCATCAAGATCGGCCGCAAGCGGCGCGTCGCGCCTTCAATCGCGGCTTCAACGATCGGCATTCCTCGGGACCGCAATTGGTTGATATATTCCACCATAATCACGCCGGTTTGAATCGAACATCCGAACAACGCCATGAATCCGATTCCCGACGAGACGCTGAAATGCGTAGCGGTCACTACCAGCGCTAGAAGACCTCCAAGCCGAGCCACGAGCACGTTGAGCAAATTGAGACAAGCCCACTTAGCCGAACCGAAGGCGCCGTAAATGATCAGGAAGATGAGAAACACAGTCAGGGGCACGATAATGTCGAGACGCGCTTCGGCTCTCAGTTCGCTCTGATATTCGCCTTCCCAACTGAGGTGATAGCCGGCAGGCAATTTCACCTGTTTCTTCACTTTCTCGATAGCTTCCCCGACCGCCCCACCCAAGTCCCGCCCTCGCACGCTGTACTTGATCGGAACATAACGCTCGTTTTTCTCACGATAGATTTCGGACCCTCCGTCCACTTCCGTCATCTTGGTAAGCTGCGCGAGCGAGACTCGCTCGCCGGACGGCGACAATAGGCGAATCTTTTCGATCGCTTCCCGAGTATTACGGAATTCGGGCAGGTAGCGCATCACCAGGTCGTAGCGCCTCTCACCGCTTCCGGCGAAATGATCGTCCGGCCCGATAACCTGCGTAAGAGCATTTCCGCCGACGGCGGTCTCAACCGCGTCTTCGATATCTGCTACATTGATCTGAAAACGGGCGGCCGCCTTGCGGTCCACCGAATAAATGAGATTGGGCTGTTGGAGGACGTGAAAGATGCCCAGGTCCTCGATACCTGGCACCGTGCGCATGATCTTGACGATCTCTTCCGCTTTGTCCTCCAGAATGTGAAGATCGTCGCCATAGACCTTGGTGGAAAGCTGTCCTTTGACGCCGCTGACGGCTTCTTCCATGTTGTCGGAGATAGGCTGCGAGAAATTCCAGATCGCGCCGGGAATTTTCTCGAGCTCGCGATCCATCGCGGCGATCAATTCGTCCTTATGTTTATGGAAGACCGGTCGCCATTGCTCGTCTGGTTTCAAGTCGACGAAATACTCGGTGTTGAAGAAGCTGGTGGTATCGGAGCCGTCGTCGGGGCGTCCCTCCTGGCTGGAGCATTGGGGGACTTCCGGAAATGAGCACAATATGTGTCGCGCCTGAGTGGAGACGCGGATCGCTTCGTCCGGGGAGGTGCTCGGCGGCAATGTGCCGCGAACCCACAGAGCTCCTTCATCCAAATGCGGCAGGAATTCGGAGCCGATCACGCCGCCCTTCCACAGGTACAAAATAGCGCAAAGGTTGATGATGGCAACACAGATCATTGCCCACTTGTGATGAACGCTCCAGGTGATCGCGCGATGATAGCCCTTTGTGATCCACACCACCACCGGATTCTGCCACTCCCTTGCCCCCTTACGAAACACGAAACTCGCCAGCACCGGAGCAATGGTCATCGAAAATGTCACCGCGCCGAGCAGTGCGAACGCTACGGTCCAGGCCATAGGCCGGAAAAGGCGGCCTTCCACTCGCTGCAGCGTGAAGATGGGCAGATAGGCGGTGATAATGATCGTGATCGCGTAGAACACGGGCCGCTGCACTTCGTGGGCTGCGTCTTTGATCCGATCGGCAACGGACTTGTTCCCATACTCCTGGTGCCCAAGGTGGCGGACAATGTTTTCCACCATGACTACCGCGCCGTCCACCACCATGCCAAAATCCAGAGCGCCCAGGGAGAGCAGATTCGCGGGAATATGATTCAAGTTAAGAAAGATGGCGGCAAACAACAGAGCGAACGGAATAGTCAACGCCACGATAAGCGCGGCGCGCACGTTGCCCAGAAACAGAATCAGGATGATTGTGACCAGGATGAAACCGTCGCGTAGATTGCGAAGCACGGTGTCCGAGGTGAAGCGCACGAGCTCGCTGCGGTCGATCATGGGCACAAGCTTCACGCCCTTCGGCAGAATGCCGTTGTTCAACTCGTCCACCTTTTCGTGGATGCTCGAAAGAGCCGGGTCCGCGTCTTCTCCTTTGCGTAGCAGCACGATTCCGGAAGCCACATCGTCGTTGTCGAGGATTTTTCCGTTCGGAAGATGAAAGGCCCGTGCAAACTGTCCCAGACGGATCTTGGGACCTTGCGCGATGACGGCAATATCCTTGAGCCGCAACGGTGTCCCGTTCTTGGTCATGATGACCGTGTCCTTGATATCCTGGACATTTTTTACGAGGCCGGCCTCGTTCACGTTGACTTGCTGCAGGCCCTGGTTAATGAAGCTCCCCCCCCCGTTGATGTTGTTGTTGCTGATTTGCTGCTCTACTTGCGAAAGGCTGAGGCCGTAGTCAATGAGTTTGTTGGGATCGACACGAACCTGATATTCGCGCGTGGGACCGCCGAAGCTGGCGACGTCGACGATATTGGTCGCTTGCTTCAGGTGCTTTTCCACGATCCAGTCTTCGATGGACTTGAGGTCCATCGGGTCGAATTGAGGGTTGGTAGTGCGCAGGGTGAAGAAGTAGATCTGGCCGGCCGGGCTCCAATCTGTCTGGATTTGCGGAACGACTCCCGCCTGAACCGCCGCTGGCGGAAGATTGACGTACGAAATTCTCTCCAGGACGCGTTCGCGGTTCCAATTGTTATCGGAACCGTCGTCGAAGATCAGCTTGATATCGGAAAGCCCGAACAGTGAGAACGACCGCAACGTGGTCAGTTGGGGAATGCCGTTCATGACAATCTCGAGCGGAATGCTGATCTGCTGTTCCATCTGTTCCGCCGAGATTCCCGGCCATTGCGTCACGATCTCCACGTAGTTGTCGGCTACGTCCGGGTAGGCATCAATAGGCAAGTAATGAAACGCCATGATGCCTCCGGCCACAATCAGAACGGTTAGGGCCAGTACAAATAGCTTTTGCTTCAGAGCGAAATCGACGACGCGTTGGATCATTTCTGGCTATTTCTCCGACGTATCCTGCAGCATCAACGCATTGGTCACTACCTGTTGCCCCGGCTTAATCCCCGAAACCACCTCCTGCATGTTGTTGGGCAGCATGTTTCCACTGACCACTTCGTACCGGCGGAAATGTCCCTCCTCAATAGGAGAGTAGACATACTCCCGGTCGTGTAGATGCAGGATCGCGGTGGAAGGGACCGTCGCGTGCCGCTCCGCGTTGTCACCGCGGAAGGCGGCGGTGACGAACATCCCCAACCTGAGGATCCCTGGATTCTCGACCTGCAATCGCACCTTGGCCGTGCGGATGTTGGGATCCATCACCGGCAGAATGTTGCTGATTCGCGCCTTCAGCACCTTGTCCGGATACGCGTTCAGATGAATGTCCGCGTATTGGTTCAGGTGCACTTGCGCCATGTCGTTCTCATACACGTCGCAGACGATCCAGACATGCGACAAGTCCGAAATGGTGAACGGCATCGGCGTGTTATACGCTTGAACGGCGGTCTGGTCCTGGATTTCCTGATCGGTAATCGTTCCCGACACCGGCGCGGTGACTTCGAAGATGGCATTGGGATTTTTGGGATCCGCGCCGAGAAGCTTCAAATGCTCGATGGTGGTTTCGAGGACCACCACGTTGTCGTCCTCGGCGTTCTGGGCGATTTCGAGCTGGGCCCTGGGATACGCCCCCACTTCGAAGAGAGTCTTGGCGCGCTCCAGTTGAAGCTTGGTCAGTTCTTCATTCTTGACGGCCTGGCGGTAATCGGAATAGGCGCCGGACATGTCGGTGCTGCGGACCTTAAAGAGAAGCTGGCCTTTTTTTACTTCGTCCCCCAGCCGCGCATCCACTTCGACGATTCGGCCGGTGGCGAGCGATGGCACCTGCACCTGCCGAGACACGTCGGGCTGGACCACGCCGGTCACTTGCAGCTCCGAGTACGCGCTATATGCGCCCGCCGTGGTGGAGGGAAACTGCTCGGGATGGTCCACCTTGAAATTGTCGTAGTTGATCTCGGTCTCGATGTCGGGGGGAGGTGGCGCACCATCCACGGCCGCTTGCGCGTTCCCCTGCGCGCTGACGCTTCTTCCGCAGCCGGCCAGCAGAAAACCCGCCGCCAGACCCACTGCGGCTCCTAAGATCGCAAAACGATGCATAACAGGACTCCTCATTGCAAAACCTCCTTCCCCGTCGCCGTATTCATTTGCGCCGCAAACGTCATATACGAGCCGATCATGTTGATATAGGCCAGACGTACATCGCGATACGCTTTCTCGGCGTCCAGATAATCCAGGAGCGAAGCGCCGCCGTTGCGATACGCCGTGGTCATGCGGTCGCGGTTCGCCGCCGCCAGCGCCAGGTATTTACTCTTGTACGGTTTGAGCAGATTGACGTTTTGGACCAGGCTGTAATAGGCGCTATCGACGTCGTTGTAGACCTGCGCTTCGGCGGCGTCGTACAACTTCTCGTTTTTGCCGATGTCCAGCTTGGTGCGCGCCTTCTCGCCCTGATTCCGGTCGAAGATGCGGATGGGAATGCTGACGCTCGCGCCGATGGTGTTCTGATCGTAGGGGTTATTGAACGACGGATTATGCGTTGTCCACACGCTCCAGGTGGGATCGGTTGAGCCGTTGGCGACCGTCAACTTATAGGTCGATTTCGCAAGTTCCACATTCTCCTGGGCGACCTTCAAATCCGGCCGCGAAGCCAAGGCCACGTCGCGGAATTGCTGCAGCGGCGGGATCTGCTCGGGAAAATCGAATGGCCCGACGACATCCATCCTTTCAAGAGGCCCGCGATCGTTCAGCAGCATCGCGAGCTGCACTTGCGCCGTTTTCAGAGTCATGATCGCGGTCTCATAGTCGGACTCGAACTGCGTGCGCTGCAAATCCAGGCGGTCATAATCGAGCGGAGCGATATCGCCGGCGTTCAAGCGGGCCTTATCTACCACCAATTCCTTGTCCCAGTACTCCAGGTTGTCGGTGGCATTCTGCAAAACCGCCTTTTGCTGCAACACGTTGACGAAGGCGCTGCGGAGCAGAAACATCAGCCCGCGCTGCTGATCCAGGTAAGTGGAGGCCGCGATATCGGTGGACTCCTTGGCGGTCTCCAGGCGCAGTTCGCGCTTGCCGGCGCGCTCGATCAAATAGCTGATGGCAGGCGAGATCTGGGTTCCGGCAAACGGGCGATAGGTATGTAAATAAGGTGTGAGCTGCGTGCCGTCGCTGGAGAAAGTGAAATCCGGATTGGGGCGGAGATAAGCGGTGATCTCCGCGGCGCGCGATTCGTCGATGCTGAGCTGCGCGGCCTTCAAAGTGGGATTCCGGGTTTCGAACCGATCCTTTATCTGCTGCCAGGTGAGCGGCGTGGTGGTTTGAGCACGCGCCACGGGCAGGAAACCCACTCCTGCGAGCAAGACCACCCACGCCGTCGCCGGGCGCGTGCACACCCGCGTCCTGGACTCTATAGTTGGCGATTTCGAGATGTTCATAGGGTCAAAAATCCGCTCTCTCGCCGCAGCGTCGTGGCGCGCAAGAATGACTCAATCTAACTTGCTTCGCCTCGATACGCCAGCGATCTTGTGTGCAAAATCGCTATCCGTTCGACCAATCTCTTGATTGGCGTATCAGATTTGCAGGGGATGGCATAAAGAAGTTGTGAAAGCAGGGCAGTCTTTCGGTGGGCAAGCCAATCTTATGGACAAGACTCTTTTCGGCGCGAACGATTCACCATAGAATTGATCGAGCGTCGCCGTTATGAGTGACCCAAGCCATGGAATTCGCCTCATCCTCGTTGATGCGCCCGGCCTGTTTCGCGCGAGCCTCGGCCGCTATCTTGCTTCGGAACCTGGTTTTGAAGTGAGCGGCGAATGCGACTCGCCTGTCGAGGCCTTGGAACTATTGAAAGATGCCAAGGCGGACGTGATTTTGGCGGATTTGGACGCCTGCACGGACCAGGATGGCGGCTTTTTCTCGGCCGCCCGCGAGGGGGGGTATCGCGGACAGTTCCTGATCGTCTCGGGATGCGTTGAGGCGCGCAAGTCTGCGATGGCTATTAGGCTTGGCGCGGCCGGCATTTTTCTGAAGACGGAGCCGCCCGACCGTTTGGTGCAGGCCATCAAGCGTGTCGCCGCCGGAGAGATTTGGCTCGATCAAAAAGTTGTTCACTCGATGGCAGATAAAGTGATCGATCAACGTCCTCAATCGTCGAACGGTAAGCACTCCAAGCCTTTGGAAGATCGGGAGCGGGAAGTCCTTCGGGGCATTCTGGAAGGGCTGTCCAATCGAGAGATTAGCGATCAGATGAGTTTGCCGGAAAGCCGCGTGAAGAATCTCGTCCTGCGTTTGTTCAGTAAGGCCAGCGTGCGGACGCGCAGTCAACTGGTGCGGGTGGCGATGGACGGAACGTGGGAAGCGGCACGAGAATTGCTCTCGGCACCCGGACTCCCGCGGGCCTGAGCCCGCAGATAGTGGTGGAGCAAGCTGCAGCTTGCAATCTGGGCTTCAGCCAGTTTCACCGGCTAAAGCCTGTGCCACCATCTTGCCCAACCCGACTGCACGAAATGTAGAAACTCCAGTGGCAGGCTAGAGCCTGTGTCACCATTTTGCTAACCCAGTAGCGCAGATATTTTTTCCAAATCCCGCCCTGATCCGATGTCGAGGCGTAAGTCCCTAGAACAGAATACATAAGCCGCTCCCGATTCAGCTCTCGAACCCAGTGCCCGCGTTATTTAGCGTTATTTAGCGTTATTTATGCGTTTCACCGCGTTAAGCCTCGCGTCGTCGTTCGGAACGACTGAAGTCGTGCCCTGATACGTTCGAACATATACATCGGACCCGTTCACCCGTTTCGGTAGTCGACCTTGCAAACGGGAACGTATCAGGTTAGGGTGTGCTAGCGCAGGGGTGTTTGTCTAAGCAGGCGTCGCGTCCTATCTCTTATCCGGCAGAGCGAACACGTATAACTGCGCTCCGTAATTCGGATAGTGGACATCGGGGTCCAGGACGCTCGGCACCATCCGCGGGCTGCCGCCGCCCAAGCCCGCGGTCACCGCGATGTATTGCTTGCCGTTCACGGCGAAGGAGAGCGGAAAACCCTGCACCGAAGTCCCCAGCCGCGTCTCCCACAGCACCTTGCCGGTCTTGGCGTCTACCGCGCGGAACATCCGGTTCATATCCCCTACGAACGCAACGCCGCCCGCCGTGGAAAGCACTGCCGTCATGAAGGGCGAATGCTGCTCCAGCTTCCAGTTCTCTTTCAACGTGCGGACGTCGTAAGCCGCCAGCTTGCCGACGTTGCCGTTGCTCCCCGGCGATTCGTAAAATCGCCGTGCCGCTCCACCCGCGTTGCCGCCGCCTTCCACCAGTTCCACGGCTTGCGCGTTCATTTCCTGGCAGCTCTGCGCCACCGGGATGATGACCTGATTGTTGGGTTGATTGTATGTCATCGCGTGCCAGTTGTGCCCGCCTTCCGATGTCGGACAGCTTTGCACCCATTGGCCGATCTGCTGCTCGACGATGTCGTTGCGGTAATGCGGCTCGCCGGTTTGCGGATCGAACGAATCGTAGACGTTCTGGAACACCGTTTCCTTGTGGCCCAGGTATTTTCCGTTAGTGCGGTCCAGCTTCCACAGAATCCCCACTTTGCCCGCGCTGAAGACCAGCTTTTGTCCGTTGTCGTCGACCAGGACGCGCTCGAAAACTTCGTCCAGATCCAGCGACTCGCCGGGAGCGTGCGAGAACCACCACTTCAATTTTCCGGTGTCGGCGTCCAAAGCGACCGTGGAATTGGCGTACAGTGTCGCGCCATTGCCCGAATGCCGGCTCACCCGCATCCACGGCTTCGATTGCGCGGTACCCCAATACGTCATGTTCAGGTCGGGGTCGTAGCTTCCCGTGATCCAGGTTTCGCCGCCCGCGCGGAAAAGGTCCGCCAAGCCGCCCCAGGAATCGCCGCCGGGATCGCCGTTTTTGGCGATGGTGTAGAACTTCCATACCAACTTTCCGGTCTCGGCGTCATAAGCGCTGATGAAGCATTTTTCGTTCTGATAACGGCTGCACCCACCGCCGCCCAGACCTTGCACCACCTTGCCCTTGATAATGATGGGACCGCTACTGGTGGAATAATTCGTCTGGCTGCGATCGCCGATCACCGTGTCCCAAACGTTCTTGCCAGTCCGCGCGTTCAGCGCATAAATGTGCGCATCGCCGCTCGTGACATAGATCTTGTCGTCGTACATCGCCAGACCGCGCTGCGAACTGCCGGTGTCGTTTTCGCCAATGCGGTTTTCCCAAATCAGGTCGCCGGTACGCGCGTCCAGAGCCTGCACGATGTTGCCGGGATTGTTGATGAACAGCACGCCGTTGTGAACGATCGGCGCGGACTGATTGGTGCCGTTGTTCATCGCCCACGTCCACACGAGCCGTAAATCCTGGACATTCGAGGCGGTGACTTCCCGTAGCGAGCTGAAATTATCGGCGTGGTAGTCGTGGCGGATCATGAGCCAATCGCCGGGGTCGGGATTACGCAGCATTCCGTCGGTGACCGGGGTGAAATTCTTCGCTTCCCCGGCAACGGTGAGGCCGCGCGGCGCCGCCGGCGCCTGTTTGCCTTGCTTCGCCTGTTTCGCCTGCTTGCCCTGCTTGCCCTGAACCTGCGCCGCCACTTGCCCCGTCGCGTACTCGCGAATGTTTTGCGTGTTGGCGGCCGCCAGCGCCGCCGTGCCCGCGCTTGCGCCGTTCGATTGGAGAATGAACGCCGCGATATTGATGTAATTTTGCTCGCCTAAGGTCGCGTTGCCGGGAGGCATGGCCGCCTGCATGAATCCGATCAGATCGCCCGCGCTCCGCCCACCCCAGTTCGCTATGAATTGCGTTCCGGCCAGTGCGGGCGCGTCGTTGCGTCCCGCGAGATCCACGCCGTGGCAGGTGGCGCAGTTGGTTTGAAACGCCGTTTGCCCGGCGGCGGCTTGCGCGGCGGTGAACGGTCCTGCGGGGCGCTGCTGCCCCGTCAACACTAAAACGCCGCAAACCGCCACGAGCACGGCGGCGAGGATCAATTGGTTTCTCATCGAAGAGTCTCCTTGCTGAAAGCTGACGGCTGATCGCCGACAGCTATTTCATCAGCCAACCCCAAAGGACACCCTCCGGGGTTCGTTCGTTATAAATCTGAATATACAACCCATCCTTCCGCAGATTTGTTAACTGCTGCGGCGTCAAATCCGCCGATCCGCTGATGGAGCCGCTGGTCCCCTTCGTGATCGTCAGCGTGGTGACCACCGGGCCGCGCACGCCCGCCGCCACTCCGCTGTGCAGCTCCGCCATGGTCGCCGGGTATTTCAATCCTTCGAACATTCCGTTTATCGTCAGCTTCGTTCCCGCAAGCGTCCCCGTGAGCGAGCCCGACCCGGTGAGGTCCGGCCGCGTTTTCTGATCCGCGGGAACGGGCGAAAGCCTGAC
Organism: Bryobacteraceae bacterium; assembly: GCA_036521975.1. GTDB lineage: Bacteria > Acidobacteriota > Terriglobia > Bryobacterales > Bryobacteraceae > Palsa-187. The sequence goes on from DATDGT010000346.1 coordinate 28,081, forward strand.
CTTATAGGTCCCCTGTCCTTGTGCCAGAACTCCCATCGCCAACCAGATGAAAATCGGCATCGCGGCCTCAACCATCGTCCATCGTTTTAGCGCCATCGTTCTCCCCTTATTTAGATCCGCCTTATTTGGATCAACGTTAAATTGTATGCCATTTCCTGATCCATTGCACACCCGCCCTCGCCAAGTATAGAATTGAAAGCTTAACCGAGGGTCTATTGCGAGCGAGCGCTGGTCCCGAACCCCCGTGTAAACCCGTCCTCGGCGGTGCGGGACCTTTTCGCCAGTGCCTTTTCGCTTGGGCCTTTTCCCGCTGCACGCGCCGCTTTGAAGCCTACATGGCGCCGTACAAATCGCGGCTGTTTCACGGAATCTCGGGAGTGGTTCTGGAAATCGGCCCGGGATCGGGCCCCAATCTCGCTTATCTGGATCGCGCTTCGGTTGGCTGGATCGGAGTCGAGCCGAACCGTTTCATGCATTCCTATCTCGTCCAAACGGCTCGCGATCTGGGTTTCGAAGTGGATCTTCGACACGGCAGCGCCGAACAACTGCCCGCGCCCGATTCGAGCGTCGACGCCGTGATCGCCACCCTGGTCTTGTGCAGTGTCACCGACCAGGCGCGCGTGTTGGGAGAAATCTCGCGCGTTCTGAAACCGGGCGGGAAATTCCTGTTCGTCGAGCATGTCGCCGCGCGGCCGGGGACGCGGCTGCGCCGGATCCAGGAATGGATCACCCCGGTTTGGCGGCGCTTCACCAGCGGCTGCCATCCCGCCTGCGAAACAGCGCGCGCCATCGAAAACGCCGGTTTCCGCGACATTCAAATCGAAAGCTTCGACGCGCCTTTGCCGGTGGTGAAGCCACATATCGTCGGGGTCGCGGTGAAGCCGTGAAGCGGCAGCACGTCCGGAACCGGGCCGCGAGCGTGAGGGAGCGGTCAGACCGCCTCACGGCGCTCACCCCATTGGCACCATCTCCTTCAAACGTTCGGGCTCTTGGCCCATCCAAGCGGGGTTGGCGGCTGTGGAGTCGAAGATCGAAGTCGTTTTGAATAGCTCGAACTCACCTTTCGAAGCAGCTTTGGCGGTCCTCTTAAGCAATGCTGTGCGCTGTGCCGGTGTAAGCGGACGGAACGTACGTACTGCCTCAAACGCCTGATCTAGAATTTCCAGGCTGTCTACGCCAGTAATTACCACTGAGGTCGGCAGACTCAGAGCGTAGTGGAGGCACTGGATGGGAGTTACCGTTCTAGATTTCAGGATCAGGCCGTTCGCCATAGGCTTCATGCCTAAAACGCCGATTTTTTGTTTGACCAACTCAGGAACAACCAGCTTCTCGAAGCTGCGGAAGTGTGCGTCCATAACGTTGAGCGGCATCTGCGCGCTGGCGAATTTGAAGCCCTGTTCCTTGGCGACGCTCAACATATAGAGATGGATGTGCGGGTCCTTGTGTCCGGTGAAGCCGATGTAGCGAACCTTTCCTGCTTTCTGCGCCGCAACCATGGCCGCGTTCGCTCCCTCGGAATCGAAGATGCGGTGAGGATCTTCAAAGCGGATAATCTCATGATGTTGGATCAGATCCACGCGATCGGTCCGCAGCCGCCGCAACGATTGATCGAGCTGCCGCGTGGCTTCCTTGGCGGAGCGACCGTCGATCTTCGTCATCAGGAAAACACGGTCGCGGTAGCCGTCGCGCAGTGCCTTGCCCATGCGCTTTTCACTCGCGCCATCGTTGTAGTCCCACGAGTTATCCATGAAGGTGATGCCGCCATCGATCGCGCTGCGAACGATTCTCACGGCGAGCTTCTCGTTGACATGCTTCAACCCGAGATGCCATCCTCCGAGACCGATAGCGGAGACTTTCTCGCCTGTGCTTCCCAGAATCCGATATTGCATTTCAGAGCTTGTCCTTTGGAGAAACTCGCGCACAACGGACTCGCCGGGCGCGGCCACTTCGCCCAAGTTTCTCATTCGTTTGACGCCGCGCCCGGCGGCCTGTGCGCTCCTCATCGGCATCCGCCTATCTCCAGGATCTCACTGCCGCTGCCACGGCTTAATGCCGAGCGCCACGTGCAGCCGGATGCTGTAGATCGTCACCGGACCACGGTCGCGATTGTAGGCCAGATTTGTGTCGCGCTGCAGGTCGAAGGTGGCGTAAAAGCCCGGGATGACCCGCGCCGCGTAAAAACTCTCCCATACGTATTCGGGACTGTAATTCAACCGTCCGTCGCCAATCAGAAAATCCAGTCCGCCCGCGGCCAAGTACTCTTGGTGAACACGCGATAGACCGCCGGCCGTAAACGACGTGCCGACTACGTCGAATTTCCTGTGCCAGCGCGTGCCCTTCACCGAGAGACCGCCGCTGGCCAGCCGGTCAAGGGCGGTAAACGCGAAACTTTGCGTTTTACCGTCGTTCCAACCCAAGCGCACGAAAAATCCGGCGTTGGAATTAATCTCCTGGTCGAAGCTGAGGCCGGAGCCGTACTTGAGTGTACCTACGCGCGACGTAAGGGTCACGTCCGGTGTGGTTCCGGTTTGAGCGGCAAGCCTCAACGCCCGCGCATAGTTCCCCCCCTGCTCGCGATTGTCGTAACCCAAAACGCGAATCGCGCCGCCCCGCTTCCGCCACGAGTAGCGCCGCTCCGCTTCCCATACTTGACCGTGATCGCGAAACAGCCGCCGATCGAACACGCCGCCGTTTGCGACTTGGGGTTCGGCTGCGATCCCATAGCGGAACGACCAATTCCGAAGATGAAGCTCCTGCACAATTCCCCAGGTGTAGCCGCGCGTGTCGGCAGGGTAATCCCACGCGCCGTTGTACATGACGGACCACGCCATGAATTGCGTCCGGGGATCGTGCGTGTAGTTGTTGTTGTCGAAGAAATCGGTTACCGTGAACCGGCCGGCATAGATCGAAAAGCGATTGAGCGGGCGATCGCCGGCAAGCTGGTTTTCGTCACTCTCCTGGCGTTCTTTTTCTGGGCCAAATCCGAAATCGTGTTGGATGAAGAGCCGGGCGATATAGGGCTTAGGCGTCGCGGTGGCAACGCGGGGGATCTCGCCGTTGGGCTGATTGCCGAAGCCGTCCACGCCGCTGAATCCCTTTCCGCCCGCGATCTCCGGATCAAAAACCAGAGACGTGTCTTGCTCCAGCCGCGCAGTAAAAAACAGGGTGGTAGTGATGGAGACGTCGCGCTCGGGATAGTCCTGAAGGCTGAGAGGGCCCGTGTAGAGAGCAGGAAATGTTCCGTGGTAGTCGCCGATCGAAGTTGCCTGGTAATAGAGGTTCCAACGCTCCGATTCGGATTCTGACGGCACTGGATCTGAGGGAGTGTCCTCGGCGGTAGCGGCGGGACTCTGCGCGGAGCACCGAATGAAGAATGTGCACAGCATGCACCCGGTGAACAGCGCCGTGAGGAGCGTCATAAGGTATGAATAAACAGATTCGCACAGAGTCCTCCGTGGCTAAATTACAAAACGGTTAAAATACAAACTGTTCCGGTTCAGATGGAAATGGAGAAGACGTTCTCCCAAGTAGGGTCATGGAGAGAACGCATGAAGAAGCAACGGAAGCGCTACACGCCGGAAGAGAAGGTCGCCATTTCGTTCTGTTTCGCTTAGTTGTGGATCGTGATCAGCGTTCCCGCCTGCGTGGTCAAGTCGTTGTATGTTGCGCTGATCGGCTGGTCGCCATTGGCGAGCGTGGACGGCACCACTACGTTGAACTGAAACTCGCCTACGGCAACCAGTCCGGCGAAATTCACCGTCGCAGCCACGCCTCCGATGGTGATGACCGGCAGCGGCGATAGCGTTCCCGATTGCGATGCGGACCCATTCACCACTGGCACGGATGTCGGTCCGAAACCATTCGCGTAAATCATGATGGTCTCGCCGGGCTGCGCCGGAGTGCTCAAGCCGGGATAGAGAGTGGTAGACCCGATGTAACCTCCGCTGGCGTGGACCGCGGCGACATAAGGCCCGCCGCCGAAGATGAAGAACGAAGGATCTTCCGCCTGTGCCTGCACCATGAATGTTGCGCTGACGGCTCCATTGTCGTTGACCTGGACGGGGACCGATCCGGGAAATGGCATTCGGAGGCGTGAGTATGTTCACCTGCGTGGGGCTGATGTAGTAAACGTAGGCAGGCACGCCGTTGACCGTGACGCTAAGCCCGTCTAGACTGGTTGGCATTTGGCCACCCACGAAATCCGAGCTCCCCAGGTTCGTGTATCGCCTGTGGGGCCGACATTGGAGCCTTTGATCTCCACCCACGTGTTCGGGGCAATGGTAGCAACGCCGCCCTCCGCATTCGCCACCAGCGTGATCATCGGGGTGGCCGTAATCAGAGGATCGGGCGCAAGACCGACGGGGGACCCTGGTCCTCCGAAAATCGAGGAGTGAGGCGCGATCTGGCCAGTGGTAACGTTGATCGTGGCAATGCCGGAACCAGTGCCGACGTAATAAGTGCCGTTTTCGAGAAGCAGCACGGAGGTTAAGTAGTCGTTACTGTAGGTAGTTCCCACCTGCGTGGCCGCACCGGTTGTAGTGTTGATGGTGTAAAGATTGCTGTTGAATTCCATGTACAGCGTGCTGGAACCGACGGAAAGCCTCGCATAGTAACCTTGACCGTTGGGTATGGCGCTGGCGCCGATCGGACCAATCGCCGTGACGGCGCCCGTCTGGGGATTTATCGAAAATAGAGTAGCCACCTCAAGAGATCCCGTACCGGCCAAGCCATATAGTCCAGTGGTGGTTGAGCCGAAAGTGCTGAAATTGTTGCCGGTCAGGCCTCCGATGAGGGTGAGATTTGCGTTGGTCGTGTTGACCGAATAAAGGAGTCCGTTCTGTTCGGTGTACAGAACACCATTCGCAGCGGCCAAGCCGTCATATCCCCCGGATCCCATATTGCCGATCAAAGTGAACGCGCCCGAGTTGAGGTCGACGGTCCCGAACGGGTTCTCGACCCCCAGCGCCGCTGTTCCGAGCATATAGGCCAAATCGTCGGCCTCTAAGCTGGCTGGGAGCGCCACGAGAAGTCCAATTGTCAAAAGACCTGCGGTGGCGTGTTTGCGAATATTCAGAATTGCTTTCTGTTCCCGATCAACTATACTAGCGCGCCGCCACTGGGCCCCAAGAAGTTCGACCATGCAGGGCCGATCGTATTCCCTCCGCTCAGTGGGGAGCACTGGTCGACCGTATCTCCCGCGACATAGGCCTGGCCGAGAGAATTCAACTGCGACCGCAACGGCGATTTCGGGCTATGGACTCAAACTCAAGGGCAGACTCAGAAGCGCAGCTTTGGCCTTCGGTTCCTGCATGGAGGCTTGAGCCCGCGTGAGGCTTCAGCGCCCAGCGCCCGGCGCGGGACCGGGTGCTCACAAGGATCCCGGACTCCCCGAGTCAATGGAGAGCCTCGCTCCCCAGCGGGACTCAAGTCCCGCGCGGACTAAAGTCCGCCCTCCCAAAGGGTAAAATCGAAATGACTAGTGAAACCCCGAACAAGTGTGGTTGCGGTTGCGTGCTGCTTTGTCGCCGGTCCCGCTTCCGGATGGCAGCAGAGCGCGAATAGCGCAGGCCGGCGCGTTTACGTGGAGGCGTTCGCCACGAAAGGGGAGGCCGCAAGATTCCGTAGCGATGTCACGGCGGAACTTCGAAAACTGAATTACGTGTCGCTTGTCCCCGACGAATCGAATGCAGATTTAATCCTGGGCGGCGGCGGCGAGATCTGGGTCAGGGGTTACCGCAGTTTCAGCCCCCGCTCTCCCGAGAAGCTGCCTTCCAACGGAGTTCCCGTTTATGGAGGTTATTTGTCCGTCGAACTGAGGAACAAGAATGGCGTGACTCTTTGGTCGGACTTGGTGACGCCGCATGAGGAGTCCGAGGATGTCTCCAAGAACCTCGCTAAGCGGATCGCCAAAAACCTCGCTCAAGCCATCGGCCATCTGGAATCGCCGACAGAAGTGCGGGGCTCCCAACCGGCGATTGCACTGCATGGAGCCGGTGCAACGTTCCCGTACCCGGTTTATGCGAAATGGTTCGCCAATTACCGGACCGAGCATCCGGGCGTGGAAATTGACTATGAGGCAACCGGTTCGGATGCGGGTATCCGCAAGCTGCTTGCCGGCGAGCTCGATTTCGGCGCTTCCGACAGCCCCAATGCTATCGGCGAGATCGCTCCCCGCGAGGGAGCCAAATACCTGTACTTTCCTTCGGTCGTGGGAGCCGTCGTGCCGATCGTGAACCTGCCGGGCGTGACCGAAAACATCGCGTTTACGCCGGAGGCACTCGCAGCCATTTTCCTTGGAAAGGTCAAGAAATGGAATGATCCGATCCTCACAAAAGCCAACCGCGGTATTCGCCTTCCCGACCTGGATATCGTTGTCGTCCATCGATCGGATGGAAGCGGCACGAGTTACGCCTGGACTGATTATTTATCTCAGACGAACGCCGAATGGAAGACCATGGTAGGAGCCAGCCTCACTCCCAAATGGCCGGTGGGACGCGGAGCCAGCGGAAATGACGGGGTCGCAAAACTTGTGAAGGAGTTGGGCGGCTCGATCGGCTACGTCGAATACATCTACGCCTTGCAGAATCATCTCAGTTACGGAAAGATTCGCAATCAGAATGGCGACTTTGTCGAGGCCAGCCTGGAGAGCATCGAGGCCGCAGTCAGCCATGCCATGGAGATTAGCGACGAGCTCAAGGTTTCTTTGGTGGATGCTCCTGGCCCAGGTTCATACCCTATTGCGTCCTTCACGTGGCTTGTGATTCCCAATCGCATTGTGGACGACGCGAAACGAAATGCCGTGGTCGCGTTCTTGCGATGGATGGTTGGACCTGGCCAGCGGCAAGCCGCCGCGCTTGGATATCTCGCGCTTCCGAAAGACGTCGTAATCAGAGAAGAGGACGCTATCGGCGGGATTCACTGAATTCCGCATACCTGCGCTGCGGCGTTCCGACGATGATCTGAAGTGACGTCAGAAACCGCCTTCGGCGGAGCGGGCAGTTTCCGCGGGCGGGCATGGCACGACATTCCAGATTTCCGAGGCGTACTGGGTGATCGTCCGGTCGCTGGAGAATTTCCCGGAACTCGCGACGTTAAGAATAGCCGCGCGATCCCAGGCCGAAGGGTTCAAATAAAACCGGCCCAGCCGCGCATGGGCATCGCTATAGGAGCGTAAATCGGCGAGGTGCAGGTAGAAATCGCCCTTTGCGAGCAGCGTATCCAGAATCGGCTTGAATACGCCGGGTTCACCCGGATTGAAATATCCGCTCGCGATCAGGTCTAGCGCCGCGCGCGTCTCCGGATCATGTTCATAGTGCCAGCGCGGGTTATACCAACCGCGCGTTTGATCGACTTGGTCCGCAGTTAGGCCGAACAGGAACATGTTCTCTTCACCGGCCTCTTCCGCCATTTCGACTGTGGCGCCGTCGCGCGTGCCGATCGTAAGCGCGCCATTCATCATGAACTTCATGTTGCTTGTGCCGCTGGCTTCGTACCCCGCGGTCGAGATTTGTTCGGACACGTCGCTGGCCGGAATCAGACGCTCCGCCACGGTCACGCTGTAGTCGGGCAGGAATATCACTTTTAGTTTTCCTTGAGTAACAGGATCGGTATCCACGACGAGTGCGAGATTATTGATGAATTTGATGATCAGCTTTGCGAGCTGGTAAGCGGGCGCGGCCTTGCCGGCAAAGAAAAATGTGCGAGGCGGCACGTCCAGGCTGGGATTTTCGCGCAACCTGTTGTACAGGATCACGATGTGCAATGCGTTCAGTAACTGGCGCTTGTACTCATGAATGCGTTTGATCTGGCTGTCGAAAATGGTATCGGGATCGGCACTTTGTCCCGTGGCTGAACGCAGCCAATCGAGGAACCGCAACTTGGCTCTGCGCTTGGCTCGACGGAACGCTTGCCGGAATTCAGCATCGTCGGCAAGCGGCTTCAATTTCGCGATCCGGCTGAGGTCTGTGATCCAGCCGTCGCCGATGGCTTGCGTCACAGTCTCGGCCAGGGCGGGGTTGGCTACCAGAATCCAACGCCGTGGGGTGACGCCGTTGGTTTTGTTATTGAAACGCTCGGGGAACATCTGCGCGAAATCCGGAACTACATGCGATTTCAAGAGCTCCGTGTGAATCGCCGCCACGCCGTTGATGCTGTGCGATCCGACAATGGCCAGATTTGCCATCCGAACCTTTTTCGGCGCACCTTCCTCGATTAAACTCATTCTGGCCACGCGCGCCTCGTCGCCGGGATATCGCCCGCGGACCTCATCCAAGAAACGGCGGTTGATCTCGTAAATGATTTCGAGATGGCGTGGGAGGATGTCTTCGAACCACGAAACGGGCCAGCGCTCCAGCGCTTCCGGCAGCAAGGTGTGGTTCGTATAGGCGAACGTCCGCCGCGTGATGTCCCAGGCTTGCTCCCAGCCGAGGCCCACTTCATCAAGCAGGATCTTCATCAGTTCGGCTATGGCGACGGTCGGATGGGTGTCGTTCAATTGCATGGCGACCTTGTCCGGCAGCGTATTCCAATCGGAGTTGTTTGCCGCGAACCGGCGCAGGATATCGTGCACAGAGCAAGCGCACAAAAAATACTCCTGAAGGAATCGCAGTTCGCGGCCAATCTCCGTGGAGTCGTCGGGATACAGCACTCGCGTGATCGATTCAGCCGCGAGCGTCTCGGTAACGGCTCCGACAAAATCGCCGTGGCTAAATTGATGGAAATGGAAAGAATCCGGCGCGCGGGCAGACCACAGCCGAAGTGTATTGATGGTCCGGCCGCCAAACCCCACAACGGGGCGGTCGAAAGGGATTCCCAGGAGAGTGGACGGCTTGCCCGCAACCGGAACAAGGCTTCCTCCGCGGATCTGAAACGAGCAGCTCAAATGGACTTCCACGATGTGGTCGAGCCGCACCACTTCCCAGGGGTCCGGCCGGCGCAGCCAATTGTCCGGCTTTTCGTTTTGCCAACCGTCTTTGATGGTCTGCTTAAAAATTCCGTACTCGTACCGTAAACCGTATCCCATGCCAGGGAGATCCATCGTCGCCATCGATTCGACAAAACACGCCGCCAACCGTCCGAGGCCGCCGTTGCCCAGGCCGGCATCGGGCTCCTGGTCCAACAATTCGTACCAATCGACGTTTTTTTCACGGCACGCTTCCTGCATGGCCGGTTCGAGCAGCAGGTTCGAAACGTTGCTCGCGAGCGAACGCCCGATCAAGAACTCCATCGAGAGATAGTAAGCCCGCTTCGGATCGGCCTGATAATGGGATTTCTTGGTCCGCAGCCAACGAAGCGCCAAGACGTCGCGCAGAGACCGCGCCACCGCCTCGTAGCGCTCTCGCGGCGTGGCGAGCTCCGGATCGATGGCGTAATCGAACACGAGATGGCGGTCATAAAGCGCGTTCGGATCGCTGTGAAACCGTACGGGGCCGTATTCGGTCAGATCGGGGTGCATATTGGTGTTGGTCCTCTCTGGAGCAGGCATGAGACTTCGGCAGACCTAATTATGACCCCGCAGGATGACACTCCAATGTCGGACCTTGTTACGGGAACTCTAGCGAAAATCGAAATTGAAACCGGATTGACAACCAATATTCACATGGCGTCCAGTTCGCCCGCCTATACTGAAGACTTTCGAGGTATTCATGGGTCCTTTCACAGACGTTACGACTAGCGTTGCCGGCAATCCCGGCGACCCTTGCACCATGGTGATCTTCGGGGCATCGGGAGATCTGACCAAACGTAAGCTAATCCCGGCGCTCTACAATCTGGCGAAAGATAATCTGCTCTCTCGCGAATTCGCTCTCATCGGATTCGCGAGAGCGGAAATGACCACTGAGCAATTCCGCGAAAAGTGCAGCCAGGAGATCCAACAATTCGCGACCGGACAGATCGACCCGGATGTGTGGCACTGGTTCCTTCGAAGGATGTACTACATTAGCGGCGACATCGCGGACGCCTCGGCATATCAGAAACTGAAGGCCGTCCTTGCCGACGCGGATAAGGAGCACGGCACCCGGGGCAACTACTTCTACTACCTGGCTACCGCTCCTGCATTCTTTTCACCGTGCATCCAGCAGCTTGGGGATGCCGGCTTGACTCACGAGGAGAATGGCTGTTGGCGCAGGGTGATCATCGAAAAACCGTTCGGCCGCGATTACGAATCCGCTTGCGCGCTGAATCTGGAGATTAAGAAAGTACTTCAGGAGCGCCAAATATATCGCATCGATCACTACCTGGGAAAGGAAACCGTTCAAAACATTTTGGCGTTCCGGTTCTCGAATGGCATTTTCGAGCCGGTTTGGAACCGCAACTACATCGACCACATTCAAATCACCGCGGCGGAAACCGTCGGCGTGGAAATGCGCGGAGGCTACTACGAAACCGCCGGCACACTGCGCGACATGGTGCCGAATCACCTGTTTCAACTTCTGTGCCTCACCGCCATGGAGCCTCCGGTCTCCTTCGATGCGAATGTCGTTCGCGACGAGCAAGCGAAAATCCTTAAGGCGCTTCAGCCGTTCAGTGACCGCGACGTGCTGATCCGCGCTGTTCGAGGTCAGTACGGTCCGAATCCCAACGGCATGGTGGGATATCGGCAGGAACCAATGGTCGCTTCCGCCTCGCGCACCGAGACGTACGTCGCGCTGAAGCTCTCGATTGACAACTGGCGTTGGGCGGACGTTCCGTTCTACATTCGCACGGGCAAGCGCATGGCGCAGAGGGTTACGGAGATCGTGGTTCAGTTCAAGCGCGCTCCGTTCGTTTTGTTCCGTAAGACGGCTGTGAACAAACTCGAACCGAATCGGATGGTTCTGCATCTCCAGCCGGACGAAGGCATTTCGCTTATGTTCGGCGCTAAAATCCCCGGAACCGTGCTGCGATTGGGCGCGGTGAACATGGAGTTCAACTACGCCGATTACTTCAACGCTACCCCGCAAACGGGATACGAACGGCTCATGTACGACTGCATGCTCGGCGATGCCACTCTTTTTCAACGTTCGGATATGGTGGAAGCCGCCTGGCACGTAGTCGCGCCGATTCAGAATGTGTGGGGCGCTTTGGAGCCACGCGAGTTTCCGAACTACGCGTCGGGAACTTGGGGTCCAGAAGAAGCCAACGAACTGCTGAACCGTGATGGACGCCACTGGCACAATCCGCCGGCCTTGCGCGGCGGCGTCGATACGAAGACCGCGGGAGCGTAACGGCCAGTCCGCCGCACCCTCCTTTTGGGACCACCGTGAATTTCTTGTTGCAACTCAGTTAACGCAGTGTGTTCGCCCGGCACCGGAAATTGTATCCGCGTCTTATGGATCACCCAATCGTTGAAGCTTTGAAATGAGACGCTAACGGTCGAGGTTTAGGCTGGGGCGTGGTTAACGCACCTCGGGAGAAGATTCCACTCTTCCCGGATCTACGCCCGGCTACCGAGATCGGACAGAAACTGCTCGAGTCAACGCCGCTGTATGGAGTCGGACGACTGGCCGAGAAACTGCTCTCCATTGAACAGCTCAACGAAGTTTATTCCAACTGGCGGAAAACAGAGGGATGCTCCGGCTTTGAGGGCCTTCTTCAGCGGCTAAATATCGCATGCGAGTGCCGCGCGGAGGATCTGGCGAAGGTCCCCGAAAAAGGGCCGGTTGTGATCGTCTCGAACCATCCTTTCGGACTGCCGGAGGGTCCTGCGCTGGCTTCCCTGTTGTCGCGGCGGCGGGGCGATGTTCGGATTCTTGCAAATCATCTCCTGAGCAAAATCGATCTTTTGCAAGACTACTTGATTCCCGTGGACGTGTTCGGCGGGAAAGAAGCCATACGATTGAATTCTCGCGCCATCCGGACCGCAATCGGGTGGCTTCGGCAAGGTGGGTTGCTGGTGGTCTTTCCGGCAGGCGAAGTATCGTCGGTCCAGTTGCCCGCGTTCCGGATCGCGGATCCGGCCTGGAAGGAAACGATTGGCCGCATCGCCCGGATCGCCGAGGCGCCCGTAGTTCCAGTCTACTTTCATGGGACCAACAGCGTGGCATTTCAAATCGCCGGCCTGGTTCACCCCGGATTGCGGATGGCGCTTCTGCCGCGGGAGCTGCTGTACAAAAGCGGCCGTACGATCTCCCTTTCGACCGGCGCGCCCGTTCTTCCTCGTGTGACGTCGCTTCTTTCGAGCGGCGACCTGACGGCCTACTTACGGATACGCACGGAGCTTCTACAGACCCGGAAGGTGACACCGCGCAAGCGCGTACTCCGGATTGGGAAACGATCTCGAGCGGTCGCGGAGGCCGGCGACAAAGAACGTCTCCGGGCGGAAGTCGATTCGCTGAGTCCCCTGCTTGCGTCGGGTCCTTATCGTCTCATCGTTGCGGAATCAGGCCGGCTTGCGCAAGTGCTGCCGGAGATCGGCCGTCTGCGGGAGGTTTGCTTTCGCGCCGTGGGTGAAGGAACTGGCCGCTCACGCGATCTGGACAGGTTCGACCAGTGGTATCAGCATCTTTTCGTTTGGAATGCCGAGCGGGAAGAAATCGTGAGTGCGTACCGCATCGGACTGGCCGATACCATTCTCGCCGAGCGAGGGCCGCGTGGCTTATACACAAGTACTCTGTTTAAGTTCGAGCCGTCATTCTTGAACGGCCTCGGACCGGCACTCGAACTAGGCCGGTCCTTCGTCCGTTTAGAGTATCAGCGCGATTACCAACCGCTCCTGCTGTTGTGGAAAGGCATCACAAAATTCGTTGCGACTCATCCGAAATATCGAAGGCTATTCGGCGCTGTCAGCATCAGCAACGATTACCACGCGATTTCGCGCGCGCTCATCGTCGAGTTCTGCAAAGCGCGGCGCGATCCGGGAATTGCCCGGAGCGTGCGCCCAAGGCATCCTTTTCACTCGTCCTCGATCCCCGGCCATAACCGTAGCCTGCTGTCATCGCTCGCGGAGGACGTCGCGGAGCTTTCGTCGTTGATCGCCGATCTAGAGCCGGATAAGAAAGGCGTTCCGGTGTTGCTGCGTCAGTATCTGAATTTGGGAGGCAGCGTCCTCGAGTTCAATCTGGACCCGCATTTTGCCAATGCCGTCGATGGATTGATTTTGGTCGATCTGCTGAAAGCCGACCGCCGTTTGCTGGAGCGATACATGGGGCGCGAAGCGCTGGCGGCGTTTTACCGGTTCCATGACAAGCCGCCGGCGTTGCGTGCTGCCGTCGATCCGAAGACCGCGGGAGCGTAACGGCCAGTCCAGCTACGTTCAGATTTCCTGGAACCACCCAGGCCCGCACCCGTCCTGGTCTCGCCGCCTTGACACCGAATTAATGCCGACATATACTCACTCCGAATCAGTCGAGTTGGATCTGAAGGAGTCTAATATGCGGCTACTCTTGATTTCGATCTTTGCGCTACTGCTAGCGTCTACCACGTTCGCCCAGAGCGATCGTGGCACCATAACCGGAGCAGTTGCCGATCCGGCCGGAGCGGTGGTTCCCAATGCCAAGGTTGAGGCCAGAAACGTTGGAACCGGAGTCGTCTACCCGGCGGAGGCAACGGCTACGGGCAACTATACGATTTCCCAGCTTCCGGCCGGCACCTACGAGGTGTCAGTCACCGTTCCCGGGTTCAAGAAGTACAACCGCAGTGGCCTGGTGCTCCAGGTGGCGCAGATCATGCGTATCGACGCGACTCTCGAAGTAGGCACGGCATCGGAGTCTGTCACCGTCACCGAAGCCGCCTCATTGCTCAACACCGAAACTGCTGAGTTGAGTCATGATGTCCCGACCAAGAACATGGACGACCTTCCTGTTCTGGGAATCGGCGCCACGCAGGCCGGAAGCGCCGGCATTCGCAATCCCTATGCGGTGACGCAGTTAATTCCTGGCACGGTCTGGTCGGCGGATGCCTATGTTCGCGTCAATGGCGCTCCGAACAGCACCCAGTCCCTTCGCATCGAGGGTATGGATGCGTCTAATAGCGGCACACCCGGCACAGCCGCCATGAATGCGCCGAGCGTGGACGCGATCCAGGAGTATGCGATTCAGACCAGCAACTTCGCGGCGGAATATGGCCAAGTCGGCGGAGGGTATTTCAACGCCACCATGAAGTCCGGCACCAACCAGTTCCACGGCAGTGCTTACGACTATTTCGTAAACGAGGTCTTTAACGCCGGGACCCCCTACACGGCTGCGGCGGCGGGAACCGGCAATCCGAGAGCACGTAACCGGCGGACGGACTACGGCTTCACCTTGGGTGGCCCGGTCTGGATTCCAAAGATCTACAACGGACACGATAAGACCTTTTTCTTTTTTAATTGGGAGCAATACCGCGAGCACGTCGACATCAACAACCAACTGGAGACTGTTCCCACCGCAGCTTATCTCGCGGGCAATTTCGCGACCTCAATACCTCCCGGATCCTCGCCCATCGGCACTGATCCACTGGGGCGGCCGATCTTCGCGGGCGAGATCTACGATCCCAACACGCAAAGGGCCGCGCCGACCGGACAGATCGTTCGCGATCCGTTCCCCAACCAAACCATTTCCCCAAGCCGCCTCGATCCCATCGCGGCCAAGATCCAGACGATGTTTCCCGCGCCAATGGGACCCTTTGCCACCGGCGTGGTCAATAATTTCGAGCCGAACATTCCCACCAGTCGCATCACCGAGGTTCCGTCCGTCAAGCTCGATCAGACGATCGGCGCCAAGGGGAAACTGTCCTTCTTCTTTCAGCGAACCAAGACTTCCGCTCCGCTCTCGTTTACTTTCGGAATGGTCGACGGCCTGCCCGATCCGCTGGACACGAATCGCGGAACGTTCATCACCGCGCCGCTCTACCGCCTCAATTACGACCACACGGTGAGCCCCACACTCCTGCTGCATTTCGGAGGTGGCTTCCGCGCGACCTATTTCTTCGATCCGACTATCAACGAGGAGGGCAACGTCCCCAACTACAACGCCCAACAACAACTGGGGTTGAATGGGGGGACTACTCACATCTTCTTCCCCGATTTTTCAGGTTTGTGCGTCGCCGGCCCCGGCACGGGATCCTGCACCGGGCAAGGTGGCATGCAGATTTTTGGCTCATCTTTCTACGCCACCGCGTACACTCAATCAGCCACCTTCAATCACAGCGTGGTGTGGGTGAAAAGGAACCACACATACAAATTCGGCGCGGAGTTCCGAACCGAGGGATACCCCTCCTCCGGCCTCACCGGCACTTCCGGACAATACGTTTTCGCAGCCGACCAAACCAGTCTTCCCTATCTCAACGGCACCACGCTTGCGGGCCAGACTCCTGGGTTCGGTTACGCCAGCTTCCTTCTGGGCGCGGTCAAGCAGGTGACCGTCACCAACCCGGTGGTTCCGCGAAAGGGGAAAAACCAAACTGGCATTTATGCCCAGGACTCATGGAAGATCAGTAGGCGGCTGACCTTCGATTATGGTCTGCGCTACGACTATTCGACCTATCTGCGGGAAGAGCATGGCCGCATGCCTGACTTCTCGCCCACTGTCCTGAATCCAGCCGTGGGAAACATCCCGGGAGGAGTGATTTTTGAGGGCAATCTCCCCGGCCACTGCGACTGCGACTTTGCTAAAAACTATCCCTTTGCCGTGTCGCCCCGGCTGGGGCTGGCGTTTCAGATCAATTCCAAGACGGTGTTCCGCAGCGGCTTCGGAATCGTTTATAACGGAACGGAAGCAAATGACAACGCTTCAGGAGGCTCTTCCTCGAACACCGTTCCTGCCCCGAGCTTCGGGGCCGCCATCACCACGTTGGCAGTAGGCATTCCGGCCTCATACAATCCCCCGCTCTGGCCCAACCTCGCTCCCGGCCAGTTCAATACTACCCCGACACCCGTCGCTCCTGGCGCAGAGTTTATCGATGAGAACGCCGGCCGTCCCGCCCGGCAGTACCAATGGAGCGCCGGCTTCCAACGCCAAATCCTGCGGGACCTTGCGGTGGACGTGTCCTACGTCGGTAATCGCGGAATTTGGTGGTATTCGCCCGGGCTGATCAATCTCAACGCAATTCCTGTTTCCCGGCTAAATGCGGTGGGAATAAACATCAACAACCCCACCCAGGCGGCGCTTCTTCCCATGCCTTTGAACTCGGCCTCGGTGGTCCAACTAGGGTTAGGTTCGCCGCCGTATCCGGGTTTCCCCGTCACTCAATCCCTGGGGCAGGCTCTAAGGCCATTCCCGCAATTCACAACTATCAGTTCCTATTGGAACCCCTTGGGCGACACTTGGTACAATGCCATGCAGGTCAAGACTACCAAGCGATTGTCCCATGGTCTGTCCTTCGTGAGCACATTTACCTGGGCGAAGAGCCTGGATATTGCTTCCGAGAGTGGCGACCCGCTCACCGGCGCCAACGGTGTCGTCAACGACGTATTCAACCGGAAGAACCAGAAGACCTATTCGGCATACGATCAACCGTTCAAGTTCAACATCTCGCTCGGGTATACGACCCCGAAGGTGAGCGGCAATAAGATCCTCTCCTGGATTGCCCGCGACTGGACCTACGGAGCCTTTTTGCAATACGCAAGCGGTTTTCCCATCCCGGTTCCCACCGCGAATAACAACATGGCTTCCACAGTCTTCCAAAGCACCTTGGCCGACCGGGTGCCGGGCCAACCGCTGTTCACGGTAAACCTCAATTGCCACTGCTACAATCCCAACACGACGTTCGCTCTGAATCCGGCCGCGTGGGTCAATCCTCCCGCCGGCCAGTTTGGGACCTCTGCGCCCTACTATAGCGGCTATCGCTACCAGCGCCAGCCCGTGGAAAACATGAATTTGGGCCGTTCCTGGCGCGTCCACGAACGATACGCGTTCAATCTCAGGATGGAGTTCACGGACGTGTTCAACCGCGGCCACTGGGCCAATCCCACAGCCTCCAACGCCCAGGCGCCTCAGACAAGACTGGCGAACGGAGATACTGCTTCCGGCTTCGGATACATTAACGCCACCGCCGGCGCCCCGCCGCGCAACGGGCTGCTGGTCGGGCGTTTTACCTTTTGAAACAGATCAGCGGGATCAGTGTCTTCTGTAATCCCCCGTTGAGACGCTTCCGGTGGAGCAGGCTTAGCCTCTTCAATGGGCCGTAGTCAACTTATGGCGAACATCTGGAGAAATGAAGGCAGATGAAACCAGATGAAAGGTTCCTGGGGGCCGCGCGAGTGGTCAAGTACTTTGTGACCGGAATAACTTTGTCTTGTGCTTCAATGGGACGGGATCAATTGATCGCGGAAAAGCGAGGCTAACTTAACTAAAGCTTCGCGATCACAGGCTTTAGCCTGCTCCACTACGGCAGGCGACTTAGTCCGGGAGCCGGTACGCGACCAATTCCCCCGGAAATGCCTGCCCCGCAATGGCCACTACGATGTATTGTTTGGCACCGACCAGGTACGTCATCGGAGTGCCGGTTTGACCTGCGGGCATAGAGACCGCGCCCACCTCCTTGCCCGTCGTCTTGTCGTACGCGCGCAGCATCGCGGGGGTTCCCGGCTCGCCCGCGATCATCAATGTCTTTGTTACCAGGACTCCGATAGTATTGCTCTGCCGGCCCGTGCGCGGAATATTCAGGCCCTTCAGAGCCGGATTATTGCGGATATTGTCGGGCGTTTCGGCGTTGGGAATTCTCCATAGGATCTCGCCCCGATCCATATCGATGGCGACAATGCTCCCGTAAGGCGGTTTTACCAGCGGCAAACCTTGCACCCGCAGCGGCGGCGCGGCTCCCGGAGCCGCGCGACTTCCCGAAACCCACGCGAATTCCGTTTGCGCCGGATCGCCGGGAACGAGGCCGTTCGAAATCATGCCCGTCGACGCGTGTACATACAGAATGTGGCTTTCGGGATCGAAAGAGCCGCCGGGCCAATTGGTCACTCCCGTGGTGAGGATTGTGCCGAACGGGCCCTCCTGCTTGCTCATCACGATGGGAGTGAAGATGGGTCCGATCCGGTATTTCGAGACAACTTGCAAAGCCTCCGCCCGGAGCTCGGGCGTGAAATCGATCAGGTCGTCAAGTGACGGAATAGCTGCGCGTCCGTACGCAGGCGGTTTGGTCGGAAAAGGTTGAGTCGGCGAATACCACTCCCCGGGAACGTCGCCCTTGGGGACCGGCCGTTCTTCGAAAGGCCAGATCGGCTGGCCGGTGAAGCGATCGAACGTATAGAGAATCCCCTGTTTGGTGGGCTGCGCAACGGCTTTGACCACGCGCCCTCCGATTGAGATGTCGATGAGCATGGGAGCGCAGGGGATGTCGAAATCCCAGATGCCGTGATGGACCAATTGGTAATGCCATTTGCGCTGCCCGGTTTTCAGATCGACGGCGACGATGCTTTCTCCGAACAAGCCGTTGCCTGGGCGGTGGCCGCCATAGATATCGCCTGTGGGAAGCTCCACGGGAAGATACGCCAATCCCAACTCTTCATCGACGCTAATCTGGCCCCAGACCCCGGCGTTGCCGGTATTTTCGGCCGAATCGTTTAACCACGTGTCGTGGCCGAATTCGCCCACGCGGGGGATGGTGTGAAAAATCCAGGTGCGCTTGCCGGTGCGAACGTCGAAACCTCGCACGTAGCCGTTCACGTTGTGGCGAACTTTCGGAGACCCGCTGGCGCGATGCGCCGCGCCCACAATCACGGTGTCGCCGGCAACGACGGGCGTGGCGTGCAATCCGACCTCGCCGGTTTCCAGATCGATTTCCTGATCGTCGTCGAGCTTCAAATCCACGACGCCGTTTTGGCCGAATCCGGAGACGGGAATTCCGGTTTTGGCGTTTAACGCAATCAGGCGATAACCGGGGGTGACATAAAAAATACGCTCTTCGCGTCCATCGCTCCAATAAGCGAGACCGCGGCCGGAAAGCTGGCGAGGCGCGTTCGAACCGCGCGCGCCTTCGTTCTCGCTGTGCATCCACAGCACCTCGCCGGTGGCTGCGTCCATGGCCACCGCCGCGCGGCGAGTGCCGGCGGTGGTGTACACCACGCCTTTCACCATCAGCGGCGTCGTCTCGAAATTCGTCTCCGGCCGTGGCCCGTAGTTATCTGTCTTGAACCGCCACGCGATTTGGAGCCTATCGAAATTAGAGGCACTTATTTGATCGAGCGATGAGTAGTGCGTGTTTCCCAGATCGGCTCCATAAGCGGGCCACTCGCCATTTTTGGCTCCATGTTGCGCCGCGAGCGGCAGGGCCGCAAGCAGCCATAAAAACGACACCCGCTTCATAGCAGCACCGATTCTATCAAAAAACGCGGCAATTCGAACACCGCCGCTGACATTGTCTTTTAAACGCTCAGCAACCTACTCCGGCGGATCGCCCGCACACAGATCTCAGCATCCTGGAGACGCTCCTCGGCTTTTCGGATCTCCTCGCCCCAGTCCTTGCGCAGACAGACCAAGCGCAGTTCGGCCTCAGCCTGCGCGAGCCGCGCTAGGACCGCCTGCATCTCGAGATCGGCTATGCTCTCCACGGCGGGAGGTGCGTGGCGCCCGCGGAACGTGACCGGGGGAAGCCGCAGCCAGTGCCACATCATTATGTGTGCGCTAGTGCTAATAGATGCGGCGGCGCGGGTCCGCGCTACAATTTTTCTCCGCCGCGCCTCACCGTCGCTGTGCTTGCACTCGCGATCCGACAGGACCAACGTTCCGCCTAAGCTGCGGGTTCGCCCCCTGCCTCCCCGCCACGCGGTTCGGTCGTCATCTTCATCTGGCGGCTGGCGCGCTGATAGTGCGGGCTGTATCCCACTCCGTACGAGGCGCGGGTTCCACGGGCCGCGACACTTGGGCGCCGCCCTCACCCGCGACGTTTATTTCCGACGCTATTTTCCGACCAGGCGATCCACGTCTACGTTGAATTCGTTGCAGACGTACTCATGGATTTCCCAAGTCGCGCTCAGAATGTGCTGCCGCTTGAATGTCTGTGGCTTTGTGAAGGCGCCCGGATCCTCCATGGTGATTTCAACGTCAAGATGGCCCAGATCGGGCCGGTGATAGCGCTCAATGACATGTAACTGCTCCGTGTGAGGCGCTCCGCCGCCGGTCAGCCATGTCTTATCGTTGAAGTTTACGGTGTCAACTACCAATGTGTCGCCGTCCCATTTCGCGGTCGAGTCGCCCATCCAAGTCGGGTCCAGATCTTTGTCGTGGCCGCGGCCATCCATGAAGAACTGACGATAGCTATGCACATTACCTTCAAACAGCATCACCATCAATTTGGGAGTCTGAACCAGTTTCATCGGATACGGCGTAATGCGGGGCACGCCGCCGGGCAGGCATTTCGCTTCAGGATCGTCTTTGCCATGCGTCGCCCTTCGTTCTTCCATCACCTTTTGGGCCCACGGCTGCAGAGGCAACTGCCCGCCCATATTGCTGAATGAGTAGTTCCCGCTGAGCCACACTCCGGAAAGGTCGGGTCGGCCCTCAGGCATTCGCGGAGTGGGCCCTTGCGGCGGGGGCGGCAGATTCTCGTCCATTGCAGGCGATGCTGAAGACAATGCAAGCACAAACGATGTGAATTCCCACAACCGATATTTCATGACTCAACCTCCATAAACTGGAGCCCCAACCAATCTGACGGGCATCGGTGTTTAGTATATACCGGCATCCGCTAGGAATCCGCAGGACTTGAAGTCTATTTTCCCTTGGATCTATTCCACACGAAACGCGAGAAGGACATTGCCGGGGCGGCCGACGAAGCTGTTATAGCCGGAGTTGACGAACAGCATCCCTCCCGCGACGACTACACCGGAGGCATCCATGGTTCCTCCGCTTGCAAGCACGCCATTCACAGTTTGAAACGGCCGGTTGGTATCGAAGCTCCACACGATGGCGCCGTCCTTCGCCGCATATGCCCGCACGCCGCCGTCACCACCGGCAGAGAAGATCACGCCCGGAATCGCCGTAATAGCAGCGCTCTGAGAAGCGGAGCAACGACGGTCGGTTGAGCTGCACAGCTTCTGTTGCGGCGGTACGAACCAGGCTCGCGCTCCTGTTTCGAGGTTTACGGCATGCATGCCGCCCGGCTGGGGAGACAATGCATCTCCCGTGCCGATGTAAGCGTTCACGCCATCGGCAGCCGCGCCCCACTGCCCTCCTAAGCCGCTGCCGCGCCCGTAACGATACTGCCAGACCACCGCTCCCTGTTTGCCGGGGTCCAAAGCCCACAGCACGCCGGACTTCTGCGGCACTACCAGCAACTCACGGCCCGACGCAGTCTTCGTGAGGAGCGGCGAGGAAGCAAAGTCGAAATCGGGACCTTCCTCATCGGGACAATTGGCGTTCACCTGCTTGGGCGCTTTACGATCGGGACCTCCAGCTTGACTCTCGCACTGCATCAGCCAGATGTCCTTGGGGATGGTTTGCCGCACCCATCGGTGCGCGCCGGTCTTCAGGTCCATGGCGATGATCGCGTTCATCGTCGGCTGCTCCGGGCCCGCGTAGCCGTTTCCAGTGCCCACATACAAAACTCCGCGCGCTGCATCAATCGTGGGCGAACTCCATATGCCCGCTCCAGCCGGGCCCAGCAACTCTACGCCCTTGCTACTCTTGCCGCGCGGACGCGGCTCGGCCGGGATCGCATAGCTCTTCCAGAGAAGTTCGCCATTACGAATGTCGATCGCCGAGACGCTGCCACGGAAGGAGCAGCAGGCATAGTTGGGATCTTGCCCGCGCGATTCCTCGCCTACTCCCGAAGCCGGAACGTAGAGGCGCCCGTCGTATACGGCCGGCGCGCCCGTGATGACGGCGTTCGGATGCGTGTCCGCCTTCAGCATCCAGAGTTGGCGGCCGGTCTGAGCGTCCAGGCCGTAGGCATTCGCTTGTCCGTCACCGAAGAAAACACCGTACTTGCCTGAGCCCGACTTGCCTGAGCCCAACAAGGCAACGCTAAGAGCGCCGCGTACGCCCGCTTTGGCCGTGTACGTCCAGCGAGTGCATCCGGTTTTCGCATCTAAAGCGAAAACGTCGCCGGTATCGCTTGCGGTAAACAACCAATCGCCGATGACGGCCGGCTGTGTGCGCGCCGAAAGAGCACGCGGGAAACCGAAGGCCCAGACGAGCTTCAGGCGGGGCACGTTCGCCGCGGTGATGCCGCCGTCTTTCGCGTAGCGGGGGCTTCCAAGCGTGCCGCCCCACCCATTCCAGGAGGACTTATTGAAGGAGTCCTCGAAGCTTGCCCTGGATGTGGCCGCGTCGCATTGGCCGCCGCTGGCAGCAGTTACGCCCGGTAAGGGCCGTCCTGCGGCAAATTCAGCGACGGCTACGCGGTCGGCTGGAGACAGTCGTTGCGCTTGCACTGCCATGCGGCCGGTGGTCAACGCGGTCAGGATCGCTTCGGGCGCAAGCTCCCGGAGGGCTGGTAGCGATGGCG
This sequence comes from Bryobacteraceae bacterium, assembly GCA_036521975.1. Classification (GTDB taxonomy): domain Bacteria; phylum Acidobacteriota; class Terriglobia; order Bryobacterales; family Bryobacteraceae; genus Palsa-187. The sequence goes on from DATDGT010000346.1 coordinate 50,431, forward strand.
CCCGGTCATTGTTTCCTGTCTGGTGACACGTGGCGCACTCGCGGGCGAACAGCTCGCCTCCGACGTTGGTTGCGCCTGAGTTCTGCTGCGTCTGGGCCAGTGGTGCGAAGGAACACAGGCCCGCGAGCCCGACGGAGGCCCCAACGAGTATCTTCATGGTGGAACGCATTGTTTTGATGTATAAATTCTATTTCAACGGACTTTCCCGTCAGAGTCCACCGTGGAACCTTTGCGCCGAGCTTAGCGGATATACTGGCGGAGTTGTTCCTTGAACCGCGTGTAGATCAAGGAAACCAGCAGCAGGATCGCCCCCAGTCCAATGAAAGAAAGGATCCGGTAGAGCGTTTCCAGATTGCGCAGATCGTAGAAGAATACCTTGCCGATGCAGAGGAGCAGCAAGGCGAGTCCCGAAAGCCGAAGAGTTCGTTCGCGAGCCGCGAATCCCAGGGCGAGCAGGCCGATGCCTTCCAGGCTCCAACTCAGCGTCAGCATTTCGCCCGATACTTGGTTGAACAACGTGCCCGCGACGATCAGCGACGCCAGGTACCCGTGACCGCTGGCGAAGGGCAGGCTGCGCGAGCGGAACAGTAGGATCAACTGCATCGCTGCGATTCCAACGCCGTTCGCGACAATCACCTCGCTTGGCTGGGACGCCAACCCGGCGAGCGACGCCGCGGCCACCAGCGAGACAGCGCGGCCATGGCAAATCAGGTTTTGCTCTCCGGCCGCGAGTCCGGCTTCGGTCATCAGAATAGCGACCGCGCCGAATGCCAGGCAAACGTAGACGGTCGGCAGGAGCATCCAGATCGCAACGATCGCGAACGCCGATCCTACCCACGGTGCCATGATGCGGATCAATGTGCGGTCCGGATTCGTGTCGCGCAGCAAGCGCGCCGAAAGGAAGTAATACGCTAGCGCGGCTCCTACAAATGCAATCCAGACACTTTGCTCCGGATACTTCCGTACACCGCCGGCATGTTCTACTAGCAGACGCATCGTCCCTGCGGCATTGACAGTGAGGGCCGGGATCAGCATCTCGGAAGGCAGGGCCGCACAGGCCAGCTCGAACAGGGCCATCGATACGCCAACGATTGCGATACCCCAGTACGAATCGGGAGTGAGGCGTGTGGCCAGCGCTGCTGTGAGCCCTGCCGTGCCGATCGCGCCGCCGATGCGCAGTCCGCGCCGCTCCAGGTCGGACAGGGACCTGAGATACCGCGTGGCTCGAATCGCAAGGGTCAGAGAAAGCGAAGCGCCAAAGCCGTAGACCCAGGCGTTTCGAACATGGAGCGGATCGAGGAAGCTGAGCGCCGCGCCGATGGCGCCCAGTGCGGTAAGACCGTATCCCTGCAATCGGAAGTCGAAGAGGTCCCGGCGAATTCCGAGTTCCATCAGAAGAACGCCGTAGACCAGCGCGGCGGCTCCGGCGTATCGCCAGGGCAATTCTGCTCCCATCACGATGGCGAGCAATGCCGACGCGAGGAAGCCGAAGTAGCGGCTCTCCTTCGAAAGGCTCCGGTTGAAGTAAAAGACCAGCGCCATTACCGCCAGCGGTGGCGCCCAGGTGTCGATGGACGCGCCCCATATGAACGCTGACGGGGCTCCGATTCTACTTCCGATTTGCATCGCCGCCGCCGCGAAACCGATCGCCGAAAGAACGCGCGCGAAGCGCAGGTTGAGATAGCGCCCCGCAAGGAACAAGACCTCGGCTTCGGCCATCACGCCCAGGCTGATCCAGAGTCCGGGGACCTCGGCAAAGATCGCCAGTGCGGCGAGAAATGCCGAAATCGTGAGCGAGAACTCGTATAGAGTCCGGCCTGGCATGGCGAAACGAATCCACGTGCCGGCGAGGTAGAGCGCCGCGGCAGCGCAGCAGAACTGCCACATGGAATCGGGCTCGAGCCTGTACCAGACGGCGGCCGATGCTCCCAGTCCTGCAAGCGCATTTAGCCCGAACAGCGCGCCCGGCGCAGGCCATTCTTCCACGCCCGCGTTCACGCGCAGCAGGTCGAACACCTCGAACATTACCCAGAAGATCAGGAGCATCGCCTGGATCTTCCATAAGGGCACATTATTACTGGGCCGCATCAGAAAGATTGCGTAGGTCGCGGCGGCGCCGAACAGGCCCATGCCGTACCACTGGAAGCGCCTTGCCAGTAACAACATCGAGGCAGCCAACGGAATGAGGGCGATCGCGACAAACGTGTTCTCATCGCTAAGCGCGAGCGCCGCGAAGACACATCCAAAAGCCAGCGAGGTCAGCGACTGCACTCGATACCGCAGCGAGTGCGCGACCATTCCCGCGGCCACCAGCACCATTAGGCTCATCCCGGCCACGGGGCTTTCGATAATCCTGGCCGCCGGTAGCGTGTACATCGCGTAGGCGGTGATGTAGAGCCCGGCCCACCCTGCGGCGATCAGGCCGCGCGAGAAGACGCGATAACGTTCCCGGCGTTCGAGAATCGTGCCACCGGCGAGCGTCGCAGCACTCAGCGCGGTCGCAGTGGAGGCGATACCCACCGGTCCCATGTGCGCGAACGAATAACTTAAGAACAGCGCAATGCCGATGACCAGCAGCAGAGCGCCGAGCTTGTTTAGCAGATTCCCACCGATCAGTTCTTCCCATTCGCTGGATGTCTTGATCCGTTCGATGCCGGAGGGCATGGCTACAAACGGCTCGGGAACCGGTTCGGGCTCAGGCATACGTGCGGGTTTGATCTCCGGAAACGCTGGCTCGGAAATCGGAGTCCTCGGCAGCGGTGGCGGCAAGGATGGAGGAACGGGCTCTTCTTTTCCCAACGCGGGTTCCCCCGCTGGTGCCGACGCGGGTTCCTTCGCTGGACGCGGCTGGACGGGGGGCGTGGAGACAATCGTAGCCGACCGCTGGAGCATCTTAATCTGGCCGTCGACTTCGCTCAGACGAGACCCATGCTCCCGGACAATTCCGCGGAGTTCCTGCAACTCCTGGCTGACGCGGTGGGCGTACCACCACAGCAGTCCGATCAACGCAAACGCCACAAACAGGAACATAGGCCTCCTCGCGAACCAATGTTGCTATCGTCAACATTATGGCTCGCATTGTTGCTTGTGTCAACAAGAAAATGTTGCTTGTGACAACATTCCTGCGCTACACTCGGGCTATGGACGCAAAGCCTGATAAGTACCACCATGGCAACCTCAAATCCGCCCTGCTCAAAGCCGCCTTCAAACTGGTTGAAAAAGCGGGGGTTGAGCGCTTCACGCTACGGGAAGTCGCTCGCAAGGCCGGGGTTTCCCACAACGCGCCCTACCGGCACTTCCCTAGTAAGGAGAGCCTCCTCGCCACGCTCGCCACCGAATCCTTCCGCCAACTCCACCACACTCTGCGAGCAACAATAGACGAGTCCGCGGAGCCGGCCACCCGCCTGCGCAGCGCAGCCATTGTGTACCTGCGCTTCGCTTTGAAGAATCCATCGCGGTTCAACCTCATGTTTCATTCGACATTTGACCGCGAGGCGCACCCGGACTACGTGGCCGCCTACACCGGCTTGCTCGCGCTACTGGCCGAACTAATTGAACAACATCGCGACTTGGCGACCCCCACGGAGACCGCGGGCGAACTCGTGTGGGCGAGCATCCACGGCATTGCGGAACTGGGGTTGGCGGGCCGCTTACGGCACGGTTCGCAGCCGGAGTTGGAGTGGTTAGCGGACGCCGCAACATCGGCGCTGGTGGCGGGAATGCGACAGGGTGTACCCGTTGAAGACGCATGTGTGGGGCCGGACTTTCTTAGTCCGGGCGGGACTCGATGAGTCTCCGCGGGCGACAGCCAGGCTAAAGCCTCGCGCGTGCTGAAGCCTCCTCCGCCCGCTGCTGCCAGCACGTCCGGCCCCGCGACAGGGCGCCACAATCACTCAGAAGTCAACTCCGAGCAATTTCTCCAGCAAGATGCGCGTCGCCTTCATTACCGACCCGTGGGGGACCAAAATGGAGGTAACCGAAGGCCTCGCGCCGTAGTCTTCGGCCGCCGGAAGGCCGGCATACAGCCAGCACGCGGTTACTTGAGCTTGTCGGCGACTTTGTCGAGACCGGCCTGCGCACAAGCAGCGTCTCTTTCCCCTCCTGGAGCGCCACTCACCGACACCGCCCCAATCAAGTCATTTCCGACCTTGATGGGCAGACCACCTTGGGCGTAGATGATGTTCGGCACGGGCGTGGGTGGATTGGGAGCGCCTTTGGCCAAATTGGCCGGCGGTCCTGAAGGCCTGCCGTACAACATCACGGCGTTGGTCTTCATCCGGCCGACCTCAATGGTGACCATGTTGGAGCCGTCGTCCCTCAGGAACGCCTTGAGATTGTTGGCGCCGTCGACCACAGTCACGCTGACCTTGTAACCGTCGGCTCTACACTTTGCGAGCGCTTCCTGAGCAATCGTCTGCGCCAGTTCCAGGGTCAGTACTTTCTGAACCGGCAAGCCCTGCGCGAAGGTCCCTGCAGCGGCTGCGGCTGCTACTAGAGCGATTCGTGGGATGGACATGCTGTAAATCCTACTCGATCTTTTCCGCATTTGCAACGCCGACCTAAAAATTCGACCAAAAATGGGATCTAAAATTCCCCAGTAGCGGCGGTTGAAAAGCCCCAGGTCTGGATAATCTTGGCCTAGCAAGGGGGCCCAATGGGCGAGTGGGGCGCGATCTTTCCAACGTGATCGCCAGCGATCCTGTGATTAGCGCTGTGATTAGCGCAGCGACACGATCCACAATCTGTGAATAAGATTTCTCAACGTTTGGGGGTGAACACCGTGGAGTTGCGTCATCTCAAATCGTTTTTAGCTGTGGCTGAGACTCTGAACTTCGGCCGAGCCGCCGAAAGGGTGCACCTGAGCCAGCCGGCCCTCAGCTTGGAGATCCGCTGCCTGGAAGATGATATCGGCGTGCGCTTACTCGACCGGAACCGTCGCAAAACCACCCTGACCCCTGCTGGATTGCGCTTTCAGGCGGAAGCGAATCAAATCTTGATCCGCATCGACCACGCCGTTCGCGAGGCCCAGCTCGCCGCCAGTGGGATGTTGGGAAGCTTGCGTATCGGCTTCATCTCGACCGCGGCGAAAGAAATCGTTCCTGCTCTCGTTCGCGAGTTCCGCGAAACCCATCCCGACGTTGACCTGTCTCTGCGCAATATCCTCACCATGGACCAGATTCGAATGCTGGAAGCCGATGCGTTGGACGTCGGGTCCTGCGCTTGCCGGTGGAGGGGCATCCGGAGATCGATCTGGTCCCCGTCCACAGCGAGCCATTCGTTCTGGTCGTACCTTCATCGCATCGATTGGCGATGAAAAAGGAAATTCGGCTCAAAGAGACCGCGGATGAAAGGTTCGTCGTGTACCACCGTGACGACGCGCCTGGATTTCACGATCAGATCATGGGGATTCTCCGTGATGCCAACGTCGTTCCGGCGGTCTCCCAGACAGCGGGGGAGATGCAGACCCTGGTCGCATTGGTCGCGGCTAAAATGGGGCTGTCGTTGCTGCCGGCGTCCGCAATGCGTGGGATTCCTGGCGTCACGGCGTGCAGAATTAAAGATCCGATTCCGCTTTCGGCCATTGCCCGCGCCTCCCACAAGACCAATCAACAGCCTGCCATGGTCACTTTTCGGAAATTCGCCCTCTGCGCCTTACACGCAAAAGAGAAATTCATCGCGTGCCTGAGAGGGAGCCACCTGCCCCTTTTGATACACCTCACCATCTACTCCTTGAGCCTAAACGCGAATAATGAGCTTCCGGCGGCGACAGCGATGTACTGCTTCCCGCCGACCATGTAACTCATGGGGGCGCTATTCACCTGGCCGCCCAGCGCGGTCCGCCAAAGCAGCTCTCCCGTCCGAGCGTTCAATGCATAAAAATAACCCTCTCGGCCGCCGCTAAACACCAGGTCCGCGGCTGTGCTCAGCACTCCCGCATACGTGACGTCGTTCATCTTGTATTCCCACTTCTTGTCGCCGGTTTTCATGTCGAAGGCGCGGACGAAGCCGTATCCCTCTTCTTCGGGCCTGTTATTGGGCACTAGATTGGGTGCGCCTGGCGGGATGTCGCCGACCGTTCGCGGCCGTTCGCCCTCGACCGCAATGCTGCCCGTGTTCTCCCAGCCAGGAATATAGAACAGATCCGTGCGAGGACTGTACGAGGGCGGATACCAATTCGTCCCGCCGTTTACTGTCGGCATGATCAAGGTCCCTTCCTTTGAAGGCGCCACGCCGGGCACCCGCATCGGCCGACCCTTCTCATCGAAGCCGTTCGTCCAGTTCACCTTGACGAAGGCCTTGCCCAGCAGGAATTGGCCGTTGGTTCGATCCAGCACATACATCAGGCCGTTGCGATTGGCCCACAGCATCACCTTGCGAGGCCGCCCCTGCCAGTCCATGTCGGCAAGCACCGGCACTTGGGTGGAATCGTAGTCCATCTCATCATGCGGAGTGAACTGGTAATACCACTTGATTTTCCCGGTATCCGCATCCAAAGCGACTACGCAATCGCTGTACAGATTGTCGCCGAGCCTCTGCCGTCCGTCCCAATCTGGCGCGGGGTTTCCGGTGCCCCAAAAGGTGAGGTTCGATTCAGGATCGTACGCGCCGGTGTCCCACACGGCCGCGCCGCCCCGCTTCCAAGAATCGCCACTCCAGGTTTCGTTCCCGGGCTCGCCGGGTTGCGGAATCGTGCGGAAGCGCCACACCTCCCGGCCGGTCTTCACGTCGAACGCCGCGATGATTCCGGGCGCGCCGCCATCCCCACCGGCCGTACCCACGATGACCTTGTCCTTGACTACCAATGGAGCATGCGTGATCGCATAGCGTTCCTGAGCTTCGGCGACCTTGGTGTTCCACACCAACGCGCCGCTTTTTGCATCGAGCGCGATGATGTGCGCGTCCAGCGTTCCCATAAACAGCGTCCCGCCCAGAATGGCCAGACCGCGATTCACGCTTCCGCAGCAGTTGCGGGCCTCCGGCAGATTTTTGTACATGTAGGTCCAAATTGGCCGGCCCGTGACCGCGTCGAGCGCCACGACGTCGTTCGGCGCCTGAATAGTGTAGAGAATGCCGTCGAGCACGATCGACGTCGCCTCGAACTTCTCCACCGAGCGCGCCTGCCACAGCCAAGCCAGTTCCAGATTCTTGACGTTCTGCGGCGTCACCTGAGTCAGCAGGCTGTACCGCTGTCCCATGTTGTTGCCCGAATAGGTGAGCCAGTTCTGCGGCTCTCGATCGGAGTTCTGAATGCGTTCGAACGTTACCGGGTTGGAAGGCGTCTGAGCGATCGCCAATCCCGCTACCGCGGTCAACAACAAGGCACCAAGGAAGGGATAACGCATGATCAATGGTACACGTACCAGGCCGACACCGCAGGAACGCACGGGCTGGATTAAAACTGCTCTAGCTGCTAGACCAGACTGCGCCGCCATCCGTGGACCTGTTTCGCTGATCCGCTTGACTCAGACTATGAGCCTGTTGGAGCTTAGTACGCGGTTTCATATGTACGGCCACGTATTTGCGGCTTCCGGTGGGGCAGGCCCCCGGCCTGCGGCGGTCTCCTGCCGCCTGCACGGGGCAGCCCGAGGGCCCGCCGCAGCGCAGGGCGCTGCCCCACATTGCTCTCCAATACCTGGCCGGATTTTGAAACGGAGTACTTAGTAGCTTAAAAAGCCTATTTTCCTGGGTGGAGAGTCAACTTCTGCACACGCCAGTTCAGGATCTCCGCAACATACAGTTCGTTTTCCGATGGGCATGCCATTTCGTGAATCCACCCGAACTGCTTGAGCTGCCGGCCCGTGCTGCCCAATATCCCCAGTACACGCCCATCCAGCGTCATCTTGTACACACGACCCGGATAAGAATCGGCACTGAAGAGATACTGCGTGCCTGGTCCCGGATTGATGCAGATGGCCCAGGGGGAACCCGGCCTCCTCGATCCGGCGGGCGGATTCTGGGGAGTGAACGCGTTCCCCATCCACACCCGTGCGTCTGGCGGCGCCGGAATATCGATCTTGATGATTTTCACAAATTTCCCGTCGTGGTCGAACACTTGGATCCGGCTGTTTTCGCGATCTGCCACATAGATGTTCCCGGCTGCATCAGCGGCTATGCTATGTGGCAGGTTGAACTGGCCCGGCTCAGTCCCCCGATCGCCCCACGATTTCACCCAATTACCGTTTTTGTCATACTTGGCTACGCGCGAGTTGATGTAGCCATCGCTTATGAAGATATTGCCCTCCGGGTCCCAGGTTACGTCAGTGGGCTGGCGGAACTGACCATCCACGGCCGGGCGGGGCGGATTCACGCGCGTCCAGGGGGAGGCGCCGTCATCGGAGGCTTCTTTCTTGCGCCCGAACACCATCACTACGCGCCCCGCGGGGTTGAACTCGATTACCATATCCGAACCTTTGTCCACCGCCCACAGGTTGTCGTCTTTGTCGACGCGAACCGTATGCGCAAACGACCACGCGTACAGGTTATGGCCGATCTCGCGGATATACTTGCCGTCCGGACCGAATTCCAGGACCTGCGCCGCCGTGGCGCCATAAGCCGGCCCCGTGCTGTTGCCGCGGTTGAACACAAAAATGTGCTTCTTCGAGTTGACCGCCACCCCCGACGGTTCGCCCAAATAGAGATCGGGCGGCAGCTTCAGGAAGTCGGGGGTCGAATCGTAGCGGATTTCAGGCGCCAGCCCGGGGGGATTTGCGTCCGCCCCGAAAGCCATCAGGCCTGCCAAAGCTATCGCAGGTGCAATCAGTATGTAGTGTTTCATGGTGATCCAATGTGAAGTATAGACCGGCTCCAATCACATGCCTTTCTAGAAGTTTATCCTACCCACTATCTGGCCTTGGCGGGAAGTCGGAGTCTGGATGGCGGTCGTGACACCGATACCCGACGTCAGAATCGAGCCAAATCCGCCCGTCACCTGGCCCAGCGAGTTATAGGTGGGCGTGGCCAACGGATTCGTCGACGTGGGGTTGGGCATCTGGGCCCGGTTAAAGACGTTGTTGAACTCGACGCGTAAGTTAAACGTCACCCGCTCTTTGACCCGGAACGTCCTTCCAAGGTTCATGTTCTCGTTGGGATGCCGCTGAAACCGATAGTCGCCATAATACGGCGCTGCGCTTCCCCATTGTCCCGGGGCCGGATTCGCCCAAGCCGCCGGATTAAGCACCAGTGTGTTGGTGGGGTCGAAGCAATGGCAGTTCAGATTGTGGAGGAATAGGGGCACGCCCGGTACCCGATTCATAAAGCTGAGCTGTCCCGAGTTGGCCCGAAGCAGATCCGTGTTCAGATTATTCTCGGCTGAGGGGGACAAAATCGGCAGTCCGCTGGCGTAATCCAGCACGGCGCCGATCGTCCAGTCGCGCGCCAGCCACTGCGCCATTCTTCCTGCCAGGCTATTGCCGCCCCATTGGGTCTTCGGCGTCGTATATTGAGGCGACACGCCGAAGACAAACGGCTGGTCATACAGTGAGTAAGTATAGCCTTGGTTCGGGTTGTATTGGTCGTTGAATTGTCCGGTGCCCAAACCCACCGTGGTGGCATTGTTGACAGTAGATCCCGACGCGGTGCCCAACTGTTTGGCCCAAGTGAAGAACGATTGAAAGGCCAGTCCGTGGGAAAGCCGCTCGGTAGCCTTCATTTGCAGTGCATGGTACTTGTTGTTTCCGTCCGGATTGTAGGAACCAATAATGGTGTTGAACTGCGGGAACGGCCGGATCGACTGGGCCACAGTAGCCGTCAGCGGAAAGCCGGTGAAGGGAGGATTGTTGAACCCCCTTTGCGCTGCGACCGCTGAATTCAGCGGGGATCCAAGCAACGTCAAGTCCGCGGAGTTGCTGAGGCTGAGACCATGGGCGGTGAGGATTGCATTGCTGATGCCATTCGGGTTCACGAATTGCGGAGCGATCCACCAGACCCCTATGTTGCCCACGTAGGTTGCCTGAACCATCAGGTTGGTACTAATTGCACGCTCTACACCGAAACTCCATTCCGTTATGCGGGGCGGCCGACCGGCGTTCTGATCCATAAAAAACGGCGGAGCCTGCTGAGTTACATAACCCGCTTGCGGGTATTGTCCGGGGTTGGAGTTCGGGAAAGGGGCGGGCTGGAAGGGAATGCCTTGCGCCAGAACCATTGCCGGCTGGCCAAATGATGTAGAGCTGACGACTGGCGGAACGGTGTACGCCGCACCTCCGCCGGAAGTTTGGCTGTCAGACACCTGCGCATACACGATGCCAAAACCGCCACGCAAAACCGTTTTGGGAAGGACTTGATACGCGAATCCCAGCCTCGGGGCCCAAGCCCAGGGATAGTCTTTCGCCAGACTGCAATTGCATCGTCCGGGTCCGTTGCCTTCGAATTCGACCGCGCCCGGCTGTCCGCCGGCTGAAGGATTAGGAACGTTCGGGGCGAATTGGGCAAAGGGCGAAGCCGTGCTTTCCTTGATGTAAGTCTGAAAATCGTAGCGAAGGCCGTAGTCAAATGTCAGGTTGCGCGTCACCTTCCAGGAGTCCTGCAGGAAGAAGCCCTCCGCGTTCTGCCCCATGTGCGTGTTTATAATCGGCGCGGTGCGGAACGAGTCCACCAATCCCAGCATGAAGCTGGCATAGGCGAATCCCACTGTGCCGCCTCCCAGATTCGACGATTGCAAGTACGGAAGACCGGTTTCGTTCGGGCTGAAATTGAAGTTCCCGCCGGTATAGGTGTAAAGGGTGGAGAAATTCTGGTTGGCTTTAAATTCACCACCAGCCTTGTAAGTATGATTGCCTCTCACCCATGTCAGACTGACATTGGCGGTGGGCTTGTTATACAGGATCGGGGCCCGATTCTGGATCGTCCCCATGTACTTCATCCCGCCCGTACCGGCGCAGCCGGAGGCGTAGTAGCCGGTAGAGGCTGAGGTATTGCACAAGCCGGTCATGTAGGGGAACAACCTATCGACCGGGTCTCCCGTCAAGCCTATCGACGCCGGGTTGAAATTCTTGTCGATGGGATCGTCGTCGAAATGATTGTGCAGGTAACCGATGCCGGCATGGAACAGCATCGTCGGCGTTACCGTATAGTCATAATTGAGACGGTACACCCAAGAGGTGACGAAGGTACCCATGGCTTGTGTGATCGGCGGGGGTAAGCCATCGGCGCCACTCAACTGCGGCGACAGGACGCTGGCGGTTTTGGTCTCATGCCAGTAAAACGACAACTTTTGCCGCTCGTTGAGCGAATGATCGATCTTGAACGACGGAATCTCCGTGTGCCGCGTACTCGGAAATGGGAGCAAGCCGTTGTTGACCAACGCGGTTTGGCTCAGATTGGGCAGCGGGATTAGGCTTTGAATGGCCAACGCCACGGGGTCCATCCGTGCGAGCGGAATTATGTTTCCGGGGAACGCGTCGCGGATGAGTTGTCCGGTCGGAGCCGTCCGCTGGGTGCTGGGATCGTATATCGCGCCTTCCAGAATCGGGCGCGCCAGAGGGTCAGTACCCAGCGTCCGGCCCGTCAGGGCCGTCGTATAGTTGCCCGCACGATATGCCGGGGTCGGAAGGGTCAGGAAGAGGTTGTTGATGATTTCCGTTTCCCGGTATTGTTCCCAGTTGAAGAAGAAAAACGTCCTATCGTGCCCGTTGTAGATTTTCGGGATCTTCACGGGTCCGCCGAGAGTGAAGCCGTAGTCGTTGCGCCGCGCCCTTGGTTTGGTATTCACCCAGGGCGTGTCCGCGTTGAGAATTTCATTCACGAAATAGTCGTAAGCGCTCCCATGGAGTTGGTTGGTCCCCGACTTCATGGTGTAGTTGAAATAGCCTCCGCCTACCTCTCCGTATTCCGCGGCGAAGTTGCTGGTCTGGACCGTGACCTCCTGAATCATATCGATGCTCGGCTGTTGCTGGGCCTGGGTCCCCCCCTGGTTGCCATTGGTGATGTCCTGGCCTTCGATGCGGATGGAATACGTGTTGCCCGGCTCGCCGTTTACGCGAATGACCGAGTTCTCCTGCACCCACACGCCCGGAATAATGTAGCCCACCGCTCCGGGATTGCGGATGCCCGAACTGCCCGCTATGGATGAGCCTTGCCCCAGAATCGGGAGGGCATCCATAGCGACCGTTGCCACGTTATGGCTAACGTCGCCGCTTTCGGTCTCGAGCAGCGGAGCGGCTTCGTTGACGGTGACCGCCTCCGTTGCATTGCCCACTTCCAGCGCGATATCGACACGGACTACGGACGCGACCGTCACGATTATGCCGGCGCGCGCATACTTCTTGAATCCGGCTACGGAAGCCGAAATTTCGTAGGTGCCTACGGGCAATTGCGAAACTGTGTAGTTGCCGGTAGAGGTGGAGGCGGTATCGTATATCGTGCCCGTCTCCACATGTCTGGCCTGGACCATGGCTCCCGCGACTATGGCGCCGGACTGATCGGCGATCGTACCAGTGATCGTGCCGGCGGCGGTCTGTGCGAACGCTGCTGCCGTATACGCCAAAAGCAACCCTGTAATCGTAAGAACGCGCATCGTTTCTCTCCTCACCTGGCGCGTCAGCGCCGCTCTTCGGCAGCGAGGCTAAAGCTTCGGGCGGGCTAAAGCCCGCTCCTCCATGGTTTGCAGCGATAGCCGCGCTGTGCCACTAACGCCGCAAGTCTTTGGGCGCCGCGACGATTTTGGAGGGTGGACTTTAGTCCCGCTGTGGGGGAGCGAGGCTAAAGCCTCGCGCCGGCTAAAGCCCGCCCTCCATTTGCGGCGATAGCCGCGCTGTACTACTAACGCCGGAAGTCCTTGCGCGCCGCGATGATGTGCACAGAAAGGCCACCAGGGGCTAAAGCCCTTGATACCAGCCATGATCCTCGGCACGACTGAAGTCGTGCCCTGATACGAATCCATAATCCTCGGCACCCAATTATCTCGGCGTGGACATGCCTTTATAGCTCCACCTGACGATGCGCTGTCCGAAGGACTCGCCCAGATAGATATTATTCTTTGAATCACAGGCGATGTTATGAATATGAAAAAATTGTCCAAAACCGCGCCCGCCATAGCCGCCAAAAAAGCCAACCACTTCAAGCGTCTGGCGATTCAGTATCTGAACTTTCTTGTTCACACCGTCAGGCACGTATAGGAATTGCTGCTGCTTGTCTGGTGAGAAGGCGATATCAAATGTCGTTCCTTCCTCGCCGATGGTCTTCCTCTCCACATATCCTTCCTTCACATATGTACCGTCGGGTTGAAACACCTGAATGCGGTTATTTCTGCGATCCGCCAGATACACCAGACCATCATTGGAAATGGCAATCCCGTGCGGCGTATTAAACTGCGCCGGTCCCGGCCCTTCGTAGGTACGTGCGTTGGAAGCTTTGTCGTCCGGCGGCTTGCCATAGGCTCCCCAGTGGCGCTTGTAAGCGCCTGTGTCCGCGTCAAACACAATCACCCTGCGGTTCCCATACCCATCGGCCACAAATACTTCGTTGGTTTTCGCATATACGGCGATGGCTGCCGCCCGGTTCAGGTTCTGAGTATCGTTACTCCCGCCCGTCTTACCGTGGTGGCCGATCTGCAAGAGGAATTTTCCTGTGTTGGAAAATTTCAGGATCTGAGTGTCCTTGCCGCCATTGCCGGCAATCCAGACATTATCCTTGTAGTCAACGAACATGCCGTGTTCGGTATCGGGCCATTCGTAGCCAGCCGCGGGCCCTCCCCAAGCCTGCATGAGATTTCCGGCCAGGTCGAATTCCAATACAGGAGGAGCAGGCACACAGCAATCGCCCTGCGGCGGATTGTCCGCCGCATATTTGTCGTTGGCCTGAAGACTCCTTGGCCGGTTGGCTACCCAGATGTGGTCGTGAGAATCCACGAAGATCCCCCCGATACCACCCAGCATCCAATTGTGAGGCAGCGGCTTTGGCCAATATGGGTCGGGTTCAAACTTAGGAATACCGCCTGCGGCCCGGGCCGGTCCGAAAGAGAAACCCAGCACAATTAAGACTGCGACGAGTATCGTGGGGTATTTTGTTAACACGCACAAGGCATTCGCTGTGCGCTTATTCACCAACACGCACAACGCATTCGCTGTGGGCTTACGCGTTAACGCGCACAACACATTCGCTGTGTGCTTGCCGTATGCAATCTTTCGTCTCATCGCGACCTCCCTCAACGGAGGCTCGACCTCTCTTTATTTCTGAGCGCTTGGGTTGTTGGAAGAACCGACGAAAAGCTTCTGGCCATCCGGGAAGGTGATGTCTTTGCCGTTGGCCTTGTTGCTTCCGTCCTTGGCTTGGTACCCCGTCACGACCAGCAGAGTCCCGACCTGCAGAGTTTCCCGTGTAAATCCATTCCGCAACAATATGTTTGGACTCCCGGCTTCAATCATCCAATTGGTCACCTGGCCATCGGGAGATTTCACGTCGATATGAATCCATGCGTGGGGGTTTATCCACTCTACCTTGGCAAGCGTGCCCGTCAATTTGACCGGTTTATTTTCATCGAATTCCGCCGCGAACGCGTGGTGCGCCCAAGCCGGGGCCGCGGCCAAAAGGGCTCCGGCAATCACCCACACAGCGGCTTTTCTCGTCCCCATGGAAATTCTCTCTTTTCGTTTCATAAGCTCTTGCTTCCTCGATAACTTTCAAATTCCACTCGCAGCGCCACTACTTTTGATTATTCGCCGGCTTCTTGCGAAGACTTCCATACAGCAACTCTTCGGAGAACGGGACACACTTGAACTCTAACAACCTTGCGTCTTTCTCTACATGCCGGTACAGCGGCATGTTAATTTTCCAAGGCCTTGAAAACGTTAGTGGATCCTCGACGGTAGCTTCAAACATCAATGTGTCGGGGCTGCGAGGAGTGAAACGTTCGACCACGTGCAGTTTATTGCTATGGAAATCGCCGGCCCGGTCGAACCACGAATCTTCGTTGAAGCCGGTCACATCCACCACCAGCGTGTCGCCTTCCCAGTGCCCGTTTGACCAACCCATCCAGCTATCGACCGGGGACAGCTTTGTTCTGTCAATGTATATCAACTGGACAGCGCCGGCGTATTCGTAACTGATCATGATCTGCTTGGCTGATTGAACGATTTGAAATGGAAACGGCATGTAGACAGCTCGCGGGATGCCGGGAAGATAACACTTGGTCTCGGGATCGAGCGCCAGCCGGTTGGCGAAATTCGCGCTCTTCTTTGCAAGGGCCGCGGGCAAATAGGGGATTTCGCTGCCTTCGACGACTCCCATGCCCGCAGGTTCCGCGCCGGCCGCGCCCGCCTGCCATAGCATCCCGGCAGTGGCCGAATGCGGTTGAAGATCCCAGTTCGCGGTGCTCATCGCCTGCCAGATTCCGTTCAGAACGGGTTTGCCATCGGTGGTGCGCGGAGCCTTATAGGCCGGACCCTGACTCCTGGCAGGCGTCGTCGCCAGAAAGAAGCAGGCACCTATAGCCCCCGCAATCACCGGGTTTCGCAATACGTTTTTCATCGTTGAAGAATTTGGACTCCTAGTCTGCCTACATCCATTTTCAGTTTTCTCGCGGGGCGCGAGCGGCTGGAGGCGGCCCACCTTTCCCGGCAGCCGCTTTTTCTCCGGCGCGGGCTCCCGAAAGTGAATCCAGCAACCCGTAGTTTCCTTCGTGACACGCGTACTCGAAAATGACGTCGTCGCCATGGACTCCTTCGGGCTTGAACATGGGATACCGGGCGCTCCACGGTTTCGTGAACGTCTCCGGATCGCTTACCGTCCATTCGTACATCAGAGAATTGGGGCCGGTACGAGTGAAGCGTTCGATCAGAACCAAGTTTGGGGTGGTGTTTTCGTAAGACGTCAGGTCCGTGAAATTGGTCGTCTCGACCACCAGCGTGTTGCCTTCCCAGTGGCCAATCGAGTCTCCGTTTACCATCCGGACGCTTGCGGGAGCGTGTTTACGCCCGTCGGTGGGAATGATACGTACATCGTGAATCTCCTCGCTGAGCAGCGTGACAACTCCCGCGGACTGAACGATCTGATAGTTGGAGTTATAGTTAGTCGGAATCATGGGAGGCCCGGCGTTCCTGTGGGATATGCAGCGCTCCTCCACCGACCGGTTTTCGGGACCATCGAAATCATGTCCGCGGGCGGCGGCTCTTTTTTCTGCGATACGCTTCTGAGCCTGCGGCGTCAACGGTGGAATCCTGCCGTCCGGCGGATCGAAGATCATGGAGGTTCGCAGGTCCGGAGCGAGCTGGCCGCGGTCCCGCCAGAACTCGTTGTAGTTGCCGACACCGTCAAGCTTGTCGCCGTTCACTCGCGCCAATTCCTGTTTGGTGAATTGAGCCGCTTCCTCCGGAGTGAAAAATTCTTTTCCAGCGCCAGGTCCATTGGCCGGCCTTTGGAGGGGCGTCAGAGTCGCGCTGTTCCACACACCTTGCAGATCCGGTTTACCGTCCGGCGTGCGCGGCGGCGTCCAGGGCTTGGCAGCAGTTTTAGCCGCGGGTACTTTTTTCGCCGTACCAGATTGTGCTTGAGCCGCGGCGGGGAGCGATAACGAACAAGCGGCCGCAATGCTGGCCAGTGAAAAAGCGAAATGATTTCTCATGTGCACCTCCATCTTCGATTCGCCGCGAGTATAGCCCGCCCGGGTCTACCTTTGGCAGCGAATTAGAGTTTACAGTCCCATAGTTTCGGTGTCAATCGCCTGAGATCCGAAATCCTGATCCTGAGATAGCCAAGTCTTAATCGAATATACTCCCTACCGTCCACCACCACAGACCTTGACGCCCTTTTTTGCCATACGCCAAACGTTCGCCGCAATTTACTGCGAGACGACACCTTTCTTCTTCAAAGAGGCCTTCGAGACGTTCGGGTTTTTGCCGTCGGAGGATGAAGTATAAACATCCCCATTCGATTGATCGATACTCATTCCGTGAGGCCGCCCCTCGACGTGAATGAAATCCACAATCCTGCCCTCCTTTAGGATCGTGACGCCACCCGCGTTCACATCGCTGGCATAGACAGTGTCGTCGGGCGTAATGTCGAGGTTGCCGCGGCAGGGTACTGACCACGTTTCGAGGAAATTGCCACCCTTATCGAAAACGGAAATACGTTGGTTGTCGCTGTCCGCGGCAAGAATGCGGCCTTTCGAATCGACCACTACGCCATGCACCAGTTGCATCTCGCCAGCCCCTTTGCCTTTGACGCCGCCGATGATGCGCACAAACTTGCCTTCTTTGGTGAACTCGACGATCCGCGCGTTAATATAACCATCCGCGACGTAGATGTCGCCATTAGCCGCGAAGAAAGCAGTGGCCGGGCGGTTGAACGCGTCATGGGAAGCATTGTCCCCGGTAACACCTCGCTTGCCGAGCGTCAGGACGACCTTTCCACCGGCGTCAAACTCTTCGACTACATGGTCACCGGTGTCGACGCCCCACAGATTTCCCTCACGATCAAAATGCACACTGTGGGCCTCCTTAAACAAGGGGGCGTCGCCCCATGCCTTCACGAACTTGCCGTCGGTGGTGAAGACGCGAATGTAAGGAGCTTTGCGCACCATTACGATCACGTGGCCTTTGCCATCTGCCGCGACCCAGGTAGTCACGCCATCCCAGGGCAAGTCCGCCGGCAGTTGTCCCCACTTCATCGTGACGTCGTACCTGTTGAACAAGCTGGATTGCCCAGACACGCTGCACACCAGGGCACAGGCGCTGAATATTGTTAACGCAAGATTCTTCATGGCTTCACATTTTCTCCTTTCTCAACGCGCACAACGCATTCGCCGTGCGCTTACCGTCGTCAGGAATCGCGTGCAAACACCGATTCCGTGAAGTGCTGCCTTAGCCGCTGTCGGAACAGTATATCGCGAATTGTTCCCAAGGTCATGGCCCGTGTCGCAGGGAAGTGTCGCAGCGAAAACGAAGACCCTCTTCGACCTCCCTGCCTGCCGACATGCGCGTCGCGGAAGCCGCCGCCGGGTTGGAGCAGACTATTTATTTTGCGCCTTTTCTGGCGGGCGGAGGGGCCTTCAGGTCGGCTTCGGACTCTGCCTGGCTTTTCGTCGGCACGACCTTATCGGGATCGATGCGGACCATCAGGTAGGTAATATGATCGGGGATCTCGGTGAAGAGATGACCGGTTCCGGCTGGAATGATGATCACATCGCCCGCCTTCAAGTGGGTTACCATAGCCTGCCGGATAGCATCGGCATTGTAACCGGGCCCATTCTGCAGGCGAACGGTTCGCTCATCGGGCGGACGCTTTTGCGGGTTCACCAGATCCGGGCCGGTCAGCAGCGTGGCTTCTCCATCAATCACGTGATAGACCTCGCTAACCTGCTCGTGCTCGGCGACCGCGCCTTTGCGGTTGGGATCCGGAAGGAGCTTCCCCCGAGTCACCATGCCGATGCCCACTTGGGATTTGCCGATATCGACCGAGCGAACCTGCTGGTCGACAAGGTTGTACTTAATGGCTTTTTCGGTGTAGGCATTCAGTTCCGAAACGGGAACATAGGTAGCAGAGCATTGTCGACAGGTCGGCTGCGGCTGCCCCCCTTGCTGGGCCATAAGAACCAGCGCCCCGAGTCCGGCTCCGAGCGTTATGAGAGTTCGTTGGATTTTGCGCATTTACCCTCCTCGAACGAATTAGCAGAGACATCATACCGTAAGAGTCGGAATCTGAGCAACAGCAGAAGCGGGCGAATTCGGCACCGCCGTTCCTTCCGCATCCCTCCGCGAGATGGGGCTAAACCCGCGATTCTTAATTGGCACGGGAAGTGGTACGCAACCGGCACGGCGGCACGGTGAAAACAGCGGGAAGTGGTGGTGGGCCCGAGAGAACTCGAATCTCTGACCTCTACCGTGTCAAGGTAGTCAGATCAATCGCTTACAGGGCATGGTCAATGAGAACAAAAGACTTCCGCGTCCGCGATTTGGACCTCAAATGGACCGCGGAGCGCGTTTGGACCTCACACGGACCTCACACGCGCGCCGCGTGAATCGGCGCGTGGATTGCTTTTTACGCGCGCGGTCGACCTGCATTTTCGATGTTGGGGTGACACAACAACATCGATTTTTTCCTATCAAGAAGTCCCGAACGTCCCCAGGAAAGCCGTAAAGAACGTCAGGGTGTCGGGGGGGGGCCGGCAACAACGGGCACCACGACCACTGGTGAAGTGAAGAACCTCTGCGGCGCTACGCGGCCGTATCTGCGCTCTTGATTTCGACGACCTTCTCCCTGCTCCGCTTGCCGGCCTTGGCGCGCTTATTCTGAATACGACGCGTCAGTTCCTCCTGGCGGCGGAGCTGGACCACCGTGTACTCCTCGGTGATTTTCGTGTTGGCGTGGCCGGCGATTTGCGACGCCTCAATGCTGCTGCCGCCGACCTCCTGCCGCCAAGTGATGTTCGCGCGCCGGAGGGAATGGGGACCGAGGCCGGGAAAGTCACAGCCCTCTGCGGCCGCTGCGCGTTTGAGAGCACTCCGCACTCCCGAATCCCACATCGGCCGGCGGGCGTCTTCATCCTGTGGGAAGATCCAGGCATCTGGCTCGCAATGCTGAAGCTGCGAAATCCAGGTCCGATAGCGAGCGGTCAGAGCAACGAGAGCGAGCGTGCGACGGCTCTTGGCGGTCTTCGGTTCGTCAATGTCGCCACGCCAATTTCGCTGTTCGATTCGGATGCAACCCAGCTCTAAATTCACGTTGCGGATTGCCAGTCCAGTGACTTCTGAAATGCGCGTGCCAGTATCCACGCACGTCTCACAGATGAGCAACTGCGGGTCCTCGAGCCGAGCCAGCACGCGCTCCGTTTGCTCTTCCGTCAGGATGCGCTTCTCACGGACTTCCCACTTCCGGGGGAGCTTCACGCGCCCCATGGGATTGGCAAAGGTGTCTGGCAGAATTTCCCACTCCTGCGCTTTCGTGAATATTCCGCTCATGATGTTTCTGAGATCGGCCATCATGTGCCAGGATTCACATTCGCATTGCAGCCAATCCAGCACGTCCTTAGCCCGGAACTCCGCGATTCGAGTATCTTTCCACCGTGGCAAGATGTGGTTCTCGAGGTGGTTGATGTACTTCGCCCGCGTGGACGCTGCGATCAGGGCACGGCCCCCTACATCGCGTTCAACGAAATCGCGACGCCAGAGATCCGCGAGCTTGCCGAAGAGGATCGCGCCAATATCAATTGGCTCTGTGGCTTTGACGGCACGGCCGCACGGCGTTTCAGCGGCATTCATTTCAAGAAGAAATCGGTCGCGCTCGATTTCCGCCTGCTTCCGGCTGATCGCGTCTGGGCCTCTGCTTGGCCCGATGATCCGGCGCTTCCGGCTTGTCTTGGTTGTCCCATCTGGCAGCAATTCGTCGTCCCAGTAACGGAAGAACCAATAGGGCGTACCGCGATCGCGGCACTCATTCACTTTCGGATGCTGGACCCGTTTTTTCAACCGGACGCCTCCAGTCAGCATGAGGAGGTTACCTTCGGCGTTGGGCTGAAGCAAGTCCCGCATTTCAGATTATTTGAAGGCGATCGCCTGGCCCGTCTCCCGCCCGCAAAGGTACAGCGCTTCCCTGGCGCGCGTCGCGCCGACATAGAAAAGTCGAATGATGGAATCGCGGGGCGCCCCAGCGATCTGGTAGTTCGCGCCGCCCGCACGGCTGAGATCTGGGAACAAATAAACCACGTCGGCCTCTCCCCCCTTGACGCTGTGGATGGTCCCGACAATCACGCTAGGGGTATCTATCAGGGCCGTGGGGCCGCGCCGCTCCGCGACATCGGCCGGGAACTGAATTCGGCGGCGATCCTCTGGCCGGACTCGGTTACGCCACCACTCGAGCAGGGCGGCCGGACCATTCGCGAGCGCTTGATTGAGATCAGCGAGAGCCTTGCCTTCGAAGATCGCCGACAACCATTCTGGCGTTGCCCGTACCCTCTTGTCCGGGTCACGAAGGAGCTCCGCCGCGTGCTTCTTGAGAACGCCGGGCCGGAGCCATTCCGCCCAAAGCGCAACGTCGCCGCGCGTCCAGGGAAGCCCCTGTCCGACCGGGGCGGCGACAAGTGCTCGGGCGCGCCCGGCTGCGGAGTACCGGCTCCCAGTGCGAATTGGATTCCAGAATCCGTTGGACCGGCGATAAGGATTGTGAAACGGAATCGCGTTCTTTCGCAACACCTGGATCAAGGGACGCAACATGTACGAGCAGGACGCGAGAAACATCACGGTCCTACCTTGCCTGACGTGGTCCTCCGCGCTCTTGAGAATCGCGTAATCGGGTGACTTGTAGCCGTACGCGAGTCGGTGGACGGCTCCCTGTTCGTGCCTTGGGCGATACGTTTTCTCCTGCCGCCGTGAGACTTGATGGATCAGTTGCTCAGCGAATTCCTGGACTTTCACGGGTAGGCGGTGGCTCTCCCGCAGAAAGATGCAGTGGTCTTCCGGGAGGTCCGGCTGAAGCATCGCTTCGGGCGTCGCGCCGGCGAACCAATAAATGGTTTGATCGTCGTCGCCGGCAATGAGCAGGTAGTCGGCGCGCCCGCCCCACTTCCGCACGAGAGCCAACTGCATTGGATTCAGATCCTGCCCTTCGTCCGCGACAATCACGGCGGGCGAACCAGGAGCGGCTCCGAAATCCTGCAACGCGACATCGATCAGGTCAGTGAAATCGAGTAGCCCTTCGGAGCGCTTATAACCTTCCCATCGAGCGGCAAAATCCCTCACGTCGCTGGGCCAGTGATCCCGGTTCAACAGAGTTCCCCGGCAACGATTCATCCGCTGGATTAAGATGTCCCCGCGCCCCGTGTTCTCCTGGTCATCGTCTGGTTCAACATCACCGTCCAGTTTGTTTTGTGAGCGAACCGGCGTCAGCGGGAGACCCACGTTTTTTCGGTTCCATACATCCACATGCGCTTCGGCGATCAGCGGCCTACCCAGTGCATTCCAGCAGCAGGAATGCAGGGTCCCAATCCGGTGCGCGGCGACTGGCATTTCGCGATCAGCCAGTTCGGCCGCAGCCGAGCGTGAAAAGCTCGTGATCAGCACCTGATCGGCGCCGTATTTGTTGACGGCCAGCGACACCTGCCGCGCGATTTTCGTCGTCTTGCCGCTCCCTGGCGGGCCATAAATCCTATACTCCCGAGTGACGCTGTGATCGCAGCACCCGATTTCTTCGAGAGCGGACGCTGCTTCGTCATTCGCCATGGCTGTCCTCCGTGGCATTCGAGGGGTAATCTTTTGGGTCCCCTTCGGCAAGGGGCAACGCCCAGCGCTCCTGGTCCAACCTGCCGCAGCGAACGCGGACTTTTTCCCCACCAAGCGCTGCGATCATCGTGGCAACGTGTTTCACCGAGAGGGCCTGGCTCGTGGTCTTATTGATGTACTGCTGTAGGTGTGTTGAGGAGATCGCAATCCGGCCTTCCTCGATGACTGGATAGAGCAAAAGCGGCTGGCTCTGCCCCTTAAGGGAGCTAAGGATCGAGTGATCCGCCAGATATTGGCCGATGTACATTCGCCCTCTTCCCTTAAGTTCCAAATCATCGGTGCCTTCTTTCTCCGTGCACGCATCGATCATAATTTGCGCGACCTGATCCCAGATGGACGTCTTGAATTTTCCGATGACCTTTCCGGCCCGGCCTGCAAGCGCCGATCTTACAAACCGGTAGGACAGGAGCTTGCTTGTATCGGAGAATTCAATCGGCCCACTATCAAGCTCCATCAGGTACGACGGCTCCGCGCCGGTGATCTTCACGATCCGCAGAATGCAGACGCCAAGGATGGCAGAAAGCTGCTCGCACAACTTGGCCTTAGCGTTGGGGTCGACTGCCGCCGAACCGTGGTCTGGTGCATCAGTATTCGCGGGGTCGCTGTTCGGAGGCGCAGGACCGGATGCTGCCGGCACGTACGCGGTTCCCTGGTCACTGGCTCCGTTCCTAGCTTTCGAGATCGTTCGTCGATAGTAATCGAGGCTCTTGCTCTGCTTCGCGCCATGGAACCGGCGATTGTGAATGATTAGATTGACCAGTTGCTGATCGGGAAGACCGTTCCGCACACCAAAACTCGCCAGCGCCATGTCGTAGCCTGATTGCGATGTGTCCTGCAAGTCGGTCCGTTGGTGAGTCCAGGTTTGATGGAACCGATTATCTTGTTGCATCCACCGCGCCAGTTGCTCATCACCAATGGCGCCAGCGAAATCGATAGCCAGCGTTTTGTCCCCGAACTGCTCAGCCCACGTCTTCGCCTGGCGAGTTCTCTCATCCTCATCAGGGACCGAGAGATCGTCCAGGTAATCGCGGAATTCTGCTGGGTTGTACCGGTATTCTGTGAGGGTGCGGATGATCACATCCTTGGGGTGGGCCGGATCCTTCATGTTCTGCGTTCCGGGAACACGAAGCACGCGCGCAAGGTCGCCGAGTCGCTCGAATGCCCAGCCATGCCTTTGGGCGTTGTATTTCAAGAGGGTTTGCCAGCGTGATGAAAGCGCTATCACACTGGGTCGCTCTTTGTCGCTCTCGAAGATCCAAGGTTCTTTGAACAACCACCAGCACTGAATACCGTTCCCGGTGTGCACGATGATAGACGCCGGGAACTCCGGCGGAAGAATCGATAGGGCCTGTTCAATTGATGTAGGCCGAGCACCTTTTGGATGGGCTTCGGAATGTAAGTCAATATCCGCGGCGAAGCCCACGATGCCAGCCGCGTTCTCGGACTCGCAACGGCGGAATTCGCCCAAGTCGGATGGGGAAAGACCGATCCCGACGTAGACATTGCATCCACGAAGCGAATTCGCGTAGGCTACGGCCCGACCCACGTTTTGGAACCAGTGAGAGCGCTTGTCCTCTCCTCGTAGAGTCCAGATCAGAATGAAGAGGTCCTCTGGCTTCCCGGCGAACAACGCTTCCAGGAACCGGCTGGAGTCTTTC
Source organism: Bryobacteraceae bacterium (assembly GCA_036521975.1). Classification (GTDB taxonomy): domain Bacteria; phylum Acidobacteriota; class Terriglobia; order Bryobacterales; family Bryobacteraceae; genus Palsa-187. The sequence goes on from DATDGT010000346.1 coordinate 74,297, forward strand.
GGCGATTCTCCTGGGTTCATGGCGCCACCTTCAGGCCAATCGCGATCGCCAATGCCATGGTTATGCTCCGGGGAATAGAGTTGGCAAAGGGTCCTCCGGTACGACCGCCGATCTGGACGCGCGCCGTAAACTTCCCGGTCGAATCGCAAATCCACTCGAGGCCGGCGGCGGCCAGGTTGTCGGTCAGAATGGCGTCATTCGTCACCGTTTGCGTCTCGCAGTGGCTTTCCGTGCAATGCGAGTCGGACGACCTGCTAAAAGTTTTGTCGCGCTACAAGCATTGCTCGTGTTCCGCCTGATCCAGGTGTCCAACGCTTCCTGGGGCACTCTAATGCTGCGAATCCCCGCGATTCTCACCACCGGCAGAACGCCCACTTTCATCCAACGGTAAGCGGTCGCGACCGATACGTTTAGGCGGTTCGCGACTTCGTCACCGCGTAACAACTGTTCACTCATAGGTTGAGGATATGGCTCTTTCGCGCTTGTGAGAAGATGACTGAATATGGTTCGAGTATGGGATTAGCGGACTGGGACCAGGCTCAGTTCACGGATCTTCGTGCGCGGCTGGGCCGCTTGGTGCCGGGCACTCGGATTACGGTGCCGGTCTGGCTCGACTTGAGCCCGGATCGTCACGAGCTCACCTTCGATGGTGGGCCGCCCGACGCCAAGATCCGCGTGCGTCATACGCACGCAGATCGCATGATGCTGACCCAGTTTGTTCAGCTTTGGAAACAGAAGCCGGAGTCTGTCCTCCGGTTTGCTCGTCGGTGGGGAGTCCTGTATCTCGATGAGAATGGACGGCCGTGTCAAACAGTTGGACCGGGCAAGCGGCGGGAATCCCTCGATACTTGGAGATATTATTCCCGGCGGGCGCAGGCTGTGCTGAATATTGCGGCGAACCTCAAGCTGGGGCGCTTTGGCGAACTCGATGACTGGGCGGCATTGCGAGGTACCGCATCTCGCACTGGGGGATTATTGGAGGAGATCGATCGGTACTCTCCGTTCATGCTGACTATGCTGCCGCGCATTGAGTACCCCTTTAGCAAGGATGGGAGAAGTGTCTACCCGAAGTACAAGCGCTCCGTGAAGAGTGAGATAGCTTTTCTCGCTGTAGAGGCAACATTGTGGCTCAGGCTTGGACGCGTGGGTTTCGTGGTTGGGTTTGGGGAACATGGTTGGGGTCTGGCGATTGATTACAACACATGCATGCTCGCTGCCATTGCGCTTCAACTTGCTCTGGTCCTTTCTGACGTCGAGGCGGTGTATCACTGCTCCGGCTGTAACCTTCCCTATGCCCGCACCAAGAGGGCGCCGAAGCCGGGGCAGGCGAACTTCTGCGATGACTGTGGCCGGAAGAGAGCCGTCGCGGCTGCCGATCGGCGGCGCAGACAGAAAAAGGCGAAAGCCAGGCGCCTTGCGCGTCAGGGACTGCCGGTTTCAGAAATCGCGGAGCGGCTGGGCTCGACACCGGCCACGATCAGAAACTGGACTAATTTAAATGGTTCGATAGCTTGAAACGCACCAGAACGGGCGGGGCTCGAACCGGGGCTCGAACCTGAACGTCGAACCGGCACCTAACAGCAACCAGCGGTAACTGTTTGACTCTGCGTACCCGCGATTTGGCGAAGTGACAACCAGAGGCAACGGCTTTCCCCGGCATGTTTGCGCCATGTTAGCTTGGCGGGAGAATGGGTCGGACCGATCCCCTGGGGGAAGAAAGCGTTATAGTGACCTTTCGGACAGAAATGGTTCGCTTTCAGCATGAGGGCACGCGGCCACACTCCGGAGCTTGGTCAGATCGTAGCGGTTCGCCAGCGCCTCTATCTTGTTGAACAAGCAGTCCCGCCGGTTAATCCGGGCGACTCAACGCTGATCCGGTTGTCCTGCGTGGATGACGACGCCCAAGGGCAGCCGCTCGAGGTGCTCTGGTACCACGAACTGGACGCGCAGGTTATCACGGGCGAAGCCTGGGATTCCATTGCCAGCCGCGGATTCGATCCACCACAACGGTTTGCGGCCTACCTGAATACCCTGCGTTGGAACTGCGTAACGTCCACCGATCCCAACCTGCTCCAGTCACCATTCCGGGCAGGTATCCGCCTTGATCCGTATCAGCTTGAACCGTTGCGCAAGGCGCTGCGGTTGCCGCGTGTGAACCTGTTCATCGCCGACGACGTGGGACTCGGTAAGACTATCGAAGCCGGTCTGATCGCACGCGAACTGCTGCTTCGCAAGAAGGTTCGAGAAATCGTTGTGGCGTGCCCGCCATCGATGCTACTACAGTGGCGCGACGAACTCGATGCCCGCTTCGGCTTGCGGTTCGAAATCCTGGACAAGGACTATGTTCAAATGGTGCGCTGCGAACGAGGATTCGGCGTCAATCCGTGGACCGCGCACTCGCGATTCTTGATTTCGCATAGACTTCTGATCGATGAGTCCTACGCGGGGCCGCTTCGTGACTGGCTTGGCACCTTCCATCCAGGTAGCCTCCTCATCCTTGACGAGGCCCATCATGCCGCACCCTCCAGCGGCCAGCGATACGCCATCGACTCCCACATTACGCGTGCGGTCCGGGATCTCGCGCCGCGATTCGAACATCGACTCTTTCTGTCAGCAACTCCGCACAACGGACACTCCAACAGCTTCTCCGCATTGCTGGAGATTCTCGATCCTCAGCGTTTTTGCCGCGGCGTCAAAGCCAGCAAACGGATGTTGGACGATATCATGGTCCGGCGCCTCAAGGATGATCTCCGGCAGATCGTTGGTGGGTTCCCGAAGCGCGAAGTCCGGCAGGTGAACATCGACGGCTTGCCGTACGATGCTCCTGAGCTTCGTCTGACCGCTCTCCTCGACGAATACCGGAAACTGCGTGAGCAACGACTCAGTGGTGAAACGCGACGCACGCAGACGGCTTCTGGTCTGCTGATCAGCGGCTTGCAGCAGAGACTTTTCTCGTCAATAGAAGCGTTCTCGCGCACGCTCCACGTCCACCGCAAGACAGTCCGCCGCCAATGGGAGGCTGCGCAAGCCGATCAAGCGAAAGGAGCCGTGAAGAAGGCTGCCGTGCTGCCCCGCATGGACTTGCTCACGGATGGCATCGGCGCAGATGATGATCGCGCGGCCCTATCTGAACAGGAACTGGCGGCGGAAGAAGATGCCCAGGTGACTGCGGTCTCAGAGGCCACGGTGGGCCCATCTGACACCGCCATGGCTCGCGAGCTATTTGAACGCGAGCAGAAACTGCTCGACACGATGACGGAGATCGTGGAATCCAGCCGCGCCGTACCCGATGCGCGCGTTAAGAAGCTCATCGAGTGGATTCGCGTGAACATGTGCCCCAGCCTTCCCTCAGCCGGCGCGAAGTGGAATGACATGCGCGTCATTGTGTTCACCGAGTGGGAGGATACCAGGCGATATCTTCAGCAGCAGATCAACGCGGCGATCGCCGATACCGACCGAGGCTCCGAGCGGATGGCTGTGTACTGCGGCTCAACACCGGCGAAGCGGACGGACGGAGATGAGTCGCGCGTGCTCGACCGGGAGAGTATCAAGGCAGCGTTCAATGCAGAGCCAGCGCGCCATCCGTTACGAATCCTGATTGCAACAGACGCCGCGCGCGAGGGTCTCAACCTACAGGCTCACTGCTGGAATCTTTTTCACTTCGACGTGCCGTGGAATCCGAGCCGGATGGAGCAGCGCAATGGACGCATCGACCGGAAGCTTCAGCCCAACCCGGAGGTGTACTGCCACTACTTCTTCTATAGACAGCGTCCGGAAGACCGTATTCTTGCGGCCCTGGTCCGAAAGACGAAGACGATCCGCGAGGAACTCGGCAGCCTGGCCCAAGTGATCGATGGTCGGCTCGACGCTGTCATGAAGACCGGCATCCGCCGCGCCGAGATCGATTTGCTGGAGAACGAGATCGACGCCGCCAACTTGGACCAGAGCGCGCGGGAAGCCGTCGAGGAGGAACTCGAAGCCACACGCGAGCGGCAGCTAGAGCTGCGGAAGCAGATAGACCGCCTGCGGAGCATGCTTGCCGAATCGCAGAAGGCCATTGGACTTTCGCAAGACCATTTCCAATCGGCGATTTCCTGCGCCCTGCAGATCCTCGGTGCGGAGCCTCTAAAGTCATCATCCAACGACACGCTAAAGGGTGCGGACTGCTCTGTCTTCCCCGCTCTTGACCAGCGCCCTGGCGCGGACCCAACTTGGGCTGAAACTATGGACAGCCTACGCGCTCCTCGGCCGCGTGATCAGAAGTTTTGGGAGTGGCGGCGGAATTCTCCGATTCGCCCCGTCGTGTTCGAGGATCCTGGTGTCGTTACCGAGGAGGTGGTACAACTCCATCTCGAACACCGGGTTGTTCAACGGCTGCTCGCTCGTTTCACCGCGCAGGGCTTTGTTCATCACGATCTTTCTCGGGCGTGCCTGGCTCAGTCGAGCGATGCGATCCCGCGCGTTCTCCTCATTGGCCGCCTGGCGCTATACGGTCCGGGTGCGGCACGGCTACATGAAGAACTGATTCCAGTGACTGCCCGCTGGACAGATCCGGCCATCCGAAAGAGCATACTCACGCCGTACGGCCGCGAAGCAGAAACGAGAACGCTCTCCCTGCTCGACACGGCGCTACTCCAGACGCATACGCGTCCGATACCGGATATCGTGGTTTCGCAGTTGCAGGCGAGCGCGCCGCGCGACGTCCGCGAGCTTCTGCCCCACCTCGAGGCGCGCAGTACTGACTACGCAAAAGATGCCATCGCCAGTCTCGCAAAGCGTGCCGAAGCCGAGGCGAAGGCGATGCGCGAGATTTTGGAGACGCAGAAGAAGCACATCGAGGACACGGTCGCGCGTCACGATCGCGGTGGCCAACTCACGCTGGCCTTCAGCGAAGAAGAGAAGCGCCAACTTGAGTCCAATCGGCGGTACTGGGGCCAGCGTCTCGCGGCACTCGAGGGTGAACTGCGAACGGAACCGGACCGTATTCGAGACCTGTACGATGTGCGGGCGCAAAGGATAGAACCTGTCGGCCTCACTGCTGTCCAAATTAGCCAGCTAACTTGCTGGCAAACGCGGCTGCCGCGGTCGGCGAGAGGCTGAGTCCCTGATACTTGGATTGGGTTCAAGACAAGAACCAATTCAATCTCAGGAGACTCAGCCTAA
>DATDGT010000347.1:0-29824 GCA_036521975.1 Bryobacteraceae bacterium
CAAGTCCAACGACAATGAAGCACGCCCACAAGGTGCCGCTAGCAATTTGGCCTTTGCTGCTCAGCGGGGCAGTGAAGGCGGATTATGAAATAGTAACGACAACTCTATAACAGTTATTTTTGCGGCCGGACTTAGTACTCCTTAATCTCTGCGGATCGGCGATCGGGGTGCGGAACTCTAATCGCTCCCTGGATTCTTTGCCTCAGTCGATCCCCGATGTCTGCTCGCGATACCTTGAGCGCGTCAAGCCGTGGGTTTAAAGGAACGCGGACCCCGTTCGCCGCGTAGGATATACGCAATGGACGCTTTTCTACGCGATCTTCAATTCGGTGTCCGGTTGCTGCGCAAGACGCCGGCCTATACGCTCACCGCCATCACGACGCTCGCGCTGTGCATCGGCGCGAATACGGCCGTCTTTAGCGTCGTCGATGCAGTTCTGTTCCGGCCGCTGCCCTATCCCCAGCCGGATCGCCTCTTGTGGATCTCCACCATCACGCGCACGCCGCGAGGCGAATTCGAAGACACCTCCCAGGATGGCCGGACGTGGGAATATTTGCGCGACCACGCTCGCACGGTGGATGCCTCCGTTTACTCGGCGATCTCGCGAAACGTCGTTCTCGCGGCGCCCGACGGCCGAGCGCAATACGTCAAGCAGCAGCGCGTCTCCGCGGGATTCTTTCACGTGCTCGGAGCAAATCCATTGCGCGGGCGAGAAATTCAGCCCGACGAAGACCGCCGCGGAGGTCCGGCCGTCGCGGTTCTCAGCCATTCGCTCTGGCGCCGTCTCTTCAATGCCGATTCTTCTATTGTTGGACGCAAGATTCTCCTGCGGGGCGAGCCCTACACCGTGACCGGGGTCATGCCTCCGGGGTTTGACTCGATTCCATCCGCCGAGGTTTGGACACCGCTGCGCCCGTCCACCACCGGCGAAGGCTCCGGCGACAATTATGCAGTACTGGCGCGAGTTCGCCCAGAAATGCGCCGGCCAGACGCGGAGGCGGAAATAGCCGCCTTGGGCGCATCGTATTACGCAAGCTTGCCGCAGCGCGCGGGCGTGTCGCCTGGAGTAACGCGGCGGCTCCGTTTGATCCCGGTGCAGCGAGGGCTGGCCGACGAGACGCGGATTCCGCTCCTGCTTTTGTGGGCCGCGGTGGGATTGGTGCTGCTAATCGGATGCGTGAATATCGCTTCGCTCGAATTGGCGCGCGGGGAAGCGCGGCGGCATGAGATCGCGACTCGGCTCGCGCTGGGGGGAATGCGGGGCGCGATCCTGCGGCAGCTTCTCGCGGAGAGCCTAGCGATCGCGTTTGCGGGAACGGCCCTGGGATTGGGCGTTGGCTACGCGACGCTTCAAGCGTCCAGGAGAATGCTGGAGTCCATCGCGGGCGATCTGCCCGACGCCCGATTGTTGAATCAACCTGTCTCTCTCGATGGGCGTGTGCTTGCCGCCACCGCAATCTGCGCCTTGTTGGCGATGCTTCTGTTCGGCCTCTATCCCGCGTTCGAAGCCTCACGGCTGGATCTTCGAAGGGCGCTGGCATCCATGGGCCGCGCGACCACCACCCGCCGCGCTTGGGCCCGCCGCGGCCTGGTGGTTTGCGAGATCGCTCTGGGAACGCTGCTGCTAGTGGGCGCAGGTTTGGTGGCGCGGAGCCTCGCCCACTTCATCGCTCTGAAGCCGGGTTTTGATGGCGGCTCTGATGGCAGCCGGGCGTTTACCGCGAGCCTTTCGCTTCAGGACGCTCGCTATTCCACCTCAGCGCAAGTGAACCGGTTGTTCCGTGAATCGCTGCGGCGTATGCGTGAATATCCCGGAGTGGAGGCCGCGGGCGTGGCCCTGACTTTGCCTTATGAGCGCCCTTTGAACGACGGGGTTCGCGTAGTGGACGGTCCCCATCCCATGGAGCAAAGGTTCGCCATTCCCGTGACCTACGCGACTCCCGGCTTTTTCGAGGCGCTGCGTTTTGCGCTGCTGCGCGGCCGGACGTTCGAAGAGCGCGATTCGACTTTGGCCCGCCCGGTGACGGTGGTAAACGAGGCGTTCGTGCGGCGTTATGTCCGCGATTCCGATCCGATCGGAAGGCATGTGGTGTTGGGCGGCAGTGGTCGCGTGGTGGAAATTGTCGGGGTGGTGGGCGATGTGCAACAGCGCGGATACGGCGGTGGTCCGGTTTCCCCTGTTCCGCAGATCTATATCCCCCCGGAACAGTTTCCCGAGGGCGAGTTCCAAATGGTGCACGAATGGTTCAGCCCGCGATGGGTAGTGCGCGGGGCGGGAACTCGCGCGGAAATCGCCGCGATGATGCGGAAGGCGATGGCCGAAGTGGACCCAACTCTGCCTTTCGCCGAATTCTCCAGCATGGATGAAATCGAGTCGGGAGCGTTTGGGATGGAGCGGCTGGAGACGATTCTGCTCGGCTCGCTCGCGGCTCTCGCGCTTCTTCTTTCGTCCGTCGGGATCTACGGCCTGATCGCGCATTCGGTGACGGATCGGACGCGAGAGTTCGGCATCCGCCTGGCGCTGGGGTCGTCGCGCTGGCGCGCCGTGGCGATGGCAGCGCGATCGGGTATCGGTTTGGCCGCGGCGGGAGTCGCACTGGGACTGTTCCTTTCACAAGCGTCGGGCAAGCTATTGCGAGCGCTGATTTCGGGTGTTCCGCTCAACGACCCAACCACACTGACCGCGGTCGCCGCGATCCTGCTCGGGTCGGCAACGCTGGCGGCGCTTATTCCCGCGCTGCGCATCGCGCGCATCGATCCCGCCGTCACGCTGCGGCAGGAGTAGGGCCGTGCCGTATCATGGAAATTCTCCGCATGCCCGTGCGCCCCAGGATCACCTACAAGAAAGCCGGGGTCGATATCGATGAAGCGGATCGCGCTGTCTCGCTGATCCGCAAACTCGCGCGGAAGACCTTTACTTCCGGCGTTCTCACCGATATCGGCAGCTTTGGCGGTGGTTATCTCCTGAAAGGCTATCGCGAGCCGGTGCTGGTCTCCTCGGCGGATGGAGTCGGCACCAAAATCAAGCTCGCGTTTCTCACCGGCCAACATTCCACGGTCGGCGAGGACCTGGTGAATCACTGTGTCAACGACATCGCGGTGCAGGGGGCCGAGCCGCTGTTTTTCCTGGACTACTTCTCCGTGGGGAAGCTGGACGCGCGCGTGGCCGCGGGGATCGTTGCGGGCATCGCTCGCGGCTGCCGCGCCAACGGATGCGCGCTGATCGGCGGGGAGACGGCCGAAATGCCCGGCCTCTACGCCAAAGGCGAATACGACCTCGCCGGGTTTATCACCGGCGTGGTGGAGCGCAAGCGGATGATTACCGGAGCCCGCATTAAGGCGGGCGACATCGTGCTCGGATTGCCCTCCACTGGCCTGCATACCAATGGGTATTCGCTGGCGCGCAAGCTGCTGTTCGAAGTGGCGGGACACACCGTCGACACACGGCTCAAGGAATTGAGCGGCTCGATCGCCGAAGAGCTGCTGAAAATTCATCGCAGCTATCTGAAGCCCCTGCAGGCCTTGCACGACGCCGGACTGTTGAAAGGCGCCGCGCACATTACCGGCGGGGGAATCACGGAGAACGCGCCGCGGATTCTGCCCAAGGGATTGGGCGTACGCATTCAGACCGGTTCCTGGCCGGTGCTGCCCATCTTCGATCTTTTACGTCGCGTCGGACGCATCCCTGTGAACGATTGGCGGCGCACGTTCAATCTCGGCATCGGAATGATCGTGGTGGTTGCCCGGCGCGACTTCGTCTCCGCGGGCGAGATTCTCGCGGCTCTGCGGGAACCCTGGTATCGCATCGGTCAGGTAACGCGCGGGCGAGGGGTCGTTTACCAATGAGCCTACCCCGCCGGCTCGGCATCCTCATTTCGGGACGCGGATCGAATTTCGCCGCTATCGCCGAATCCGTCGCCGGCGGACGCCTGAATGCGGAAATCGCCGTGGTCATCTCCAATCGAACCGAGGCCGAAGGCTTGCGCAAAGCGCGCGATCTCGGCCTTCGCGCGGTTTCTCTGCCTTCGCAGGGCCTGGACCGCGAGATCTACGACCGGCAACTGATTTCCGAATTGTGCGCCGCGCGAGTCGACCTCGTATGCCTGGCCGGCTATATGCGCATTTTGAGCGGACATTTTATTCGCCATTTCTCCGGGCGTATCCTGAACATTCATCCTTCGCTGCTGCCCGCGTTTCCCGGCTTGGATGCGCAACATCAGGCGCTTCAGCACGGCGTGAAATATTCCGGCTGCACGGTCCATTTCGTGGATGAAGGCGTGGACTCGGGCCCGATCTTAAAGCAAGCCGTTGTGCCGGTGTTGGACGACGACACCGCCGAGACGCTGGCCGCGCGCATCTTGGAACAAGAGCATCGAATTTATTCCGAAGCCATCGCGCTGGCGCTTTCCGGCCGATATCGGATCGAAGGCCGGCGAGTCATTGAGTCGTAAGACGATTATGCTTCTCGCGCTGGACGTCGGCAACACTAACGCGACCATCGGCGCGTTCCAAGGCGACCGCCTGGCAGGACGCTGGCGCCTTCGCACGATCCGCGAGCAGACCGCCGACGAATGGGGCATTCTGCTGCGGAATCTGTTCTCGCTTTCCTCGCTCGATCTTTCCGCCGTGGACGGCGTAATCATATCCAGCGTCGTGCCCGCGGTGGATCAGCCGCTGGAAACCATGGCCGAGCGTTATTTCGGACGCAAGCCGCTGTTTGTCAGCTCCGCGTTAGACCTCGGGCTGCCCATCCATTACGACAATCCGCGCGAAGTGGGGGCGGACCGGCTGGTAAACGCGGTCGCCGCCTTACGCAAATACGGCGGCCCTGTGGTGGTGGTGGACCTCGGCACCACAATCAACTTCGATATTGTTTCCGCTTCCGGCGAATTTCTAGGCGGAGTGATTTGCCCCGGTATCGCCATGTCGATCTCCGGTTTGTTCGCGCAAACCGCCCGCCTGCCCATGGTCGATTTTCGCGAGCCAGAGAAGCTGATCGGCTCCAACACCGTGGGCAGCATTACTTCAGGCTTGTATTATGGATTCGTGGGCATGATCGACGGCGTTTTGGAGCGGCTGGCGGGCGAGCTGGGGCCCGGCATGAAGACTGTCGCAACCGGGGGGCATGGGCATCGGATTGTCCGAAGCTCGCGATGGGTGAAAATTTACGACGAAGACTTGACGCTGGTGGGATTGCGGCACATCTGGGAGCGGAACGTTGGGGGCTAGTATCTGAGTATGCTGCGCACTGCGCGCGTCTCCAGCAGCTCTCCCCCGCGAAAAATCATTTCATGTGCTTCAGCGACTGCTCATTTTCCAGGCAGATTTCGTCGATCAACTCCGCGTCCACTACGATGCGTTGTTTCAAAGTGACGGTCCACGGTTTCGTATATGCCTTGGGATCGTCAACCGTCACCTGGATTTCGAGATGGCCGAAATCGGGGCGCCGCATCTGCTCTCGCACTTTCGCTGCTTGAGTCACGACGCTTCCATTCCAGTCGATCCACGTATCGTCGCGCAATCCGATGGTGTCGATGACCAGGGTATCGCCGGACCACTTCGCCGACGAATATCCTTGCCACGAGGGGGTCGGATCTTCGGGTAGCGGCCGAGCGTCGGCGAAAACCTGGCGGTAGCCGGCGTTCATTTCGTTGAGCATTACCAAAAGGCTTGGCGTGTGCACGAACTTCAGCAAATGCGGCATTCCATAAGCGCGAAGAAAATTGTCCGGCAAGCACTTGATGTGGGGATCGTCCTTGGCGAGGTTGGCGGTGCGTTCCTTCACGATGGGCACAAGCCAGAATTGATAAGGCAGCCCTCCGGGAAGATCGACGCCGATGTTCGCCATTTGGCGCGAGCCCATGATTCGACTGGGGTCGCCAGGACTCTCCGCGTCCTTGGAACTCCGCGGTCCGTTAGAGGCAGCTCTTTCCAAGGGACTCGACAATACGCCCGGCCGGAGGATATTCGGTTCCGCGGTGGTCCAGATCCCCGAAAAGTCGGGCTTGCCATCGGCCATTCGAGGCGCGGGGGCCGACATATTCACGCTGCCATCGGCCTTCCGCGGCACGCCTGCGGTTGGATACTTTATCCACTGAGCGCACAAGGGAGTGCTCAGAATTACAAGGCTGGCGGCGGCCAGCGCAGCGTCGCGCCGGTGGCTGCCGAGCTTCGGGTCTGAGCAAGAATGGTACGAGTACCGCATCGGGCTAAGGATACACCAAAGCGAATGCGGTCCCCAATAGAATCAAAAACGATGGATAATACTCTACGTGGACTCGCACATCGCGTGTTGAACGATCGCGCTCATCGGGCGATGGCGGGTCTCTCGATGGGAGGCAATCAGACGCTGAACGCCGCCATCCCCCATCTGGACGGATTCGCCTACATCGGCGTATATAGCTCGGGACTGATTGGCGCGTTCGGGCGCGGTGGCCAGGCGCCGGCCGGACGATCTTGGGAAGAACAACATAAGACGGAGTTGGACAACGCCGGCCCCACCCTCCGGTAGAATGTAAGCAGCTTAGAATGCCCGCACAAATCGACCTTGGCAAGCTGAGCGTTCGCCAGTTCGCGGAGCGTTTCCGCGGCGAAATGATCCCGCTCAGCAACACGTTTTCTTATTTCTGCGCCTCAGTCCCGATGAGCGAGGAGGATCTTCGGGAATATCTGCAGGAGCCGGTTGCGGCGTTGCCTCCGAAAATCGCGGCGGCGCTACCGAAGATCTCGATCCTGCTGGTGCCCTATCTCGAGCGCGCCAACGGGAGCGAGCGTGGGCGGGAAAAATCGTTCTCCTCAGATTATGTGTCCATCGAAAAACCGCCGGAGGGCCGCCTAGCCACTTCTACGCAAGTGCAGCTCGGCGAGGAGACGTTCCTGGCTTTCGCTTTGAAGGATCAGGAGGTCGCCGAATACCATTACCGTTTCTATCACCTCATCGCCACGGTGATGGGCGAGCACTGGAGCGAAGAGATCGAGACGCTGTACAGCAGGCTGCTGCGCGAGGAGCTGAATGCCGAGGCGCACGGCGAAGTGGATGAGCCGAGCTGGCGGTTGAAGCAGGGCTTGCGGCGCTCGAAGAGCGCGGCCGCAGCGAGAACCTTCCGCGCGTATGCGCGGCAATCCTTCATCGACACGCTGACCCTATATCTTCACGGAATCTGTTGCGATATCGACGTGGAAACCGGTCCGCGCCAGCTTCCGAGCAGGTTTATCCGGAAGAGGTTAGTGACGCTGGAGGAGTTGTTTCCTCCGCCGGCGGGATACGCAGTGTTCCCGGAGCAGATGGAGAGCTAGGGCGGGCGGAATGAGGAGATTCCGCACGCTACGCAAGAATTGGAAACTCGCGAGCGTAGCCGTTTCTTCGCTCGCCATCGCGCTCGCGCTGGGCGTCATCGGAATCGGGATCTCCAACTGGATTCTGCTCCGTCCGCCCGCCGCAGCCGATCCGGACCGCTTGGTCGTGATTTATCACCGCTCGCCGGAGAACGCCGTCGAAGCAATCTCCTATCCCGATTACAAGGAATATCGCGACAACAATCATGTCTTCTCGGACATCGCGGCGTTTCCCGGTTCGGTCTCGAAGAACTGGACGACGAAGTGGGGCGAGTCGGTGAGCGAGTCAGTCTCAGACAACTATTTTTCGGTGATGGGAATGAAGCCCGCGCTGGGCCGGCTGTTCGGTAAGGGCGACGACGATAAGCGCCTTAAGGAAGCCGTGCTGACTTATTCTGGTTGGCAACACTGGGGCCGCAAACCCGATATCATCGACAAAGTCTTCGACCTGAACAGCGGCCTCACCATTGTCGGAGTGGCGCCGAAGGAATTCACAGGAGTCGTCCTCGGACTCCGCGCGGACGTGATTGTGCCTGCATCCTCGCCGCCGGGATTTGACCCCGCTGAGCTTTCGAAACGCGACGCGCGGCGATTTACTTTGATCGGCAGATTGAAGCCGGGCGTCAGCCGGAAACAGGCCGCTGCGGAGATGCAGGCCATTGCGCGACGGCTCGCCACCGCTTATCCCGAGGCTGATACAGGCCGCGTTCCGGTACTCGAGCGCCTCACGGCTGTTCCTCCCGATTCGCAACCCGCGGCCAGGCTGATTTCCACAGTTCTGATGCTTCTGGTTTTGTTAGTGCTTCTCGTGGCGTGCGCCAACGTCGCCAATCTACTGCTCGCTCTGGCTGTGAAGCGCCGGCAGGAGACTTTGATCAAGGCGGCGGTCGGCGCGACACGCGGCCGCTTGATCCGCGAGTTTTTGATCGAAAGCGCCGCTCTGTGCGTGCTGGGCGGCGGCGCAGGTTTTTTGATCGCGGAGGCGGTGCTCAAGCGGCTTTCGGAATTCACCACGGTGTTCCCGCTGATCGGATCCCTCAGTATCACGGCGAACGTCACGCCCGATCTGACCGTGACGCTTCTCGCCGCCGCGCTTATTCTGATCGCGACGCTCGCCACCGGGCTTGCCCCCGCTCTCTATGCCTCGTCGACCAATTTGGCCGGCGCGATGAGCGGCGAAATCGTCATTGGCGGACGGCGCAAGGGAATCATCCGTACTGCGTTTGTGGCGGTTCAGGTGTTTGTCAGCACGTTTGTTTTGGTGGGGTTGGGATTGTGTCTTCGCAGCGTCGATAATCTGCGCCATATCGATCCCGGGTTTTCCGCGCGCAACATTATCGCCGCGATGGCTACGGATATCGATTCGAAGAATCATTCAGAAGCCCAGCAGAGGGAAATTTACCGATCCTTTGCGGCAGCCGTGTCGCAAATCTATGGAGTGGAATCTGCTTCGCTGGCGAGCGGCATGCCGTTCCTTGGCGGCTTCACGCCGTCTCCGGTGCACACGCCCGGTGAAAACAAGCCCATCGACGTATCCAGCTCGGTCGTGGACGAGAACTACTTCGCCACGCTCGGCGTTCCGGTGTACCACGGCCGAGTGTTCGATTCCCGCGATCAAAAAGGCGGTCCCGAATCCGTGGTCATTAATCGTAAAGTGGCGGAAACGTTTTTTCCCAGTCAGGAGCCAATCGGCCAGACTCTCCGCGTCGGAAATCCGCCCCGTGCGGCCAGAGTTATCGGAGTTGTAGCCAACGGCAAATACAACGACCTGGACGAGGCGCCCAAGCCCTTCCTTTATTTCTCTTACGCTCAGCGCGACACGCCTTACCTTTCCGTCATTCTCCGAACCAAAGGCGATCCACGCCTGTGGGCGGAGCCGCTGGAAAGAGCCGCAGCGAGCGCGGGTCTGGTCCTCCCCGTGCCGCCCTTCACCATGGGCGGGATTCTGTATTTGCAAATGTTCGTTCCTCTGCTCACGCTCTATAGCGTGGGCGGGCTGAGCGGGCTCGGCGTGCTGCTGGCTATTTTCGGATTGTTCGGCGCGGTCTCCTATTCGGTCAGCGAGCGCAAACGCGAGTTGGGCATCCGCGCGGCACTGGGAGCCGCGCCCTCCGATCTGTTCCGCATGGTGCTGCGTGAAACTGCCGCGACTTCGGGCTCGGGCATAGCGGCCGGAGCGCTGGCCGGCATCGCGGCCACCGTGCTGCTCCGGTCGCAGTTCTTCGGCATCCACGCCTTCGAATGGCTGGTCCTGCTGCCCGTCATCTTCGCGATGAGCACGATGACGGCGTCTGTGGCGTACCTCGCCGCCCGTCCGTGGATCCGCGGCGACGCCTGGCAAGCCGTGCGCCACGCGTGACGCCGGCCAGCGGCTATTACTAGAAGTCGATTCGCACTGCGATTTGAACACGGCGGCCGTTGGCGCCGTACGGGTAGCCGACAGCCGCATTTCCCAGGCCGAAGTAGGGAACGGGTTTCAACACGCCGGACGTCGCGGTATACGCGATGGTATTCACGCTGGTATTGAATTGCGAGTTGAGGGCGTTGAATCCCTCCAGCATCAGCGTCGCCCGGATGCGCTCGGTTATCGGTATCGCGCGGCTGAGCCGCGCGTCCAGAACTTTCTGCGATCCGATGGGCAACTTCCCGGCTTGAAGAAAGGGCGCTTGCTGTGATCCGCCGGAGCCGTTCAAGGAATTCGTATACAGCATCGTGACGCCGGTAAACTGCTGGCCGTTCACGAACACGATCGGAGTTTGGAACATCGTTGAAGCAACGGTCGCGATGCCGTTGATCTGCCAACCATTCAGCAGATAACGATCCGCGAAAGAGTTCCCCTTGGCAAACACCGGCTGCCACGTCCAGCTTAGAACGGCGCGTTGCCGCTGGTCGAAGGCCGAGTTGGCTTGCGTGGAGCGGTAGTCGGCGTTGATCACCGCAGGCGCCAGGAATCCGAGCCACGGAACCGGAGCGCCGCCGATATCGTTGATGGCGTGGGAATAGGTATAAGAAAGATGCACGCTCAAGCCGTGGGTGACATTCTGATGGAATTGAACCGTAGCGCCGCGATACCAGGATCCACCGCTATTGTCCACCTGATAGGCGTGAGCGAAATTCCCGTTACCCTTGGCGTTGACGATCCAGGTGGGGAAGTTCCCGACTACCGCGCCGTTGGCATTATCGATGTTGTAAGTGCGCACCAGCGTGGGAGAGTAGACGTTTTGATCGCTCAGGGTCCACAGGCGATAACCAGGGTTGTTGATACCGCTCACTGTCACAAGGGTTCCGGTGCCGAAGCGATGCTCGATGCTCAGGAGCTCTTCTATCGTATAGGGATTGCGAAACTTGTTGGCGGTCGCGAAGAAGACGTTTTCGGAGCCGGTGGTCGTAGCGGGCGGGCTGGAGATGATATGGGGAAAATACGGCGCTTGGGTCTGATTGGGGTTGAAGGAAATCTGTTCCTGGTAGATGCCGTTTCCGGCGTACAACGCGTCGATGAGCTGCCCGGGGAAGGGTTGGAAGAATTCGGTCGCGGCCGCTCGAACCACGGTGCGGTCGCCCAGAAGATATGCGATGCCGACGCGCGGAGCGATATCTTTATTCGTCGACGCAATGGAGCCCGTTTGATACCAGGTCGAGTTCGTGTACGGGGGCGTGGGCATGAAAGTCTTTTCCGCGCGAATTCCCACTTCCACGCTCAACCGGCGCAGCGGTCTCCAATTGTCTTGAACGTACCAAATAAGCTCCGGCATGTGGACATTGATCACGGGAACGCCGAAGCCCTGCGAAAAGCTAGTGTAGTCGCGACGCGTGTTGGGATTGCTGCTGAAGTCTTCGGCGA
Source organism: Bryobacteraceae bacterium (assembly GCA_036521975.1). Classification (GTDB taxonomy): domain Bacteria; phylum Acidobacteriota; class Terriglobia; order Bryobacterales; family Bryobacteraceae; genus Palsa-187. The sequence goes on from DATDGT010000347.1 coordinate 11,177, forward strand.
ACGTGGTAAACGAGGGGTACACGTAGCTGCCGCCGCTATTGAAGACCTGATCGAAATAATCCTGGTAGCGATCGAATTCGACCCCGGCTTTCACCAGATGCGAGGCTATGGTGACGGAAAGATTCTCCGCAAACTCCCAGCGGTTTTCGCTGATCATCTGCGGATAGGCCGGATTGGCGCCCACCCCAGTGCCCGCTATGCTGATGGCCACCTTTCCGGTGGAGGGCAGAAGACTGGGATTCTCGTAATTAGAAGTGCGATCGCGAAACAACGTGAAGCTCATGTCGTTGAAGGCGAATCCGTTCAACATGGATCTGCCCCAATCGACGCGGCCGAAGCGGGTCTCCTTGCCCAGGCTGCCGTTGTTGCCGGTGAGCGCGCCATTGGTGGCAACTTCCGCCGTTTGTGCGCCGTTCGGCGCGTTGAGGTGAAACGCGTCCACGTCCAGGCTCAGGGTGTTCGCTTCGTTGGGACGCCAATCGAGTTTCGCAAAACCCGTGAACGAGTGCTGGGACCGGGGAACAATGCGGTTCATTTGCAGATTGAGAAACGCGATGGCAGCGGCGCACTGCGCCGGAGTCGCCGGCGAGCCGCAGTTCGCGGGCCAAACGGCGGTTCCCAACGGATTGCCGATGAGCGGATTATTGATGAGATTGATTCCTTCGGATTCGCCATCGATGAACTCGCCGTTGGCAAACCAGAAAAGCGTGTCTCCTAAGGCGCCGCCGCCGGCTCTCGCCCCGCCCTGGTTCTGATGCCCGGTGGGATGGAATGCCGGGTCGGAGCGGCTGGAGGCGTTGAGGCTGGCTTCGTTGAAATAGTCGTAAGCCTGGCCGTGCAAAGAACTGGTTCCGCTCTGCGTGGCCGTATTCACTATGCCGCCGGCGGAGCGCCCGAGTTCCGGCGACGCCATCGCGGAAAGAATCTGCATTTCCGCGATGGACTCCTGAGGCAGTTGGGGCGCGATGCCGGGTTTTACGAGATAGTGCGTACTGGTGGTGAAATCGCCGTCGGTATAAAACGCATTCGTCCATGGTTCCCCGCGGAAGGCGATGATTCCGGTAGCCACGTTCTCGGTTGCCTGCGGCGCCAGCAGAACTAACGCATCCGCGCGGCGTGTGCTATCCGGCAGCGATTGCACCTGCAGGGAGGTCACCGGTGTTGAGATTTCGAATTTCATGTCTTCCACTTTGGGGGAAGATTCGCGGGCTTGTTCGCGCGAAGACGTGGCCGCTTCGCGCGACAGAGTAATGTCGAAATTCACCGTGCGGCCCAAGAAGACTTCAAAGTTTTTCTGCTCCCAGGTCTTGAAGCCTTTCCGTGTCACTTTCAGGTTGTATCCGGTGCGCGGCACGAGGCCAGGCGCGTTGAAAACGCCATCGTCGGTGGTGATCAAAGTGCGCTGAATGCCGAGGTCGTTATTGGATACGGTCACCGTGGTGTCGGGGATCCCCTCGCCGGAAGCTTCGCGGATTATTCCGCTGACCACTCCATAGCCCGGAGCGGTTTGGGCGAAAGCGGCCGCGCCGGGCATGCCTCCGGACAGGGCGGCGAGCCAAAAAAGAGCCGTCGCTTTGTTCATGGATCTCCCCTTCAAAAGCATCCCCGGAAAATCGCAGTTGTTCCTTAGACGGAAAGCACCGCGGGGACGGTTACGAAGAACTGTGGCGCGTCGAACTGTGTCGCGTCCGGGCAAGGGCGCTATTGGAACAGCTCGTCGGCAGTGAGCCGGGTCTTCGTTGTCATGGCCTCATGATACATCCGGGGCGCGAGGGCGCCCGCAAGCTAACGCCCGAAATACGCCGCGTTGCGCTGCGCGAAATCGGCCCATTTGTCGGGCAGATCGTCCAGCGCGAAGATCGCGGAGACGGGGCATACGGGAACGCAGGCTCCGCAGTCGATGCATTCCACGGGATCGATATAGATCATGTCGTGTTCGGCGAATTTGGGGTTGTCTTTCTTGGGGTGGATGCAATCGACCGGGCAGGCGTCGATGCACGCCGCGTCCTTGGTGCCGATGCAAGGTTCTGCAATCACGTATGCCATAAAGTCAGTTTCCCCGGCTCGCGATTCCGTAGTGGCTCAGGTGCCTTCGTTAGAATCGCCGAGGAGGAGGATTTCTTTATCAATACCACAGCCGCGCGAACGCGCGCAAACCGATGGTAGGGACGGGCAGATTCGAACTGCCGACCTGTCGCTTAGGAGGCGACCGCTCTATCCATCTGAGCTACGTCCCCATTCCAGACCACTTTCGATTCTAAACTACTTGATGGGGTCGCCTTTAGCCTGCAACGGAGGTTTCAGCCTCCGTCCGGACCTGGGCTGAGGCCCGACTGAGGACCAGGTTTCACAGGCTTAAAGCCTGTACTGACACCGTAACCCAGTAGTCTTTTCGTGCCGCGACGGTTTTGGAGGGTGGACTTTAGTCCGCGCGGCGCTTGAGCGCCGCTCTTCGGCAGCGAGGCTAAAGCCTCGCGCGGGCTCAAGCCCGCCCTCCATGGTTGTTTGCGGCGAAGGCGCGCTGTGTACTAAATCGCACAGGTTTTTAAAAATGCCGCTCGGGATCGGATGTCGAGGCGTAAGTCCTTAAAATACAACATGTAAGCCGCTTCTAGTCGCTTTTTATTCGCAACCGTTTGCGTTATTTTGCGTTATTTTTAGCGTTATTTTGCGTTATTTTTGCGTTTCTCTCGCGTCATTTTAGCGTTTTCCCTCGGAGCCACCATGTAACGCGCACAGCGCGGCCGCTGTGAGCTTGCCATAGGTCCGAACATTACATCGGACGGTTTCACCCGTTTCGATATTTTATCTTGCAAACGGGACCTTTCGGGGTAGGGTGAGCTAGCGATGGAATAAACCACAGCGAATGCGTTGTGCGCGTTGAGGGGTCGATTACGGCTGCCCTTCGGACGCCCTCGGCCAAACTCATTGCCGGGTTCAAACGGCCGGCCTCGTGATTGGGCGGAGAGTTGATTCCCCGCGCGGATTGTGCCAAAATTGGGCGTTCGGCGCACAGCGCCCGTTTGTGCCGGCGCTGTGGGTTGAACTTGTAAGAGAACCACGCCGCAAGGGCGATATGGGAGGGAATGTATGCGAAATCGTTTGAAGGCTTCCGTGGGATGCGCCTTCGGAATCGTTTGTCTTGCGAGTGTGGCGAGCGCACAAGCGCCGCAGCAGGCGCCGCTCGCCATCCCCAACCCGCACTACGTTTCCATCCCTCTGGAAATCACCGTGGACCGCCCTGCCGCGGAGGTGTGGAAACGCGTGGGGAAATACTGCGATATCGGGGAATGGCTGCAAGTGGCTTGCACCATCACTTCGGGCAAGGATGGGGAATTCGGCACGGTTCGCTCGATCGGTAATGAAATCCTGGTGGGCAAGACCGAGCTTTCCTACTCCTATACTCAGCCCGTGCGGGAGGGCCGGCCCTATGACCTGTATCACGGCACGCTGGAGGCCAGACCATTGACGGCGACGACTTCGAAACTGGTCTATACGTTGGTCTTCGACAATTCCATGCTTGCCGACGACGCGGCGCGCGAGCGGAACATCGCGCAAAGAACCACCCAGTTCACGCGGGCGCTGCAGAACATGAAGACTCTGGCCGAAGGCGGGACGCTGCCGCCTCCGCCGACTAAGGGTGGGGCGAAGGGCGGCGCGCCCAAGCAGTAGCGGCCGGCGTCAGAGAGATCGCTATGAAGGCTGTCCGATTCGTAGCGCTGGCATGGTTGTGCTCCGCTGTGGGCGCGGCCCAGACGTCTGCGGACTTGGGCGGCGATATGCAAGCCATCGCGCGGGCTTTGGGTGTCTCTTGCGATTATTGCCACGACGCGGCGCGCGGGAGTGGTGCGCCAGAGCCCAAGAAGAATATCGCTCGCGAGATGATTGCGATGACGCGCGAGCTGAACGCGCGTGTGCGGCAAGTCACGGGTAACGCCTCGGCTAAAGTCGAGTGCGTCACCTGCCACCGCGGCGTTCCCATCCCACGACAGCTCGCCGATATTATCGCGGACACGCTGCGCGCCCAAGGTGCGGACGCGGCGGTCGCGCAATACCGGGAGCTTCGTCAGCGCTTTTACGGCCGCGATGCCTATGATTTCAGCGCGGAGGCCCTGGTGGATCTCGCCGATCGCATCGTGGCCTCGAGACCCGACGACGCGATCGCCCTGATGAAGTTGAACCTCGAATATAATCCCAAGTCCGCGCGCAGCTACGCGACCATCGGCTACGCCTACACTCGTAAATTCGATGACGAGACGGCCGCCGTCTATTACAAAAAGGCGCTGGAGATCGAACCGGATAACAGCGTCATCCAGGGAAGACTCGCATCCCTCGCTTCGTCGAAGCGCAGGTCCAAGGAGGAACAGGTGAAATGAATCTCGATGGGAAGGAGTCAGGAGTCAGAAGTCAGGAGACAGGAGACGTGTGGTCCCCGCGCGGTCGTGACGGTCGCGAGGCTCCAGCATCGCGATCCCGAATGCCGCGAATCAAAGCCGGCACTATCTGCAGGACAGGTATTGCGGGTGCGCTGGTTCTGGTCGGTACGTCCGTTCGAGCGGCGACCGCCTGCGCGAACCTGAAAAACCTCTCTGTGCCGCACGCCACCATCGCGATGGCCGCGCCAGTGGCCGCGGGCGCTTTTCAGCCGCCGCCCGGAGGCCGCGGCGGCCCTCAGCAGTTCGCCGATTTGCCGGAGTTCTGCCGGGTTCAAGCTACGCTCGCGCCTTCGAGCGACTCCGATATCAAGGTGGAGGTGTGGCTGCCCGTAGCCGCCGGTTGGAACGGCAAATTTCGAGGCGGGGGAAACGGCGGATTGGGAGGAGGCGCGGCGGTGAATCCGGGAGGCTTGGCGGGCGCGCTGCGCGGCGGCTACGCGGCCGCGGGCAACAACACCGGGCACGAAGGAGGATCCGATTATGCCATCGGACATCCGGAGAAAATCAAGGACTTCGGCTATCGCTCGTCGCATGAGATGACCGTGTTCGCCAAGGCGTTGATCGCCGCCTATTACGATTCGCCGCTCAAATATTCCGTAATGGCGGAATCCGGAGGGGGAACCATCGCCGCCCTCAGCGCGGCCCAGCGTTATCCGGAGGATTACGATGCGCTAGCCATTACTTCCATGTCGTCTTATTTGTCGCGCCACACGTTCGGCCAGATGTGGGTGTGGTACGCCACGCATCAGGACGATGCCAGCTTCATTCCACCCGTCAAATACGCGGTGCTGCATCAAGCGGCGCTTAAAGCTTGCGATGCCGCCGATGGCCTGGTGGATGGAATTATCGGAAGCGCCGAGCGCTGCCGTTTCGATCCCGGCGTGGTCCAATGCCGCGGCGCGGATGCGCCCGACTGTCTCACGGGGCCGCAAGTGGCCGCGGCGCGCAAGATCTATGCCGGTCCGAAGAATCCGCGCACGGGCGAGCAAATCTATTCACCGCTGTACCCGGGAAGCGAGTTGGGATGGGAGCAGCTTGCGGGCGGCGCCGAACCGCTCGGCATTCCCGTCGATTTCTTCCGCTACTACGTCTTTCAAGACCCCAAATGGGACTACAAGACGCGCCGCTTAAATTTCGATAGCGACGTCGCGTTGGCGGAGCGAACGGAAGTCGCCCCGGTGAACGCCGTCGATCCGGACCTGCGCAAATATTTCGCGCGCGGGGGGAAGCTCCTGCTCATCGGAGGATGGAACGACGCCAGCGTGCCGCCCGCTGTCGCCGTGAATTACTATAAGGCCGTGGTCGCCAAAACCGGGGCGAAATTGACGCGCGAGTCCATGCGCTTCTTCATGGTTCCGGGCATGGGCCATGGCGTGGGGACCACCGGCGCAGAAAACTTCAACGTCGACACCCTCGCCTTGATCGAGCAATGGAAGCAGACCGGACAAGCGCCGAACCAACTGATCGTGTCTCACTATAAGGATGGCAAGGAAGTGGGGCGGCGTCTGGTCTGCCAATATCCTCAGATCGCCTTCTATAGGGGAAGCGGGAATACCGAGGATCCGGCGAGCTACGAGTGCCGCTAGTCACCCTTAAGGGCGAATCCGAATCGCCTGTGTTGGCCTGACGCTTACTACTGAACTCCTAAGGCCGACTCCAGCGCCGAATCGCGCCTCATCGCACTCCTTCCCACAAGCGCACGATAGCTTTGAGCAATCCCGGCCCGTGCGTCACTCGGAATCAGCGCCCACATGGAATTGTCCGAAGCGCCGATTTTGCCCAACCCGCGAATGCCGGGGCCCGCGAGGCGAGGGTCGCTGTTTTTGCCCATCTCCGCCAGACGGCTTACCAGCGTCGCGCGGCCTCCCCCAGTTAGCCGGTCGTAGTCCAGGACAACATGATCGACGATGTCTTCCCGTGCCTCGGGCGGCACGTTCTCACTATCAAGCAACTGAGATAGCAGCGTGACCGAAGTATCGGGGTCGTCGGTGGTGTCGATTCTTTCCAGATGGACCGCTAGGAAGGCGGCCATCGCCGGATTATCGATTTGGGAAAGCGTCGCGACCTGATCGCGAATCTCTCCCGGCGACTCCTGTAGGCGAAGCGCCTCCGATGCAATCGCTCGAATCAATTCGGCATCCTGAGGTGTCGAAGTCACCAGCGCCGGCTCGCCGCCTTCAAATACGACGGTGACCAGCGTGTTCCTTTGGAGTGCGACTCCTTCCCACGCCCGCGCGGCCTGGGATGGCTTCACCGCCTCCGCGGGGTCTTCATAGGACAGACGAATGGTATCCGGGATTGGGTCTCCGCTTACGAATAGTCTTTCACTGACTTGAATGGCGACCGGTTCCCCTGGTTGTGGGACGCTAGTCAGCAGGTAGCCAGTGAAAATCGCACATTTCCCAACCAGGCATTCTCCAACCGTGTCGCCCAACACGTATCGACGCAGTTGTTCCGCTTCCTTGGCCGTGCGTGGCTGGTTCTCCATCACTTGCGCATGGATTGGGCCGGAAACAGTCGCTAAGATTGCCAACAATAAAGTTTTCATTGTCGTTTCCTTTGGTTAATTGCAACTCACTCCCGCCGGTGGTGCCGGCACGCAAACGTAGGAGAACTCGTTCACAAACGAGAGTCCCTGTACTTGGACGCTGTGCGCTACGGCAGTAAGCTTTGTATCGTTGCCCGTGACGGAAGCGCCATTGTCCTTCCACTTTCCTGTACCATCGTTTTTTCCACTAACCGCCACGGTCCAATTGTTCTCGTTGAGAGGTGAATAAGTTCTCGAAAAACTGCTGGAAAAACCCACCACAAATTCGCGGAACTGATTCCCTCCAGTTGTGGAGCCCCACAGATTTGTGGTGGTGGGATGATCGATTTTCCAGAAACCGTATCCGGGGCTATCGTTGCTACTCAGGCCGATTCGCCGCCCGGTCGCGGAAGCCTTGGGGGTCTCCTTGGAAGCTGTGCGAAAAGCCTGCACTCCGCCGCCGGGCTGGTTACCCTTTGCCACTCTGCCGGTGTCGACCATGGGAAGCGGCCCTCCGGGGTTTTCCGCCGCTGTCCCCGCCACATTCCCGGGCGCTGGCGGGGGCGGATTGGGGACCGGGTAATTCACTACGAAAGTGTCGGCAAAGAGGTTTCCGACATCGCCGATGGTGATCTGTGCGGCGCCAACCGTGCAGGTCCCTCCGCCGCCCTCGATCATGTAATCTCCCAGCAGCCTCATGGCGGGACCTTTGGCGTCCACCCCCGCTTTTCCACCCGCCGGCGCATCCGGAACGAAGTCGTTGGTGGTCCTGAACGTGGATGTCGCCGCATTCATCAGAGTCGCGCGCACGATGGCCACCCGGAGAATGCGCAACTGCTCGCCATCGTCGAATTTGCCGTTTGCATTGGCGTCGATATAAGCCGCCAAGCGAAAGTTTCCAGGAGTGCTCGGTGAAAACGTCACCGCAGCGCCCGGAGATCCAGCAACTGCGGGTGCGCCGCTCGGCGAGGCCGCGCAACCGGGCGCCGTGCTTAGGTCGATTTTATCCGTCGGGTCCCTATCCATTTGCCACTGGACCTGGCCTGCGTTCCCGGCGGGCTGGATGTTAACGCCCTTCACGGTTACCATGCCGGAATTCAGCAGAACTACGACCAGGTCCGTAGAGCCTGCCGCGGCGAACGCCGCGGAGGTATTGGTTGAAGAGACTGGCGTAACGGCGGGCGCCGTGCCGTCCACGGCGTTGGGCGTCGCCGGTTCCGTTACTTCTAAGCTGTCCATCGTGATTTTGATGACGGCGATCGCGCAGGACGCAGTGGCGGAATTCGCTTTTGAATCCACCACCTTCGCCGTGAAGTTGGAGGTCCCCGCGGCCGTGGGCGTTCCGGAGATTGCGCCGGTGTCGGCGGCGAGCGTGAGGCCGGCGGGGAGAGCTCCTGGGGTAATGGTGAACTTGTATGGCGGGGCGCCTCCACCGGCCGTGAGGTGTGAGGAGTACGGCACGCCTACGGTGCCGTTGCCGGCCGGACAGGCCAGGGTGGGGTTCGACGGGGCGAACGCCGCCGTCACGGATTGGGGCGCGCTCATCACGATAGTGGTGGATGCGCTGGTGGACGAGGATACGGGTCCGGTCCAACCGGTGAAGGCATAGCCGGCGCCGGCCGTAGCCGCGAGATTCACGGTGCTGCCCGCGGCGTAATATCCGCCCGAGGCCGGAGTCACCGTGCCGCTTCCGGCCGGTGATACAGCCGTGGTGAGCTGGTAGCCGGTAGTGAAGTTCGCTGTATATGTGGCGTTTGCAGTCGGGACGGTGATGGTCTGGCTCGACGCGCCGCCTTGGCTCCAGGAGGCGAACACGTATTGCGTTCCGCCGCTGCCCTGGGGCGAAGTGGTACCGATGACGTGTTGGCTGCCGGCACCCCATTCAAAGGTGTGCGGCGCCGCATAGGTTGTACCGTCCGCTACCAGCGAGAGACCGGCGGGGCTGGTAGTCAAAGTCACACTGACGTTGGCCTGCATGCCCGGTTGCGATGTTTGGAATACCAGGGTTCCCAGCGAGAACTGAACAATCCGCGCGGCGGGGCCGCTGTTAGCGGAAACATAATATTGGAACGTCCCGGTACCGGTATGGACGACGCCGTTCCCTCCGACAATTGTGACCTCGGACGAAGAACTCGTAACTTGCCACTCGCAGTTCGGGTCCGGGTTTCCTTTCAATGGGGGCGCGGGAGGAGGAGGGTTGTCAAATGGTACCGTTTGCCCGGTGGCAGTAATTGTGACGACGCCTGGGTTGGCTGCCGAGAAGCCAGCTTGCGGCACAGTGAATCCGCTCGCCGTATACGCACACGTGAGGCCGTCCTGCGAGAATTGGAAACTGCCGTGGTAACTTGGCGCGAAACCGGCTACGGCTGGACCAATGACATCTACGGCGTTGGCAGTAGCCGGTGTTTCGGGCATAACGATGACGCGGGGGTTGGAACTGCCGTTCACGACCCAGTTCGGCAGCGCCTCAAAGGGAGCCTGGCCTGGCCCCGTTTGGGGAGCCCCGTGGCCCGTAAATTGAATGACGTTGGCCGCTCCGTTGTGAGTGGACGGCGCCCATGGACAACCACTGGGAAATTGCACGGCGTCAGTCTCCGTATCCACCACAATAGACGCGTTGCCGCCATCGGCGGGGAAGTTTAGCGGAGTAGAGGAAAGAGTCGCTTCATACGTGCAATTGCCCGGCAGGTAAAGCTGAGGAGGCTGGGTGGGGTCTATGACGGTCACCGAATTGGATGCAACGAACTGTGTGCCAGATGGTGAACCCGCCGTGTTGCCGAATATTCCGTCAACCGCGACTCCCTCGACCGCGAAGATCGTGCCCTTGGTGTAGGTGCCGGCGGGGAAAGTCATCGCGTCGCTATAGGACGGCGGGCCTCCGGAGGAAACGGTCGGGGGTGTCATCTTAACGATCGAACCACCGACCAATAGCTCCAGATTCTGGATGACGGGCGCTTGACCGCCGGACGTCGAAGAAACGTTCGTCACCTTGCACGTGAGAACGGTCGTCTCCGCGTTTTGCTGAAAGTCCAGACAGGTCAGGAGCAGTCTTGGCGCTGAGACGCCGTTAATCGCGGACCATGCAGGAGTTGTGAAAAGGCTGGCCGCGCAGGCTAGCAATATGGCGGATGCCCTTTTTGCGTTGAGCACCGGATTGATTTTTCCGTTCACTTTCTTTCCCCTTCGGCGGCCGGGGCTCGATATCTCCAGCCTCCGATCGGATTACGCGCGAATGGCGGGAAAGCGGGATCACTTCGTGATTCGACTCATGACCGGAACGTGCAAACGCCGGCAAAAGTATCGGTAGAGTGCGCGAACGTCGCGCTGACACGTGAGGCCGGGGGCGCCGGTGTCGCGTTTCCTGGTTGGGCGGGACCGTTTTCGCCTGTCCCTCAGCGGGGCGCGACAGGTGGCGCTGTGCGCTCGCATCAAGGGGCAGATCTATTTCTGTGCGTCCATATAGGTCCGGAGCACCGCGTTGATGCGTGTCTGATAGCCCTTCTCGCGGCGTAACCATGCGAGCAAATCCGCGTCCAGCCGGATGGTTACTGTTTGCTTCGGCCGAGGTAGTATGACCTTCGCCCTCTTCCAAAAGTTCGCATCGGTCGGGCGCACATCTGGATCGGCTTCCAGGCTGCTCCTTATAGCCTTATCACTCAACGATCGGAGACGCTTCCATTTTGTCCAGCTAGGTTTCGCCGAGGCTTTGCCAGTGCGCTCTTTCATGTCGCTCTCATGTCCCCATGGCCGCGCCAGTGCATGTGCTACAGTGCTTGCTCGGCAACTTTGATGAATCGCTCCGCGCGATCCAGGTGCGCCTCAACGTCTTCGCGAGCTAGAGCGGCGTCGATCTGATAGTCGCCGACATTGCGCGCGTCCTGCGCCTCGATCATCCCGTGGTGGAACTCTCGAAGCGTTTGGTCGTCCTTAGCGAATTCCTCTCCAAAGGCGGCGATGACAGCCGAGTGCTTCGAAAAGCGCCGTTCGCGGCTGAGCAGGAAAGCTTGCGCCTTGTAGAACATCGCGTAATAAGCTCGCGATACCGCGAAATCAAGATCTCTATCCGCTGCGAGGCGGCGGCCGGCAGCCACGCTCCGGCGAGCTTTTGCAAGCAGAGCCTGCTGGCCTTCAAACGGCGACGCCCTCTGCGCGAACATTCTGGAGAAGAGGGCTGTCTGCCGCGAGCGCCTCGTCGAGTGACATATAAATGCACGTGACCACTACTCTGTAGCGCAGGCAAAGGTCACCCCGGAACCGGCTGATCCGGTGCGCCTCTTGCAAAGGACTGACGTCCCCATGGAGCAGCACCATGACGTTGATATCCGAGTCTCCAACGGCGTCCTCCCGAGCTTGAGAACCGAATAGAATCAAGCCTGCCAGGCGAGGACCGTAGATCTCCTCAAGTCCGTGCCGGAATTCAGTCAAGATCTCGCGCACTGCAGGTTTCAAGCTTCGATTCCTTTCCGAGTTTGACACAGGGCACCCATCCGGTGCGCCTCGGAGGTGCGCTCCGCCGCCGGCCTGTGAACTAACCAATCACGCTCCGGTCATCGCACCCTGGTATCCTGCCGGTAGCGAACCACTATGCTTAGCGAGATCTCATCCCGAGGGAGCGGCTCGAGGAGTTCCGCCGCCGCTGGAAAATCGTCGAATTGCGAGTGTTTGGGTCGATCCTGCGCGAGGATTTCACCCAGGACAGCGACCTGGACTTGGAGGACGCGAAGACGCACTCCGCGGTCCTGCATCATCTTCTGATCGTCGGCGAGGCCGTCAAGCGGCTATCCCCGGAGTTCCGGGCTCCGCATCCCGAGGTTCCGTTTCCGCTACTTTCCTTCGCGGCTCGGAACCGCTGCGACCGGGATGCCTTTTTCCTTCATCAGGGATTCTAGTAGGGCGACCGTCTTAGGAAATGCATCCGGGCCCCCGCGATTGCCTCCGGCGCCGCGGGCGGTATCGAAAGGCGTACGGCCATTGGCGTCTTTGGCGGTGAGGTCGGCGCCGTGGGCGACGAGGAATTCGATGAACTTATCGAAGCCATGTTCGGCGGCGCCGTGCAGAGCGGTTTGATTCGGGACGGAGTTCGCGCTGGGGATTTGGCTGCCGCGGCGGTACATTTGTGCGATACGGGTCGAAGCGCTGTCCTCCGCAGGAGCGGCCGGCGCAGGCGCGGCGACAGACGCGACACCCGCGGCCGGAGTATCGCCGCCTCTCCCTCCGCCTCTCCCCCCGCCACCGGCGCCTCCGGGGGCGCCGCCGCGACCGCCGCGTCCACCCGCATTGCGGTCCACAATCGAGCGCGCGTTCACATTTGCGCCGGCTTTGATCAGCAGATCCATGGTGGCGAGCACGCCTTCATCCGTACGATTCCGCCCACGCGTCACGCGTGTCCCGAAATCGACGCCGGCCGCGGCCATCAACGGAGTGAAGCCGTCCTTTTCCGGCAGATCCACCAGCGCGTGATGCTCCAACAGGAGCGCGACGAACTTGTCGTCTCCCGCCCGCGCCGCGCGCAATAAAGGCGTCGCGCCCTGGGCCAGCATTTGATCGCCGCCGCGATCCTGCGGCACGTCGCGATAGGGCGGCCGCCGCTTCAACTGAATATTCGGATTCGCGCCGCGCTCCAGCATCATGCGCCCCACATCGAGCGCGTTGAGCTTGTCCGGACTCGGCAGCACCGCCATCGCGCCGTTCCCTTTCAACGGCAGCGTGCTGACGTCGGCCGCCATGTACACCGGCGAGCGGCCGAACATGTCCCACTTATCCAGATCGGCGCCGCCTTGAACCAGTACGGCCGCTGTATCGAAATGCAGGTTCAGGAGCGCCAAAAGCAGCGGCGTCATGCGGTCCGGATCTTCGGAATCGGGATCCGCGCCGGCGCCCAGCAGGTTCTGAACGCAAGCCGCGCAGCCTTCCCGCGCCGCATAGTGCAGCGCCGTGAAGCCGCCCTTGTTCATGTCCTTGGGGCGAGGCTCCTGGATCACCTTGCGCTCCCACTGATTGACTTTTCCGCGATCGTTCAGGTTCGCGCCCTTGGACGCAAGGAACTTCACCATGTCGGCCTGGCTGAGCGCGGCGGCCCACATGAGGGCGGATTGCCCGCCCCAGGTTTCCTTCGCGTTGATGTCGGCTCCGGCATCCAGGAGCGCCTTGGCTGCGTCCATCCTGCCGCTGCGCGCGGCCTCCATCAGCGGAGTTTCGCCGTTGGGAGTCCGGAAATTGGGATCCGCGCCGGCCTTTAGCAGCGCGTCGATGATGGGCGCGTTGCCGATGATCGCTGCTTCCGCAATTGCCGACGTGCCAAGCTGGTTGGCCAGTTTGACATTCGCGCCGGCCTTGATCAGCGCGCGCACAAGCTCGAGATCGCCGTTTGCCGCGGCGTACATGATGGCGGTGCTGCCATCGGCGTCGGCTGTGTTCACCCCGGCGCCCTTAGCGGTCGCCAGCCGTATGGCCGCGGCGTGGTCGCCTGTTTCCACGGCGTCGAGCAGCGCCGTATCCGCGGCCGCCGCCATCGATGCGCCAGCGAACAGGACGGCGATTGCCTCCACGAACTGACGCATGCCTAAACCTCCGCGAGACCCTGGGTGCTATCCCCGATGGATTTCACCGGAATGTCATTGCGCTCGAGCAGCGTGAACAGCAGGTCGCCGTGGTGCGAATCCTGCGGATACTTCAGGTGCTGGCCGCCCTTGATTTTTCCGTTCGCGTGTCCGAGTACGGCGCTCGGCAGCGGATCGTTGTTGTGCTTGTCGCTGTTGCTCATGTCGCTGCCAAAGAGAATCGTGGAATGGTCGAGCACCGTTCCGTCGGCTTCTTTTGAGGCCTCGAGCTTCTTGACGAACGCGGCAAACACTTCGGTGTGGTACCTCTGAATCTGCACCAGCTTGTCCATCTTTTGAGGGTTGTTGCCATGGTGCGACAGCGGATGGAAACCCTCCGCAATGCTCAGGTTCGTGTATGTCCGCATGCTGGCTTCTCTATCCATGGAGAACGTGATAACGCGCGTAACGTCCGCCTGGAACGCAAGGGCCATCAGGTCGAACACCAATTTGAAATACTCCGTGATATCGTTCGGTGTTCCGATCGGCGCATCCGGAATGGCCAACTCGGTGTTGTGCTGCTTCTCCGCCATCTGTACGCGACGCTCAATCTCCCGAACGGAATCCAGATAATCGCCGACAACGACGCGATCCTTCACGCCCAGGCTCGCCTGCAAGCGCTGCGCCTGTCCCTGCACGCGATCCAGGATGCTGCCGGTTTCCGCAAGAATCTGGGCTCGTTCCTGATCGGTATCGCCCTGACCGAAGAGTTTTTGGAAGACCGCTCGCGGGTTGCCTTCCTGCGGCAACGACTGCGTGGGGGTGCGCCACGCCACGCGCGCGCTGCCCTGAGCCGTGGTCAGTTCCAACGACGGCAACCGCGTATCCTGTCCCACGTGGCGCACCGCGATCTGATCGCAGCTCACGCCGTAATCCGGGCCGTTTTTGCCGAAGTCAAACGGCTTCACACTGGTCAGCCAGCCTTGCTCGATGTAGGCGTGGGGTTCGGGAGTTTCCGCGGGCTTGTTGCGCAAGCCGGAGACGATCGTCAAATGCTTGCGGAGCGGCTCCAGCGGCTTCAGGATATCCGACATGGTGTAGTCCGTGCCGGTCTCCTTCGGCGACCACCGATCCATGATGGCGCCATGGGGGAAGCCCACAAAAGCGAAGCGTTTCGGTGTGTTCCCCGCGGGTGTTGCAGCCCACGCGGTGGACGCGGGAACCATGGCATCCAGGAACGGCAATGCGATGGTGGCTCCGATTCCCTTCAAGGCTGCGCGGCGTGGAATGTGCTTCTTCAGTATGAACATAGCGTCTCCTTGTCGTACTTTACTGTAATCCGCTCGTGCGCGCAACCCCCCGAATTCTGATGCGCGCGTTAAGACCGGCCATACCCGTCTAGCGATGGATCAGCGGCGGGGTGCGCTCTTCGAGGCGTGTAATGCGTTCGCCCTATTCTGCTCAAAATCTGCTCAATGGCGCTTAAGCGCCCCACGATATCGTCGAGGCGGCGATTTTGGCTCAACACGGCAGCCCAGACCGCG
This sequence comes from Bryobacteraceae bacterium, assembly GCA_036521975.1. Lineage (GTDB taxonomy): Bacteria > Acidobacteriota > Terriglobia > Bryobacterales > Bryobacteraceae > Palsa-187. The sequence goes on from DATDGT010000347.1 coordinate 26,223, forward strand.
CCTAGAATCGTGATCATGATGGGCAGCGTGATTTGAATCACCGGCAGCAGGGCCGGAGGAATGCTATTGAGCATCTGCCTCTATTTTCTCGCGCTCTCCACCGCCGCGGGCTGCGGCGCGCGGCGCATCCGGAACTGCTCGCTCTTCACCACCGCCTGAACGATAGCCGAAAATTTGTAATCCTTCACGGCCGTCTCGCGCACGATCCTGCGGACGGTGGGCATGTCGTAATATTCGCGCGTGCGGCCCATCGCATAGGTCAGAAGGTTTTCGACAAACGTCTGCACGAATTGATCGGGGCGGCGCAGCAGGGCCTTGCGGAGATCGTCGGGCCCATTGACCTTCGTGCCGTCGGGCAACTCGCCGGCGGAATCGATGTCCGTGGCGGCAAAGCGATCCTTGTCCCTCCACATTCCCGTCGCGTCGAAATTCTCGAGCGCGAACCCGAGCGGCTCCATGATCGCGTGGCACGCCGAGCACGTCGGGTTGGAGCGATGCTTCGCCATCATCTGGCGAACCGTGAGCGCTCTCGTGGTGCCGACGTCCTTGTCGTCCAGGGTTGGCACACCCTTCGGCGGAGTGGCCGGCGGAACTCCCTCGATGTGTTCCAGGATAAAGGCCCCACGCAGCACCGGCGATGTGCGATTCGGATAAGCGGCCGCCATCAGAATTGCGCCCTTGCCCAGCAAACCCCAACGCACGGAGTCTTTCAATTCCACACGGCGGAACTCGTCGCCTTTCACATCGTTAATGCCGTACTGCAGCGCCAGGCGCTCATTCAAATACGTATGGCTCGCGCGCAACAAATCCGCGACGCTGCGGTCTTCACGGAAAATGCTATCGGCAAACAGCGTCAGCTCGGTGCGGAAGTCCTGGCGCGGGTCCAGGCGGCCGGAGGCATACGGGAACACGTCGTGATCCGGAACGACCTCGTCGAGCCGCTTCATGTCGAGCCACTCAAACACGAAATTGCCGGCCAATGTTTTCGATCGCGGATCGGCCAGCATGCGCTGAACCTGTTTGTCTAGTACAGAGGCATCGCTGAGTTTGTTCTTGATGGCTAGATCGAGCAGTTCATCGTCGGGAATCGAATTCCACAAGAAGAACGATAGTTTGGACGCGAGTTCGAGATCCGTGATCGCGTATTTCTCACCCGGCTTCAACCCCGCCGGAACGCGCTCGCCGCGGTACAGGAAGAACGGGCTCGCCAGAATCCCCGTGATGCCCTCGCGAATGCCGGACTCGAGTCCTTGCTTTGATCCATCCGCGTAATACTGCATGATTTCCGCGAGATCCTCATTGGTCACCGGCCGGCGATAGGCGCGCCTCGCCAATCTCGATAAAATCTCCTTCGCACACGCATCGGGCGGCGTTGTCTGATCTTTTTGGGTTTTATCTTTTTGGACCGCTCCCTGGCGGTCGCGGCTTTGTTCCGGATTGCAGGTGAGGATACGCTCGCGGCTGGGCGTGGGGCTTAGGCCATTCGCGTCGAATGGCCCTAGAAGCTGGAATGAGCTGACGCGGTAGGAACGATCCTGGCCGCCCCCCGCCTCAAACTGTTGCAACTCATCGTCGGATTGAGCGAAACTTTGCCTCCGGAAGGTGACCCCGATCTTGTGCGGGCCGGCCGTGGCCTCGAACTTGATGTTCTTCAGGCGCGCATTGACGCGATCCAGCGCGCCGTTCTGCACCTGATCATAAAGCTTGGAGTCTTCCTCACCGCCCACCACCGTCTGATAAACGATTTTGTTGTCGAGCGTCACCACCAGCGGATTCTCGTACTCCATGCCATTGCCCCAGATATGGGTAGCCATGTCGGCGATGTTGATGTGGTATTCGCCGTCCGCGGGGAGATCCACATTGGCGAGGATGCCGCCCCGGGTCCCCAAAGGCAGCCCGGAAACGTGGGTAAGCTGATTCCCCGCAGCCGCCTTGAACGTCCAGCCCTGCGGGCGAGCTTCGCGCTTGCCCATCGCCTCGACAGCGACGTTCTCCGCGGCGTGGACATATTGCTCAATGAAGGACGGCGAGACCTGTAAGGCGGAGGCGATGTTGTCATAATTCTGTGCGATGTCATCGGGCGGGAGCAAATCCGCGCCCTTGACATTCACCGAAACCAGATCGCGGACAGCGTTTTCATACTCCTTTCGATTCAACCGATGCAGCGCGATTTGGTCCGTGATATGCGCCTGGCTGGGAATCTTGTCGAGCGAATCTTCGAGCCATGCCACCAGCGCATCGACCGCCTTACCGTCCGGCTGCCTGGCGCCGGGAGGCGGCATCACGCGGCCGCGCAGCTTGCGCACCGCCTTCTCGAAAAGCTCGGGATCCTTGGCGATGCTCGCGGCCGTGGCGCCTTCGAAGCTCACGCCACCGGTCTTGAGTTTATCGCTGTGGCAGCTAGAGCAGTATTGCTTGATGACAGCCAACTGCGCATCGGCGGAATCCTGCGCCCGGCCGGGACGCGAGCCCGTAAAGACGCCGGCCACGCCGATTACGGCGCCAATAACGGCGATCCGGGGAATCGAGTTCTTGATACGTCGCATCTTGTTCATGAGTTCCTAAGCGTCATTTCCTAAGCGTCTGGCCTCGACACCGATTGGAGTGGCGGCGTGTTTCCCGCATCCTTAGGTATCATAGAACGTTTTATACGATGAGTGTGGCCTGCTTCAGGGATTGGGCTCGACCCAAGATACTGAAGCAGCCGCAGGCCGGCTGCGTCGCGGATGCTCCCGCGCGCCCAAAAAAAAAACGCGCCGGAGGTTCGCTCCTCCGGCGCGCTCCAACAAGGAGAGATTCACTCAAGGAGATCAGCCGCTTTTCGATTCCCCGGGAACGGACGCGGATTGGGTGCGGAACTCGTGCTGCTGAATTTCGATTGCGGCGCGGCCCTCCTCCTCACGCACCACGCGGCCGCGCACCACCAATTTCAGCGCAACTTTGTCGTTCAAGAGAACCGGCCAGCTAATGCAAAGCTTCACTCTGCGCCCGACCGCCAATTGATGTTGGCAGGTGAACAGGATGCCGCAACTGGAAACATTAACGGTCTTCCCATCGCCTTTCTCTTCCGTCCCGCGCCGGCCGGTTACGGCATATCGCACTTCGCGGTCCATTGGAAACCGCTCCGATTGCCGCCTCTCCACCGCGCTTGTTCTCCGATGAGCCATTTTCCCTGCGACGCCTGTCACTAATGAATTTTTGCGCGTGCGCAAGGTTGGGCGAATAGCGGATTAGGTTCAATTTTGAGGCGCCGAGGTACTAGGCGGTCAGTTTTCAGTTATCAGTCGTCAGTTATCAGTGATCAGCTTTGGAGAAACTCGCGCACAACGGACTCGCCGGGCACGGTCAAGTCCGCGGAGTTTCTCCTTCGTTTGACGCCGCGCCCGGCGGCCTGTGCGCTAACCGGTAACGGCTCTCTCGACGTGCGGAGACCTTTTGGGGAACTCGAACACAAGGCACTCGCCTAGCCCAAGTTCGTCACGCGACCGTCGATTCTGAGATTTTTTGGACTTGCGGTGAGGGCAAGTGACGTGTTCCCAATAGCCGCTTTTGAAAAACGCGATGTAGTGTAGACTGACCCTCTTGTGCGTTTCCGCAGTCCA
>DATDGT010000348.1:0-23001 GCA_036521975.1 Bryobacteraceae bacterium
TGGGTGACTCCCGAAGATCGGATTGCGAGGATGCGGTCCTCGCGTCTCTTCTGTATTAACGCAGGATTTTCGGGGTCCCCAAATGGGGTGCGATCTAGGGCGGCTCAAGCCGGGTTCAGTTTACCTGCATAATCCGGCTGATATAGTTCTAGCACCCTTAGACAATCCTCTGGAAGAGCTAGGTTCGTATAAAACGTTCATTACGCTGGTTCTCGCCGGCGCCCCGCCGGCAATCGCCGCTGACTCAACTCAGCGCGATGGCGGCGAAGCGAAAATCGGCTCCAGTGCTACCGTTCCGGGCCTTACCAGAAGAGACCGATGGGAACGGCCACACCTTCCGCTACAAAGCCGGCTACGGTAGCAACTCCGGGTTTGCCGTTTCGCCCAGTTCAAAAAAGGCCGACGGCTTCACCGGCCAAATCGAGCAACCCCGAAACATCCACCAGCCTTAAGTGAAGCAGCTTCAGAGCCCAGGGCACCGGCTGCTACCAACACAAAAGCGCCTCCCGGAATCGGGAGGCGCAATGTGGACCATCAATGCTTTTGTTAGGACTTCGTAACGCGCGCGGGAATCCACGTCAATAGCGCGCCCATCGCAAGCCCGGTCACACCCAACAGACCAATTAGAGGCATGTAGCTTGCTGTCGTCGGGAGTTCTTGCGCTGGCGTGGTTGGAGCCGGCTCCAGAGGCACCGCGGGCGGCAACTCCGCGATCTCAATCGTCTTCTCCGGCGTCTCCGCTACCCTCTCCACGATGGCTTCAGGGGCCGGAGCGGCTTCCGCAACCGGCTCAGGCGCCGGTTCGGCCGCCAAAGGCGCGGGCGTGGGAGCTGCTGCCGCCGTTGGGAAAACCTCTGCTTTTTCGTAGACAAACTCTCTTCCCCAGTTGTCGCCGCCATAGAACCAAGTCTTAATCGCCATAGGAGCGCCGCCGGCGCGTTCCTCATAGGCGAACTCCGTTTTATCGGTCGCATCCAAGCGATACGCCGGAATCGTGCCGACCAGCTTGTATAGATGCGTTTCATCGGTGTTGTAAAACCCCACCATGTCCGCATGCGCGACTGGATCCGGGATCTTCACGACGTAATCGCCAGGAATAAGAACCATGCCGGGGATCTCCACCGGTTGGTTGAACGTTACCTCGGCCCGTTTCTTTACGGGGTCTCCGTTCAGGACCAAAGGCGCGGCGAGAAACCCGAAAACACATAGCAAAACAGAATATCGTTTGACCATGTTGGACACCTCCTGTCACACACGCACATGCACGGAAGGAGCCGTGTGTACGTTCTGGAATTAAGGCATTTGAACACAAACGCAAAAGCCGCCAAGCGCGATTGGGCGATGTGGCGCAGCTTTTTGGTGCATCTGGCGGATGCCGGCGCTCTCCTGCTCGCCGAAGCGAAAGTCTCGCTCGAAGACGCAAAAGAAAGCGGAGGAGACTCCCGCGTCATCGACGAACAGAACGGCGGATCCCGGCGACGTGCGACTCAATTGGTTCTCCACGTGCCAGAGGCTTTCTCGAATTCTTTCAATTGGAGTCGAACATGGCAACCCAACCGATGACGATCGCGGCAGCCGAAACCCGGCGCCGCAAGTCCGCCCTTCAGTGCAGTCTCAAGAGACTGACAGGCTTCGCGCCCGAACGCGAAGAGCTGCAAATCGAGCTACTGTCCGATCCGCTGGATTGCATGGCATCGAGCACGACCCGCGAAATGGCCGTCCAGCGCATGAACCACCGGTCGCGCACAATCCATGAGATTGAGGCAGCTCTGGATAAGATCAAAGCGGGAGATTACGGAAGGTGCGAACACTGCCGCCAAGCCATCGCTCCACGACGCTTGCAGATTGTTCCCTGGGCGCAACTATGCGTTTCCTGCCAAAACGCCGCGGAAACCGCTCAGGGTAAGCGAAGCCGCCCGTTGGGATACGCTGCCTAAGCCAACGCCGTGTGGCCTTCGTTAGCGGGCAAAGTAGGACGTTCATCTCAGCGTTTCGGATCTGCGTCTTTTCGCCCAGCCAGAGCGGGAAATGGCGCAGACAGGCGTCCGAAAGCGCCCGGTTTCCGCCACTTACAGCCTCTCCGGGTGGCGCTATTCGTGCTAAGTAAGGACGGAGCTTTCTATGTCGAAGCAAATCATTTTCGCTGTATCCTTCGCATTTCTCCTCGGCGCGGCGCTCGCGGTCGCCGACCACGATCAGACCACCGAATCGACGTCGATTCTACCCATCGACCACAAGGCCATCCAGTATGCGACAGGCCCGCTGAACGATCCCGTGACCAAGCTCGATCGCGACTTAGCAGCCGGCAAAACCAAATTGGAATACAGTCCGCAATTCGGCTGGCTTCCAAGCATTCTGCGGCATCTGGACGTCAACATCGATTCGCAGATGCTGGTTTTTTCAAAGACCAGTTTTCAAGCTTCGAAAATCGGGCCGCGCGCGCCGCGGGCGCTCTTCTTCAACGACCAAACAATGGTGGGGTCGGTGCAGGGTGGCGACGTCTTGGAATTCGCGTCTCTAGATCCGGCGCAGGGGTTCATTTTCTATACCCTCGACGTTCACCAATCCGATCAACCGCGTTTTGATCGCCGCGACGTGTGTCTGCAATGTCATCAAGGACCAGCGACTCTGGGTGTGCCGGGCATCATGGTCAGCTCGGTCTATCCCGATGCGAGCGGAATGCCTGCGTTTAATCTCGGCATGCCGGTCACCGATCACCGCACTTCTTTCCAGGACCGGTGGGGCGGCTGGTACGTCACGGGCACACACGGCGGCATGCACCATCGGGGCAATGCGGTGGCCCGCGATCACTCCAAGCCGGATGTGCTCGAATGGCAAGGAACGCAGAATTTGACGACCCTCGGACATAGGTTGGACGAAGGAATGTATCTAAGCCCGTTGAGCGACATCGTGGCGCTGATGACGCTGGAGCACCAGACGCGAATGACGGACCTCATGAATCGCTTGGGATGGGAGACCCGCATTGCCGAGCAGGATGGTGCAATGGAGACTGTCGGCGCCCGGATTGACGCCGACATCGATGCCCTGGTGACCTATATGTTATTTGCCGACGAAGCCGCGCTGTTCGATCCCATCGAGGGCGTCTCGACGTTTACGAAAACTTTTCCCCAGCGCGGTCCGCGCGACCAGCAGGGGCGCTCGCTTCGCGACTTCGACCTGCAAAAGCGAATGTTCAAATATCCGCTCAGCTACATGATTTACAGTTCGGCCTTCGACGGGATTCCGAATTCCACGCGAGAGCGCATTTGCCGCCGCCTCTTCGACATACTGAGCGGCGCGGACAACAACCCGAAATTCGCCCGCCTTTCTGAAACCGACCGGCGGAACATCCTGGAGATTGTCCGCGACACGAAACCGAACCTACCCGCCTATTGGAAGTAACTTATGTGTTCTCACTCGCACATGCGAGGTCGCTCGGTCCGTCCCTCGCAAGCCGCTGGATATGCCAGTGGCGTGGTACGGCTTGCGGATGCCAGTTAACGCCACCGAATGGAGCCGCCAGTAGCGTCTTCTGGCACAGGCAGTCCAGATCTCCCCCTGGACTCGCTGATGATTCTATGCTGAAATGCAGGTGCAATTCCGATTTATATCTCTTTCGCTTCAACCTGATATACTCTCACATACCATGCGGGCGGGGAGCGATGCGGCGGTAAACCTCCGAAACCACCGCAAAGCGAAGATCCGCCCGAACCAGTCGGCTAGATTTTGGAAAAAGAAGCCGGTCAAAGCTATCCACAGTGAAGAGGCCGGGACTTTCGTCGAATGGAACCTGGCATCTGGCCGAGGGACCGTTAAGCTATGGGCGGGGCAGAATTATCGAGTCCCTCGTTTTTTTCGATGATGGATGCGCTTCCGTCGACACTTCTGGCGAAGACGGCTAGAGCGTGAAGGTCCGCCTCGAACCTTGTCTGCTACTGCCGAAGCACAGTGAAGCGGCTGATCGAGTACCCGAGTGCGCCACCCATGAACACGTCCGACAAGAAATGAGCCGAGAGCGAGAGCCGTGAAAATCCGACGACCGCAGCCATGCCATAAGCGGCGTAGGGAACCCAGCGGTGATTTCTGTAGCGCCGGGCGACGACCGTGGCAACGGAGAACGCCGCTATCGTGTGGCCTGACGGGAAACTTCCGTTTCCTCGCAGGTAGGAGGAAAATGAGCCGCGGCTCTCAAACCAGGAATCCCAGAGGTTTCCCGAACTCGGGAGGCCGGCGGGCCGAACACGACTGGTGGCATCTTTTTAACACCGTCGTCAAAAGCTCGGAGTCGGCCACGGCTTCGCCCGCGAGCAGCGCTGTGTGTTGCATCTTCGGGTCTTTGCGGATCAGCCCGACGGCATAAAGCGATGCCGGAGCCGCGAGGATACCCGCAAGTGTCGCGTTGCCGGTAAAGATATTGTCGAACGCATGAAATGTCGAAGTGCGGGGGAAATAGCCCGCCTCGGTTGGATCGAATAGCATGAGTCCGGCACTGGTCCCCAGGGCAGCAGCCGTGGGAATCCAATCCTTTCCTTGAACGAGTTTCGCCGGGAACGACCACATCTGCTTTTGATCCGCGATCAAGTTGGGCAATAGTAATTTCCAGGAGATTGGCCGATCAAAGGGCGGTGACGGCGGTGGGAATTGGGAAGGTACAGGTGTCTGGGGTGGCGCACCCGGCGGAGAACCGGCAGGCGTTGTCGCCTGATCCGGTTCGGTGGCTTGCGCTGCCGTCCGGGGCGGAACAGCGAGAGTCAATAGCACCAGCAACACAACCGTAAGCCTCATGAAAATCCCTTCCATGGTGAGCCGGGCATTCCGCGACGATCCCGGCCGTCTCCAGGAGCAGTCCTTCGCAATTTCGCAGCCGGTCGCGTGTCGGGGAAAACTGTCGACCAGGCCTCGCCAGGAGCGGTTTCGAAATCATCCGCAGGCGCGATGAGGGACATTGCTGCCACCTTGGCTGTGGCAGAATGGCGGCAATTTGTCGCCCCTCCAGTGGTATGAGGCGGCAAGCAAGTGCGGAAGCGACGGTGTGCCAGGCGGTTTATCGGGCCTGACAAAATGGAACTCTAAGTGAACTGGAGCTACGATTGCGTGCAGTTCAGGAGTTTCCGATGAAGACTTTCTGTTTGGATCTGCTGCGTGTCGGCTGCCGTCGTCAGCTTCGGTTTGATTCGCAGCCGCCTTGGGCGGATAGCGGCTGACCGCCGTCTTTCGTCTTCCTTAGAAGAATGTGAGAAGAAACTCGGTCAACATCGTTTCGCTGGCGGCCATAGTGGTGGTGTCGGCGCTGCTCGGGACTGTTGTCGGTTGGCGGGCGCCCGGTCTCGATCAATACCTGCGCGATTGGATGATCCGGGCGCGTGGCCCGCTCCCCGCTCCTGACGACATCGTCATTGTTGCGATCGATGAGCGGAGCATTGCCCGGTTTGGTCGTTTCCCCTGGTCTCGCGCGCTGTCGGCGCGCGTCATCGATGCCATAGCCGCGGCGCAGCCTAAAGCGATCGCGGTGGATGTGTTGTATACCGATCCAACATCGGAATCGGAAGACAGTGCTCTCGCGCAGTCGATACAGCGAGCGGGAGACGTGGTTGTCGCGGCGCAACTGGTAGCACCTCCGACTACTGGTGGCCCGACAAGCTGGCTGCTGCCGTTGCCCGCTGTAGAGCGGGCGGCGGCGGCGGTCGGCCATGTGAACGTTGCGACGGAGTCGGACGGGGTCGCACGCCAGATTCTGATCCGCGCTGCCGATGACCATGGGCGGGCGATCCGGGCGATGGCCGTGGAGACAATTCGCGTCGGCGAGGGTATCCCGGAACAATCCCTGACCGAAACGCCGGGCCGCTTTTTCCTGGGCTCGCGGATTATTCCCGTGGAAAACCTGCCCCTCAGTGTGGTGATCGGTGGGGCCCCTGGGCTCGGAAGCTCGACGGAGACCCTCCAGGCAGAACGGATGGCGATCGACTACATCGGGTCTGCAGGATCTTACAGAACCTACAGCGTCGCGGATATGATGGGCGGAGGCATTTCGCCGGCGCAGTTCCACGGCAAGTATGTGCTTATTGGTGCGACGGCGGCTTCGCTTGGCGATCGGCTGGCTTCGCCTTTCGTTCATCAGGCGGACGCGCGGGGAAATCAGCACGGAACTTTGATGCCCGGCGTCGAAGTTCTTGCCAATACGCTGAACACGATTCTGCGGTCCCGTTTCTATTCCGAGACCCCGGATTGGCTCGAGTTTCTATGCGGCATGCTGGTGGCGACGTTGACCGTTTTCGTGCTTGCCATCGCCCAAGGTCGTTACGAAACGATCAAGCAAATCGGCGCTTTGGCGGGCGTGGTTGGGGCTGTTCTCGTGCCGGGATATTTCGCCCTCACGCGTCTTCTCTTGTTTCCGCCGATGACGCTGTCTCTGGTTTCCTTCGCTTCCGCGGGTGTACTGGGCTTGTTGCGACGGTCGTTGGTGGCAAGTTCCCTTCTTGATCGGAATATCCAGGACATCAAGCGGGCCGGAGAGTCTCTCAATGCGGCTAGCCTGTCATCAGCCGCGGAATCCATCGCGCGTCTGGCGGACGCCCAGGGGGTGGCGATCTACGCGAAGAGCGGCGGGCACATGCGACTGGTGGCAGCGCACGGAGCAGCGAGTTTTCGTAAGAACTCCGCCCGCGTTCCGTCGCCGCCTGATAGCAACCTCGACCCGGAGTTGCTGGCGATCCCCATCAACGGAGTGGGCGATGCGGAGGACGGCACGCTCATCATCGTGCGTGCCGAACGGATACCTTCTATGGAAATGCAACAGCTTTGCGCGGCGATTGCCACTTGCGTCGCGGAAAGTTGGACTGAAAAGGAGGAATCCGTTCGATGGCGATGGCCCCGAGGACTGGCGTGGAAGGCGCAGTCTCTGGGGCATCTGAATAGCCGTATCCTGGATCATGCGAAGTTCGTGGATCTCGCGATGCGATCAGTCGAGGATGTACTCATCACCGCCGGAGTGGATGGGCGCATCACCTTTGCGAACCGGCGCGCTGCGGCCGTCTTTGGCACCTCGGCGCAGGCGCTGCGGGGCCGGGATCTGCTGGAGCTGTTGGCCGCGGCGGAGCAGAGCTCGCCCGACTCCAGCCGCGATGTATTGGTGCGCCTGGTTGTCGACCGCGCCAGGATCGAGCGGGAATTCACGATTCGAGGCGCATCTTCCCGGCACTTCACTCTCCGGATGGCCCCTGTGTGTTCGGGCGAAAATGGGCAAGGCGCCGTAAAAGGCCTAGTCGCCTCGCTCTCTGATATTACCAGGCAGCATGAGTTGCAACAAACCAAGAACGACGTCATGGCTCTGGTTTCGCACGAGATGCGTACACCCTTGACGGCTATTCAGGGCATGAGCGAGCTTTTGACGCAATTCGATCTGGATCGCGAACGGGGCCGCGAATTGAGCCTGGCGATTCACGATGAGGCCAAGCGGTTGACACAGATGATCGCCGAGTATCTGGACATCACGCGTCTCGAATCAGGGGCTACCGTGCTGCGCCGTGCGCCGGTCCGGATCGAGACGCTCGTGGAGCGCACATTGCTGATGCTCGACCCGCTGGCAAAAGAGCGGGGCATCCGCCTGACTAAGCGTTTGGACGCAGGCGTATCGCCCGTGCTTGCCGATGCCGATCGGCTGTCGCGCGCAATCAGCAATCTAGTTTCGAATGCGGTCAAATATAGCCCGGCGAACACCGAGGTCGTCATTTCGGCGAAAAATGCCGGGGGTGGCGTGGCCATTGAAGTTGCCGATCAGGGGTACGGTATACCGGAGAGCAGCATAAACCGCATTTTCGAAAAGTTCTATCGTGTTCCGCGCGTGGAGGATGTGGACGTGCCCGGTACCGGCCTGGGTCTTGCGCTGGTGAAGGAGATCGCCGAACTGCACGGAGGATCGGTAGCGGTTCGCAGTTCTGTCGACGCCGGTTCCGTATTCACACTGTGGATTCCGCGCCCCGAGGATAAACAATGATTGAGAGGGCCGTGCCGAACATGTCCCCGCACATTCTGGTTGCGGACGATGAGCGCTCCATACGCCTGATGCTGGAGGCGGGCCTGAAACTGTACGGATTTCGCGTAACGGCGGTATCGACCGGCTCAAGAGCGCTCGAAGCGACCCGCAACGGCGGCATCGATGCCGTGCTGAGTGATATCTACATGCCGGATGGTGACGGGCTTGATCTTGTTCGGGATCTCCGCCGGATCGATCCTGCGATTCCGGTCATACTGATGACGGCGCAGGGCTCCGTCGAAGCCGCAGTGAAGGCCATGGCCGAAGATGCGACGGATTTTATTGGAAAGCCGTTCGATGTTGCAGCGGTGGTCGAGTTGCTGCGGCGTCATCTTGGCGCACGCCGGGAAGCAACCTCGGACCAGGCGCCATCGAGCGTCGAGAGTGTCATTTCCCGCTCTGGGCTGGTGGGCCGAAGCGCGCCGATGGTCATGGTGTACAAGCTCATCGCGCAGGCCGCGCGCTGCGATGAGACGGTCCTTATTCTGGGCGAATCCGGAACCGGAAAGGAACTCGTCGCGCGCGCCATTCATGATTTCAGCGGCCGAGCCGGACGCCCGTTTCTTTCCGTGAATTGCTCGGGCCTCACGGACACGCTGCTCGAATCGGAATTGTTCGGCTACATGCGAGGCGCTTTCACGGGCGCGGCCGGCGATCGGGCGGGCTTTTTCGAGGCAGCCGAGGGCGGAACGCTGTTTTTGGATGAACTGGGCTCCACAAGCCCGGCCTTTCAGGCGAGCCTATTGCGGGCGTTGCAAAGCGGAGAAGTGCGGCGCATCGGCTCCACCCAGCCGCGCCACGTCAATGTGCGTGTGATCGGCGCTAGCAATGCGCCGCTGCGCGGGTTGGTGGACAACGGAAATTTCCGGTCTGACCTGTTTTACCGCCTGAGCGTGCTCACGATTGAGCTGCCAACGCTGCGCGCTCGGGCGGGGGATATCGAGCTGCTCACTTCCCACTTTCTGCAAAGATTTGGCGATCCCGCGAAGATGCCGCTGCATCTGACGAACGAGGCGCGCGCAGCGCTGTCCTCATACGACTTTCCGGGAAATGTGAGGGAATTGGAGAACGCCTTGCGCCGTGCCGCGGCGCTCTCCTCGAACGGCCTCATCACGGCCGATTGTCTTCCGTCGGAGATCGCGGATACCGGCGAAAGCCCCGGCAGTTCTCGTAGTGCCGAACAGCGATTGATCTCGGACCGTCCGAGCATGGAAGAGTTGCAACGGCGGTATCTGCAATTCATCCTCGACGAGACCGGCTGGAACCGCAGGCAGGCAGCCGCCGTCCTTCACCTTGACCGCCGGACCATCCAACGGCTCATCGCCAGATATAAGCTCCAAGGGCTCGCTGATGGGGAGGGCGATGCAGAGGAGGATACCGAAATTACCGAATAAGCAGAGTTGAGCGGGGGCACAATAGAGACCTCAAGAAACAGAGCTCGTGCGATAGTTACCCACCGTGCCTTGTTGATCCTTGGCGCGGCGCTCGTGCTGTGTTCTGCCGCCAAAGCTCAGGTGGTCCTGGCGCGCGCCTCCAGCGTTAGCGGTCGGGTTCTCCTTACGAACGGCAATGGGGCCTCCACCTTGACGCCCGCACCGGGGTATGTGCTAGGTCCTGGGGACAGGCTGGATACGCGCGGCGGAGGCCAGATCGTCATTGAACTGACCGACGGAAGCATGATCGTCGTACAGCCCGAATCCGTGATCGTGATTAAGGATTTCCACAGCGCTGCTTCCCTTCGGGAGTTGTTTGAGATCATGCTCGGCAGCGTGCGTGTGAAGATCAATCACTTTTACGGGCGGCCCAATCCGTACCGCATAAACAGTCCTACCGCGTCAATTGCCGTGCGGGGAACCGACTTCAGCGTCACGGTCGACAGCCGCGGTGATACTCAGGTTATGGTCTACGAAGGCTCCGTGGAAGTCACAAGCCTCATCGATCCCACACAATCGGTAGTGATCGAAGCGGGTCGTGGCGTGCTGCTGGCTCCGGGACAAGGCTTTCAGCTGTTCAACGTGCTACCAGGCCGCGAGCTCGCGGGAAATCAAGGCACTGGGCATGGGGGCGGCACATCGAATACGTTCTATGATCGCGATTGGGATTCGCCGCGTAACATCGCGAGCATTTACGAGCAGTACATCGCCGGCCTTTCGGAGATCGGACAACTTCCTTTTCTTCTGCGCTATAACGCTTTCCCCGAATCGCATTTAGATAGTCTGGACAATCCGGCCTACGCCACTGGCTTCGGGGCGGCGGAAGGCCGCGTCCTCTTCTTACCTTCGCTAAACGGAACCGGCGGATTGGATGAGAACCCTACCCCGCCCGGTTTGTCCACGGTCAGCCCGCTCAATTACAGCGCGGCGGTGCAGTTTTCGATGTTCGTCCCGTTGGCGGGCTTTGTGATCGGTGGGAACGTCACGGGGTCCAGAATTGGAAGCGGGGTGCAGGGCGCGCCGTCTGATCTCGGGTTGTCGAGCACCCTGAGCCAGACAGTGCCGGAGGGAAGCCTGGAAACCAGCGCCTCGTCCACCGGCGAGTTTTTCTCCGGCTCTTTCCTCATCGCGCGCCGCTTCGGCACTAACACGAGTTTGGGCCTTGAAGTCGAGGATCTGCGGGGAGCCGGTTCCTTGGCGGCGCAGATTCTTTCGACCGGTCCGTCGAGTGGCTCCATCGAGCGTATAAATTCGAACTCAACGATCTCGCAGCGGCGCATCACTGCAGGTATTGAACGAGACCTGCCGCATGGTCAAACGCTCGGATTCTACTATCGCTACGGCTTGATCGAAGCGGCCGACAGTGACAGGAGTCATCTTTTAAACAGCACTCAAGAACCCCTCGATTCCACTCAGTCTTCAGGCCATTCATCCGAGTTTGGATTCCGCCTTCGCGGTCCGCTGGGCCGCAGGTTTTTCTATGGAGCGGAGGCGTCGTGGGTCGGGCTGGCGCTCAGTGACGATCTGACGCGAGCCATCACCGTGGCTTCGCATCAGCGTGACCGCGCAGAGCGAAGCTCCGCCGGTTTGGGCCTGGGTTATTTTCTTAACCGGCGGACGGTGGTGAGCGTGGATTTTGCCGGCGGCACCTCGCCCGCCAGCACGAGCCGTACCGAAATCGGCAGAGGCGATCTGCTCCAGATCGGCCTTCAGAACAGCCGCTTCCTTTCCGCGAACCTCGGCATTCAAGCCAAGATATCCCCGCATTTGTTCTTGAACGCGTCTCTGCTCGGCATCGATCAGGCGTACAAACTGCGCCAAGCGAGTTACGCGGATAGCGTTGGGAACACGTTGCTCATTACAGATCCGTTTCTGCCAATGACCGCCACCGGTTACAGACCCCCGCGCGTCTCTTCCGACTTCGGCGCGGGCTGGCGTTTTTCGAATCGCCTCTTGCTGCAATATGTGTTCTCCACGTCTTATGGTGCCGATTCCGGAGGCCACACGTTCATGCTGCGGTACACCTTCGGTTTACGCGGCGAGTAGTTGACGGGCGCAAGAGGCCTGTCGAGCCCGCAACGAAGAATGCACAAAAAAGCCTCAAATTCGAAGACGCGCCGCCCGATAAGAGAGCTAAGAGTCAGTTCCCTTTCAACTTATGCTCCGGCCGCAACGCAGTCCACCGGGGCCGCGCCAACTAGTCAACAAAAAACCAAGACACCGTTGAGTTCAGCCAAGCGGCGCTGGCCGCGACGGGTGACATGACCACGATGGCGACTCGCATTGAGCCTCGCTAGTGGCCTGAACCGGTATCCGCGATTGCCACGACCGAACCTGGCGGAAAGAAGGGGCGAGGGAAGGCCGCCCCATGAAAGAACTACACAGCGCGCTGCTCGTGTTGTGCCACACAGCACGTTCCAACGAAGGCACGAAGCGTGCCAAACAGCCCGCGTCGGGGCATGTCATGGAAATACCTCAAGCTCCGAAGGGATTTTTACGGCGTACCGTCCTTCTCTGAACTGTGCTTTCGCGAAAGCTTCCGGTTTATGTCCGGCCAGAACTCCTTCAGGATGTTCGCGGCCATGTCGACCCCGAGTTGGACGCCGAGTTTGGAGACGGCGTTGGTGGCGGTCCGGTTGTCAGGATAGTAAACGTTCGAAATCGCCACGGCGGTTGAGTTTCCGACGATCTCGGAAAAATTGAACTGCGCGTGATCCGAGTCCGTGTGCGTCCAGAAGATCTGGCCGGCCGCGCTCGCCAGGCGCGACCAGGCAGTTCCGGTCCCGCGCCGGAAATAGCGCGGGTCCTGACGAAGCAGCGCGGGATAAATGGCTTCCGTCATCATGTCGCCAATCACGAAATCGGCGTATGACGTCCCGAGGTAGCGGGCGTAACCCTTGACGCCTTGGCTGAAGGCCGGAGTTGCATTCGTAAGCTGAGCCTCACCCCCGAACAGCACCGCAAGAGCAACGGTGCCGCGGTCGAAGGAGTCTTCCGTGGCGATCTTGAATTTCTCTTCGGGCGTGAGGGGCTTGTAGGGATGTAAGCTCGGGGAGGTCCGATAATTCGGGATTATCCAGAATATTCGTTTGTCCTCCGGCTGAGGCGGAGTGGGTGTGGGTGGGGCCTGTTGGCCAAGCGAAAGGCTCGACACGACGGTGAAAAATGCCGCGAGGAAAAAGCGGCTATGAGAACGCATGCGCAGATGGCGGGCAAGACAAGGACCAACACGCTCCTGCAGGCACCGACCGAATTGCCTTGATCCGGCTGGCGGCAGGATGTTCTGACGGCGGCAGATTGCCGCAGGAAGCTACAAAAACGGCGACAGATTGCCCGGCACCCCCGCTGCGCCTGGCCTCAGGTCCTTGTCGATCGGAGCCTTAGGGTATGGCTCCTGGATTGCCATTGTAGGTCTTCCTGATCCACTGGCGCGTGGAGCGAAACGCATGCGAACGCTATTTTTGAACCCGCCTTCGTTCGAAGGATTTGACGGAGGAGCCGGTTCGCGCTGGCCAGCGACCCGTGAAATCGAGTCCTACTGGTATCCGGTCTGGCTGTGCTATCCCGCCGGAATGCTGCAGGACAGCAAGGTCGTAGACGCGCCGTCACACAAGATGTCGGTTTTGAAAAGCGTCGATATTGCGAAAGACTTCGAGCTCGTGGTGCTGTTTACGTCGAGCGTGGGTCTGCGCGTCGATTTGGGGCTCGCTGCGATGATGAAGGACGCCAACCCGAGACTAAGGGTGGCATTCGTCGGGCCGCCGGTTACAGTCGATCCGGAGAGGGTGCTTCAGAATTCTGGCGTCGACTTTATCGTGCGCCGAGAATTCGATTATCAAATCGCCCGCTACGCCACGGGCACGCCACTCGAGGAATTGCCTGGCGTGAGCTTTCGGAAGAATGGCGGAATTCTTCATAACCCCGATGGCGGCGCTATCGAGAAGCTCGACGAATTGCCTTGGGTGACGAAGGTCTACAAGCGCGACCTGGACGTGCGGCGGTACAATGTGCCGTTTTTACATCACCCGTTCATCTCCTTGTACACGTCGCGCGGATGCCCCGCCTTGTGCACGTTCTGCCTCTGGCCACAGACACATTCGGGTCATCGCTGGCGCCTCCGCTCAAGCGACGACGTTGCGGCGGAGGTTCGCTACGCGCTGGGCGCCTTTCCTGAGGTCAAGGAAGTCTTCTTCGACGACGACACCTTCAACTACCAGAAGGCCCGCACCCTGGAGCTGTGCGCAAAGCTCAAGCCTCTTAAGTTCACGTGGTCGTGTACCTCGCGGGTGACGACGGATTACGAAACGCTGAAGGCGATGCGGCGATCGGGTTGCCGTCTGCTGATCGTCGGCTATGAATCGGGAGACCCGCAGATATTGAAAAACATCAAGAAGGGCGCCACCGTCGAGATGGCCCTGCGATTCACCGAAAATTGCAAAAAGCTGGGCCTGACGATTCATGGCGACTTTATCATCGGGTTGCCTGGTGAAACCCGTGAGACGATCCGGAGAACGATTGACTTTGCGAAGCGCCTCGATGTCGAGACGATCCAGGTATCGATCGCGCACGCGCTTCCTGGCACCGAGCTCCATCAGTACGGCACGCAGAATGGCTTGGTCGCGCTCTCGATGGCCGACGAGGGGGGACATCAAATGCCGAACCTCTTTTCACCAGGGCTCGACGGAGCGGAAATCGTGGATGCGGTTGAACGCTTCTACGGCGACTATTATTTTCGGCCACGCATCGTCTGGCGTTTGGTCCGCAAAGCGGCTTTCAATTCTCACGAGCGCCGTCGACTCGCCAAAGCGGCGCGCGAGTATCTGAGGTTACGTTCCAAACGGAAACGTTTCGTAGTGGACCAGAGGTACGTAGCGGAAATCGACGTGCAGCGGGAGATCGTTAAATGAATCCGAAAGCAGCAAGGCTTTTCGTTGGGCTGGGGAGCATAGTCCTTTGGCTCCTCACCGCAGGCCCATTGCGCGCGCAGCTCTTTGGCGCGATGTGGCCTGACACGACTAGCGCGGCGCCAGGCGAAGCGTTGAGCTCTAAGACAGCCGAAGTGACAATGCCCGCGGTCGTAGCGACGCCGACGATAGACCTGTCTTTGATTGCTCCTTCCGGCGATGCATCGGCGCTGGCTATGCGCCGCGCTGTCGCGCGCGCGTTCGCCGCTGCCTTTGATTTCGCTGTTGATTCCGACAGCGAAGGGCAGGATCAAGCTCAAGCCACACCTCCGAGCCAAACGCAGCCCCCGGCGAATCCCCAGCCTCCTTCGCTCGGGGATCTGGGCTTCCCCCCGGCTTCGACGCAGGGAAACGCTGCGGACCAGGCGAGGCTCGACAAGCGTTCGCACATGCTGAAGATGCACCAACGATTTGGTTTGATTACCCTCGCGCCCTTGATCGCCACGATTGCCACGTCGAGCCTAGCCGGCGGAAGGCATCCAAGCACAACCGGCCGCGATGTTCACGCCGCTTTGGGTTCAGTGACAGCGGACATGTACTTTACCGCCGCCTATTTTGCCATCCGGGCGCCCAAAATACCGGGAACACCGACGCGCGGCCCAATCCGTCTGCACAAGGCCCTGGCCTGGATTCATGGCCCAGGGATGATCCTAACTCCAATATTGGGCGCCATGGCTCTCGATCAGGAAACCAAGGGGGAACGGGTTCATGGTATTGCAAAGGCTCACTCAGCGGTCGCCACGGCGACCTATGCGGCGTTTGGGCTCGCCATTGTCTCCGTGTCATTCAAGTTCTGAGCGGGATTTATGAAGCAAAAACGGCTGGTGTCCTTGATTCTTCCCCTCGTGGCGTTTGCTGCGCTTGCCCAGGCAGACAGCGTGTGGATTCTTGATCAATCGACTCTCACTTACCACGTGTCGCACCCGCTGCATCAGACCCAGGGCGTCAGTCATGAGGCGCGAGGCAAAGGCGTTTGCCACGCGGGACAGTGCGATTTCCTGATCGCGGTGCCCGTCAAGTCATTCAACTCCGGTGATAGCAACCGCGATCTTCACATGCTTCAAGCCACGCGCGGTGGCGAATTCCCCATCGTCACGGTTCGCACCCGCTTACCGGAGTCGTCGTCGTCCGCCACAATCCATGCCGATCTGGAAGTTCAGTTTGCCGGGCAGACGGCCCGGTATAAGCAGGTTCCATTGGAGCTCGCGACTCAAGGAAACCAGATACGGGTAACAGGAACAATTCCGGCCACGTTGTCGGATTTTAAGATTGACCCGCCGTCGCTCCTGGCGATTCCTGTAAAGAATGAAATACCGGTGCGCGTGGAGATCACTTGGCGGCCCCAGTGAATGACGAGCCTCAAACTTAATGAAAATCCTTCTATATAACCCGGACAACGGCGTCACCCGCAACTTCATGCCGCATCTTTGGATGTTTTTGCTGCAAGCACTAACTCCGCCCGGCCACGAAGTGGTTCTGATCGACGGTAACGCGCAACAGCTAGACGAACAAGGCATCGCACGCTACGTGCGTGAACAGAATATCGGGCTGGTAGGCATCGGTTCGATGACGAGAATGATCGCCAAGGCTTATCGTATGGCCGATGCGGTACGGGCAACGGGAGCAAAGGTGGTGATGGGCGGGCCGCACGTTACCGAGATGGCCGATGAGGCGCTCGGGCGCGACGGTGGCTCGCGGCATGCCGACGCAGTTGCTCTTGGCGAAGCCGACCAGACATGGCCCAAAATTGTGGAAGATGCCGCTCGCGGTGTCCTAAAGGAAATCTACGCGCCGGTGGACGACTTCGGCCAAGAACGCAAACCGTCTCTGCAGCCCTATCCGAAGATTCCCTGGGACAGAATGAAGTTGGACCAATTCAATCTGCTCCCGCGCGTGTTGCACCCGCTGCTCAAGCGCGTCGGCGGTGGTTGGGGAACGTTTCGCATTATCCCGATGGAGTCGGGGCGCGGTTGTCCTTACGGCTGCGAGTTTTGCACGGTGACCGGCTTTTTCGGCGATTCCATCCGCTTCCGCACGAATGAGAGCGTGGTTAATGAACTGTTGCTACTGAAAGCGCGAGCGCAAAAAGAGGGTGGCCAAATTGCCGTGTTTTTCATCGACGATAATTTTGCCATCAACGTAAAGCGCACAAAATCATTGCTGCGAGCCATCATCGCCGCTAACGCGCAAGTGCATTGGGTCGCGCAGATCAGCGCCAACCTGCTGCGCGATGAAGAACTCGTGGATCTGATTGCCGCCTCGGGGGGCAAGTGGATCTTCATCGGAATGGAATCCATTGATCCCAAGAACCTTGCCGATGTAAATAAAGGTTTCAATAAACCGGGTGAGTATGCTGTGGTGCTCGACCGGCTCGCAAAACGGAACGTTTATGCAATTACGTCCTTCATCTTCGGCATGGACAATGACGCGCCGGGCGTGGCGGAGCGAACATTGAACGAAATTCGCAGTTGGCCTCCTGGGCTGCCGATCTTTGGCTTGCTGACACCACTACCTGGGACGCCGCTCTACAGAAAGCTCGACCTCGCTGGCCGGCTCACGCGTCCAAAACACTGGCAAGAGTTCATCCCATTTGCGATGGCGCATAAGCCCCTAAAGATGAGTATCGACGAGGCTCACAACGAGGTGCGAGTTGGGTGGGCTAACTCTTACAGTCCAGAGGCAATCGAAGAGGCGGTGGATTCGCTCAATCATAAGGCGCTGGGTTGTCGAATCAACATCCTTATTGCGCGCCTCTGCTTCCGGGGAATTTATTTCCCGCAAATGGGTCGCTTTGCTTGGGTGAAATCCATTCTCCAAAATCGGCTCACGATTCTCAAACTGATACGGCAGGGGTGGCGAGGCGGCTTACACGCCTCGGAGCCTCATCTCGTCATCGATAAACCTGTTCAACTTTCCAGTCCCTGATCTAATCCGTGCCGTGCTCCACGGCCTTGTCTGGCATTCTACTGGGCTTGAACAGATAGGGCGTTGGAAGACATAGGTCGGAATCGCATCCGCGCAGTTCCGTTTCAATGAGCATTTCCATTTTTCCTGCTACCTCGGGATACGCAAAGCGCCGGCTTCGGCGGAGAAATCCTGTGCCCGATGAGGGATTGTCAGAGCCTCCGCGGTCGAACCCGGCGAAGACTTGGATCGGTCGGCGCCTCTGCTCAGCGTTGTTTCTCGGCCTCCTCGCCGGTCCCGCAGCAACCGCCTCCGATGTGACGTTGCAGGGCCGGGTTGTGGACGAAAACGACGCACCGGTGCGCGCCGCTCGGGTGAGCGTGCGCGCGGCAGCCGGTGCCGCGAATGCTTTGGAAGCCGAGACCGATCCGACCGGTGCTTTTACACTCACACTTCCAGGTCCCGGAGACTTCCTGGTCAGCGTCGAGAAGGAAGGCTATTACGCGCTGCAGGATCGCCCGCTGCATGTCGAAACCTCGCAGGAGGTCAGGCTGGTGATCAATAGTGTCCGCGAGGTGTTTCAATCCGTGAACGTGAACGAGGAGACCTCGCCGGTCGACGTCGGGCAGACGCAAAGCCAGGAACGCTTGAGCGGCACAGAAGTGAATGACATGCCTTATGCGAACAGCCATAGCTTGCTGGACTCGTTGCCGTTGATGCAGGGTGTACTCGTGGACCCCGCGGGCAATCTTCATGTCAATGAATCGGACCCGACTCAAATGCTTTATTTGCTGAATGGATTCAACCTGACCAATCCGATTTCCGGTCAGTTTCAGAGTCTTCTCGCCGTGGAAGGAATCCGCTCGGTTGATCTCTCCTCCGGGCCGGTCCTCGCCGGAGTTCGGAAAGGGATCGGCGGGCGTGCTCGCCGTCAACACCGAGAACGGGACTGACGCGTTCCATTACACGGCGACCGATTTTATTCCTGGCCTGAGCATCCAGCAAGGTCTTCACCTCGCAAACTGGTATCCGCGACTGGGGATCTCGGGACCGATTGTCCCGGGTCGGGCTTGGTTCTCCGATACGTTCGATTCGGAATATACAGAAGCGTTGGTTACCGGATTGCCGAGCGGGCAAACACGCGCAGCGGCTGGGCCGGCAGTAACTTGTTGCACGTGCAGATTGTTTTAAGAACCAAATCTGCCCTTTGGCGCATTCCAGCAAGCAATGTCCCAGGAGATAGAATGCCCGGAGAAGTAGCGCCTGACGCAGCTCTATGCCGTGGCAAGTTCGGACTACGGGATTAGTTTGGACGCGCTCACGCGACGTGCTGGCGTCATGAATAAATCCGAATACAACAAACTGTTAGAATCCTCAGAGAAGGCGAGAGCGGCAGCGGAAGAATCACGCGCCGCACTGGGATCGCTATACCGCTGAGCACGGCTGCTAAAAAATCTCGCAACGCAGGTCTTGGGGCACTAACGGCCCTTGACGCCGAGCACTGGCTTTGAATATAGTGCTGTACGTGTAGGGTACCGTATGAGGCTTACAATGCGCGTACTTCTCTTCGTGGCGGAGCCGGACCCGCTCTGGGGCATCATTCGCTGAGTCAGCAGTTGGACCTGATGCAAATCTATCACGCTTACAGGGATAGTCGCCAGGGTCGAGTGGCAAATCCTCATGTCCACCTCTACCTGGACACCAACGGATCGGTCCCAGCGATGTCATGCACTGGGACTGGAAATGTCTAGTCCCAATCAGTTGATTTTGCACAGAATAACACTTGACAACCTCCGGCGCGGCGACCGGATAACCGTGACCGCTGACCCTGCCCGGGATGGATCGAATTGGGGCTACCCCCAGTAGATCAGCTTGCCAAGGTCCTTTGCCAGATAGACCGCCGCGCCGGCGTTCCGCGCGGTAAACGACATCGGCACCCCGCGAAGGCGGCGGCAAGGATGCCAAACCGCCGTCGCATATAAGGAAGGTTCAATAAGGCCGAAGGCTCAATGCCCAGGCCCGCACCAAATACGCTGCGGCGAGCAAAATGCCGCCCGCGGCCGTCAGTACCGTCAGCGTTTCGCCCCATCGGTCGATGTGATGGAGGCGCTGCGCCATATCGGCTTGCTTGGGAGTTTCTCTTTCCTCTCCTGGCCCAAGATGGATGAGTGTCTCTTCGCGCGTCGCAAGGAACTTGCGGTAAAGCGCCAAAGCGATGGTCGCGAGCCCCACCGCGATTTCCAATAAGACAAATGGTGTGAGTGTCATAGTAAATAATCTCCTTTTCAGTCAACTTCCGCCTGCATTGGTTCCCGCCGCGAAAAGTTCAAGCATGGGTCGCGATCAATTCCGCGGGTTCGTGCGCATGTCCACGGCGGCGGCCTTCCAGAATCGATTTCAGCGCCCCGACGATGGCTCGATAGGGAATGCCCGCCGCGCCGGGGCGTTCTTTCGATCCCCACAATATATCGTCTATCGATAAAATCCCCACCAGGTTGTCTCCCACGTCCACCACAGGAAGCCGGCGCACGTTTTGAGAGACCATTGTTTTCAGCGCCGCCCGGGCGTCGTCGTCTTCCTGGCACGTGAATACTCGCGGGAGGGCAACGTCCTTCACTTTCACGCTCGACGCCACTTCATTTCGTGTCCCGAGCGCGATGCAAACGTCGCGATCGGTGATCATACTGCTGACCAAGCCCGAGCGATCCAGCACCGGAAGCGCCCCGCAGCGGCCATCCCGCATGGTGGCCGCGACCTCGGCCAAATTCTGTTCCGGCCAGCATATGCTGACTTCCTTGACCATCACATCCTTGACTTTCATAAGAGCCTCCCTCGTTTTCCATGCACCCGAGCAGCCGCGATCCTATGCTTAGGAATCCAGGGCTTCCGCGTTCGGTACTCTGCGCGGCTTGCGTCAATTCCCGCTCCGTGCGTGATTCGACGCTCCGCAGCTCGGGCGGATTGGATTCTAAGATCCGGATGTAATAGGAACGCTCGCTAATCGAACATCCGTGCTCTGCCCTTCTTCCACGAACACTTCCGGAATCTATAGCGAATCATGGCCCAGCGCCTGCACCCAGAGCGCAATAACGCCCCGCGCAGATCTTCGAATGAGTAGAGGCCATTTTCGTTTGTATCGCAGTAAACAACCCTGCCGGTCAACACATTGCGAAGCTCTACCGATGCCGTCGCAACAAGACCGCTCTCACTCGTTACCACGCCTTCGAGCCTTCCCGAATCGGATTGCCTGGCCAGCGGAATCGACGCGAGCAGCAGGAGAATCGAACCAAGCAACACATACTTGATTAGGCTTGACATAAATTCCTCCGGCTTGTTCATCACCACCGGGAACCGTTGCCGGAAGCGGTGCGGTCCCGCTCCGGTTCGACCGGTCCCTCCGGTACCGTCGTGGACATGCGGATATCAATCTTCGGCGGGTTCGCCAAAGTTTGGTGAAGCAGACACGCGTCGACGGCTTTTAACAGCCCCTCCCGGGCCCGCATGCCCAGTCCAGGAGCGTCGATTTCGATGGCGATCCCGGTCAGACGCAGCGGCTTCCCGCCTTTCTCCGCCGAAACCCGCAACTCGACATCGCCGGGAGAGAGATGGCGCGCGCGAAGGTATTCCACCGCGTAATGCATGGCGCAGCAGCCCAGACCTGCCAGCATCAATTCCGGCGGCGTCATTCCGTTATCGGCGCCTCCTTCATCAAAGGGCTGGTCGCAAACCACGCGATGAAACCGGGCGAACGCCTCGGACTGCTTATTTGTTGCGTGACGGATTCGGACTTCCATGGGATTCACTCCCTTTCACCGTGACAGGGGCATTCGGAGGGCCATGTTCTTTCCTGCGCGCCGTAATTTAGGATCATTAAGATCGCGGCCCAAGCACACACTCGAGGGTTGGTTCCTGCGGGAAAACACTACGTCCTGCGTGGGATCGCACACTCCGCCGTCGAAACAGACTTCAAGCTCCTTCTATTTATTGGCTCGCGGATTGCACCCTCCCGATCGGAGATGACTATCAGGGTGGCGAGACCGGGGTTGTGGTGGCGCGCTGCACGGTGGTTCTTTTTGTTGTCCGGATGTCTGCTGCTCGGCTATTTGGCGCTGATGTACCTTGAAGCCCGTCTTTATCAAGCGCTCGAAACGCGGCGCTTGGAGAATCCTCCGAAAACCCCAGCCACGACTGTGAGAGCGGCCATCGAGCGCACCCTCGAAAAGGCGTCCGAAAAGGCCACGGGCCTCCCAAGCGGAACTCTTCGCTCCACCAGCCGGATTGAAATTCCCCGCATCGGAATTTCTTCGGCGATCGTAGAGGGAGTGACTTCGGGCGATTTAACGCTCGCCGTGGGTCATATCCCCGGGACGGCGCTTCCCGGAGAAACAGGCAACGTCGCGCTCGCCGGCCATCGCGACACCTTCTTCCGCAATCTGCGCGACATTCGAACGGGCGACCGGATCACTCTGTCCACGGCCGGCGCCTCCTACCAGTATTCGGTTGAGTCGATCAGTGTGGTTGGTCCGGAATATGTGCAGGCCCTTAATGCTGCGAGCGATCCGACCTTGACGCTGATTACTTGTTATCCCTTCTCTTTCGTCGGGCCCGCACCCCGGAGGTTCATTGTACAAGCGCGGCTGGTGAGACGCGAATAAGGGGCCGGCGCACGCTACTGAAAAGGCTTTCGTTTGGCAGTCCGATTGCCCAACGTCTCGATATGAGTTACGCCACACTTCCCGGGAATCCGATTCCCGGCACATACCTATTCGATGGCGAGGCGGCGATGAAGGGATACGCGCTTAACAAAATGTGTTATTCGTTCAACAGCGCGGCCAATCGTGGGGAGTTTCTGAGGGACGAGGACGCCTATTGCGGCAAGTTTGGCCTCAGCGACGAGCAACGCAAGGCCGTGAAGGAGCGGAATGTACTCGCCTGCATACGCGCCGGCGGGAACATTTATTACCTGGCGAAATTCGTCGGCATCTTCCACTTGAACGTTCAAGACGTGGGCGCGCAGCAGACCGGCAGAACCGTGGAAGAGTTCAAGGCATTCATCAAATCCCAGGCATAATCAAATGGCACGAATTATCGGCGGTCTCACGACTTCGCATATTCCGGCGATCGGCGGGGCGGTTCCTCGCGAGGATTCTCTGCGCGACGACCCCTACTGGAAGCCCTTTTTCGGCGGCTACGACAAAGCCCGAGAATGGCTGTCGGCCCACAATCCGGACGTTGCGGTCGTGATCTATAACGATCACGGGCTCAACTTCTTCCTGGACAAGCTCCCGGCCTTCGCCATCGGCGCCGCGCCCGAATATCGCAATGCCGATGAAGGTTGGGGAATCCCCACCATTCCTCCGTTCAAAGGGCGATCCCGAGTTGTCCTGGCATATCATCAACTCTGTCGCGGCCGAGGACTTCGACTTGACGACCTGTCAGGAGATGTTGGTGGATCATGGTTTCACCGTGCCTATGTCGCTGTTCTGGAAGGGCAATGCGTACGGCGATGTGAAGACCATCCCAGTCTGTATCACTGCTGTCCAAATTAGGGGGTTAACTTGCTGGCCGGCGCAGCGGCTGCGTGGCCGGCGAGAGGCTGAGTCCCTGATAGGTTGAATTGGGTTCGATCCAAGAACCAATTCAACTTCAGGAGACTCAACCTTATGAA
>DATDGT010000349.1:0-26973 GCA_036521975.1 Bryobacteraceae bacterium
TGGACTGCGGAAACGCACAAGAGGGTCAGTCTACACTACATCGCGTTTTTCAAAAGCGGCTATTGGGAACACGTCACTTGCCCTCACCGCAAGTCCAAAAAATCTCAGAATCGACGGTCGCGTGACGAACTTGGGCTAGCCACGCTTGCCGACCGAGCGAGCCTGTTATCCCCACATATCGGCATCTACCCGGATGGCGACCCCGATTGGGTTCTAACGCTCGAAAACAAAATCCTGCCGATCAAAGGAGTCGCACTCGTTGGACCGCTGCCGACGGAATACCGCAGCAACTGGTGGTTGCGCCAGGCGTAGAATGAACTCGTCGGTAGTTGAATGACTTCGTGGGGAGCCGCCGGATTCTCTATTGCGCTTGGCCTGGGAATGGGGCTGGCGATTGCGCAGGTGTCGATTGAGCCTCGTCAGAAAACCCGCGCGAAAGACAAGGCCGACCCACCGGATTTTCCACGAACCGATCTTCGGGTCGACTCCAACCTTGTGCTCGTTCCAGTTGAGGTCAGCGACCTATTGAATCGTCCCGTATCCGGATTAGAGAAGTCCAATTTCCGCGTGTTTGATGAAAAAATCGAGCAGACCATCGTGTCCTTCGCCATGGAAGACGATCCTATCGCCATAGGACTTGTATTCGATACCAGCGGGAGCATGGGGGAAGAAGTGCGAGAATCCCGTCTGGCTGCACAAGAGTTCTTTAAAACCGCGAATCCGGGTGATGAATTTTGCCTCGTGGTGTTTGACAGCGCTCCGAGGCTGGTGGTGCCTCTGACCGAGGACCCCCGCGAGATCGACTACCGGCTAATGTTCACACAATCGCGAGGTTCCACGGCGTTAATCGACGCCATCTACCTCGCTCTGAACCAAATGAAGAAGTCCAGGAAATCGAGGAAGGCGCTTATCGTCATCTCCGACGGCGGAGAGAACAACAGCCGGTTTACCCCGAGTGAGCTCCGGAGTTTCGTTCGCGAAAGCGATGTGTTGATTTACACGATTGGAGTCTTTGGGAATGGCGAGGGCGCAGAATACGAACGACATACTCTACTGGGTCAGATTTCCGCTGAGACCGGCGGCCGCGCCTTCCCCGCCGGTGGCATGCCGTTACCTTATTTCGCCCAGAAGATCATTACGGATCTGCGAAATCGCTACGTGCTTGGCTTCTCACCAACGGAGCGTACGCGGGACGGGCGCTATCACCATTTAGAAGTGAAGCTTGTTCCCCCTCGGGGGCTTCCCGCCAAACTAATTGGCGCGTTGGCTATTACGCGCCGGTGCAATGAACTTGAATGAAGTTGCCCGGCACGATGCCTTCTACCATGCGGGACTTACGGAGCCGCGCGGGTCAGCAAGCGGGCGCGTTTTTCAACTGGACGGGCTTTCCGTGCGGTGTGTGACGATACGCCCCCGCCCATACACCCTGACCACGCGTGTTCCGATAAAGGGATTATCTTCGCCCCGAGCGGGTGTTGCCAGTCCTGATTCTAATTACCGCTCCTTCGGACGATTTGCTGAGGGATACCGCCACTCGCGGCAAAGGGACCGAGGGATGCAATCACCAGGTCGTGTTCGTCGCGATTCTCCAGCACGAAAGCCCGGTATTGCCCACCACCGGGATCAACACGAATAACCACATGACCTGGGGGCGCCGCGAGTTTGGTTGCGCGCGGCCCAATCACCACGCGCGCGGAATCACGCAGGTCCGTCGCAAGCACGTATCGCGGTGAGGGAGGCAGCCGGCTGTTGACAATGCGTTTCAGGACGTCAGGGGCGGGATGGCTCGGTAGCCAGCTTGGCACTATGAGCACTGTTGACGCAACTCGCGGAGAAAGGCCTCGGTTTCCTCTCCCATGGACCCGTGCTGATTCACAACGTGTACATCCACCCGGCCGACGATTGGCGCAATCGCCGGCTCCAAAGCATGCCACGCCGGGTAGCCCGGATCAGCCGTTCCCGGGAGGTCACCGCCGGTAAAGTAGCGGAACGCGCCGTATTGCAGTCGAAGACCCAGGCTGCACATGTTCTCAGTGGGGAGGTCAGCGGGCGCGAGGAACTTCACCGGCGGAAATAAGAAGCGCGTTTCGTTTCCCTTGCCGGTCCAGACCTGACCGTTGGCGACGATGTTGCGGATCAGGAACGTCGGGTACGTCCCGGCCGCATGCCGTAACCTGATCTGCGACGATGAGCCGGGTTGGAACCGCTCGACCTGCATCCCGGTTGCACGCTGAACTTCAATAAATCTGCGATAGTTTGCAACTGTTTCATCGTTGAGCGGTGCCGGATACGAGTAGTCGGGCCACCCCCGATCCAGCAACATGTTTATGGGCAGTACTTCGGCAATTTCGGTAATTCCCGTGAGCTGGTAGCTATGTGAGGAGTCCCACGGCGACGCGGAAGTGACTTGCCCCATGTGGTCTCCGTGAAAGTGGGTGATCACCGCATAATCCAGAGCCGTAATCCCGGAAGGCAGGTGCCGCTTGATATAGCGTGCGATCCAAGCGCCGGGTGTGCGGGATCCATCCGGATGCGGATCGGTTTCGGCAGCGCCGTCGGCAGCCGGGCCGGCGTCCACCAATAACGTTGTTCCGTCAGGCAGGATGAAAAAGGTGGCGTTGCCCCGCCCAGTGGAGATGTGGTGAATATCGAGAGTCCCCGGTGTCCAAGGCCCTAGCGGTGCGCCCGTTTGGGCAGCCAGCGGCCCACAGATTGCGACCAGCAGGATCAATCCGCCCGGCCCACGAATCATCTTTTTAGCGTAACGCTAGTGGGCGTTTTTCAGCTCGACGGGCTTTCCGTGCGGTGTGTGACGATACGCCTCCGCCCACGCCTCCTTGCGGGCGGCCAGCTCGTCCGGATCGGAAAGTGCCTTGGCTGTAACCAGCCGTTCGAGCGCCGCAAGCCAGTGCTCGTAATAACGGGAGCCGTCGTCGGGTTCCCCGCGTTCTGAAGCGGACTTGAGCTCCTCGGCCAAGGCAGCGGCCCACTCTTTCCAAGTGAAGTAACCCCGCTCGGACAGACGGACAGCCAGAGCGAAGGCCTGCGCCTGCCAGGGCTCGGCAAATACGGGACCGCCGTCATCGCGCGGAAGCGCGGGCAATGAATCAGAGGGGTTCAAGATAGCTTTCCCACAGGTCGAGGTGGACCGAATCGCGAAAGGAGGCTCCATCGCCCCACAACTCCCGGGCCGCAAAGCGGACGGAGTACAGGTGCTGCGGCTGCTCGCCCAGAAAGTGCGCGTTCGTATCGGGGAACACGAACACACCGTGATGGCGGACGATCGTGCCTTCCTTTCCTCTGACGTATCGGGGCAAACGCGTGTGTCCCAAGGGGTGGATATTCCGGGCGCGCACCCGCTCACCGGTTTGGAAGCGAGCGGCCGCGTTCGCTTCCGGGCGCTTGTAATTGGCGCGGCTGGCGGCTATGGCTACGGCTCCGGCGGCGTCGAGGGGCGGAGTAGCGTTCCGCGCCTCCCGAGGCAGCGCTTCGGGCGCGGGCTTGCCGGTTTCGATTTCTTCCCGCGTCGCCAAACCATGCTTCACGAGATCTTCGACGATCCGCGTCAGCCATCGCTCGTAATAACTCATCCGTAGGTAATCCGCCGGGGGAATAACTTCGATCTGGTAGCGGCTGGCGTCTATGTTCCACTTTCCCCAGGCCCCGAGCGCGCGAGTGATCGCATATACGCGGCCTTCCCATGCTTCGTGGAACACAGGTTCGTTACGTTCATACTGGATCGGGCCCATGTCTTGCATCCCACCGATATCGTGGATGCCGTTCATACCTTGGCTCCTTCGTTAACGCGCGCAACGCTGTGCGCTTCCGCGGGCGCCAGGACCTTGGCGACGCCGATCATGGAGTCGCGCGTCACCAGAGCGGCAAGCTCCTCCTCGCTCATCTTTTCCGTTCCCTCTGGCCGCTCCGGAAGGACAAGGTATCGTACCTCGGAAGTGCTGTCCCAAACGCGAACTTCGGCGTCTTCCGGCAATTCCAGGCTGAATTCGCGGAGGACGCCTCGCGGATCGATCACGGCACGCGACCGGTAGGGAGCCGACTTGTACCAGACGGGCGGCAATCCCAGGACCGGCCACGGATAGCAGGAGCACAGCGTGCATACTACGAGATTGTGGACATTGGGAGTGTTTTCCAACACCACCATGTGGTCCCCTTGAGGCCCTCCGTAGCCCAGCTCGGCGATAGCCGCGCCGCCGTCGGCCAGCAGGCGTTTCTTGAATGCCGGATCGACCCACGCTCGAGCCACCACGCGCGCACCGTTGCGAGGTCCGATCTTGTTTTCGTATGCGTCCACGAGCGCATCCAGCGCCGCGGGATCCACCAATCCCTTCTCCACCAGCAGCGATTCCAGCGCCTTGGTTCTCAGAGCCGGATCGGAAGGCACGGCTTGGTGTTCGTGGTCGTGGTTGTGGGATGCGCCGAGCGACATGCCGCTCAGTATAGACCCTCAGCAAACCGCTCCCTGCGGTCGCCGCTCAGAAGGGCCTTCGTCATCGCCGGATGGAGCCAGAGTGAACCAGAATGAATCAGGATGAATGGTCCGTAAGCATTTTATGCGGCCTCAGGGTAGAAGCGCGGTTAACTTAACCTTCCGAGCGCGAAAATGGGTGCCCCGACCACTTGACAAACAAGTAGACAAAGCGCATACTGCACTTGGATGTCTAGTAAAGAGAAGACCGGTGTTTTGCAAGGCACGCTCGACCTGATCGTGCTGCGGACTCTCCATACCCTCGGCCCCCAACACGCCTATACGATCGCGGCGCGGCTGGAGCAAATTTCAGACGATCTGTTGCGTCTGAATCAAGGCACGCTCTACCCGGCGCTCGTGCGCCTGGAACAACAGGGCAGGATCAAGGGAACCTGGGGCAGGACGGAAAGCAACCGCGAAGCCAAGTTCTATGCGATTACCGAGCCGGGCGAGAAAGCTCTGGCCGAGGAAACCCGGCGCTGGAGGCAAATGTCCGGGCTGGTGGAAAAACTTCTGTCCGAGGGAGCTTGAGTATGCGGCGATTCCTCTGGAGAATAGCGAACCTGTTCCGCAAGCGCGCGGCGGAGCGTGAGATGAAGCGCGAGATCGCGTCGCACCTGGCCTTGCTGCAGGAGGAGTTCGAACACCAGGGCTTGGCGCCGGAAGAAGCGGCGCTGGCGGCACGCCACGCCTATGGCGGAGTGGAGCAATCCAAGGAGCTTCACCGCGAGGCGCGATCCTTCGTGTGGGTGGAGCAATTCTTCCGCGACCTGCTATATAGCGCGCGCGGTCTGGCGCGCACCCCGGCATTCACGCTCACCGCGGTGGCCGCGCTGGCACTGGGCATCGGCCTGAACGCCATGGTGTTCCGCATGTACGACGCGATCGCGCTGAAGCCGCTTCCCGTGGCGGATCCAGACCGGGTCGTGCGCGTGGAGCGCTGGTTCGAACACCACTGGCTCGGCGATATTCAATACAACTTCGCTTATTCCGAATACGAATTTCTGCGGGATCACAACACCGTGTTCTCCGGGCTTGCCGCCGCAACCCACCCATTGCCCGTCTCCGCTACGGTGCGCGGCCTTTTCAGCAACGAACCCATACACGGCTTTGCAGTTTCGGCGAACTATTTCGCGGCGATGGGAATCCGGCCTCTGCTGGGACGGACGTTTCTTCCAGACGAGGACCGCTTGCCAGGCGGGAATCCGGTGGTCGTGATCGGCTACAGCTTTTGGCAACAGAAGCTTCGTGCCGATCCGGCGGCCCTGGGGCAAAGTGTGAAGCTGAACGGGACGGCGTACACCGTAATCGGCGTAGCTCAACGCAACTTCACCGGTACCGCGCTGTGGCCCATCCGGTCCGACTTCTGGGCGCCGCTCTCGATGATCGAACAGCTCGATCCCAATTTCGGCGCCGATTGGCGAACCGAATCGTACGGGCCCACCATTCGGTCCATGGATGCGCAGACGTTTGCCGATCGGCGTCCCGGATTTCAGATCCTGGCGCGGTTGAAAGATAGAATCCCGCGCAAGCAAGCGCAGGCCGAGACGGACGCGCTCATGCGCGGCTACCTGTCTCAATACCGCCAGACGGAGCGAACGAGGGCAGTCACCTTGCAGGCGACGGCGTACTTCCCGAACACCGACGATATTCGTTTTCAGGCCGCCTCGGTCGGAATATTGATGGTGGTAAGCCTGGTTTTGCTGGCGGCGTGCGCCAACGTCGCGAACATGCTGCTGGCCCGCGACATGGCGCGACAGCGTGAAATCGGAATCCGATTGGCCTTGGGCGCTGCCCGCAGCCGGGTCGTGCGGCAACTGCTGGTGGAGAACGTTCTGCTTGCGCTATTTGCGGGACCCGTTGGATTTGTGCTGTCCGCCATATCCGCTCCCCTGTTGTGGTCCGCTTTCAGCGGCCTGCTGCGTTTTTCTATTGAGCTTGGAGAATTGGATCTCGGCTCCGATACGCGCGTGATCTCTTACGGATTGGTATTGTCGCTGCTTACCGGCGTTTTGTTCGGAATCGCGCCCGCGCTCCGCTCCAGCCGCGGTGGCATCCATCCCGGGGTAGCATTGCACGGGAGGCACGATTCCGCGCGGCTCAGAGGCGCGCTTTTGGGAACTCAAGCGGCAGTGGCTTCGCTTCTGCTTGCGTTTTGCGGCGCCATGCTCTCGTATCTGCATAGTTCGGCTAGATTGTATCCCGGCTTTGAGAGCCGCAACGTCTACGCCGTGCCACCGCTGCCTGGCTTGCGAGAAAAGCTGGAACCGATGCCGGGATTACTGGTGGCGATGGGGCGTCTGCCGCTGAGCGGCACGTTCACTCCTCCCATGCGTGTGGGCCAGTGGAACCGTAAGACCTTCGCGACCTATGCTTCCGATGGTTACTTCGAAACGCTCGGCATCCGTTTGCTGCAAGGCCGGGGATTCAGCAAACAGGAAGCGGACCGCGAGGCGCCAGTTGCCGTGATTAGCGAGTCCACTGCGCGGAACGTGTGGCCGGGCAGAAATCCCGTCGGCCAGCGATTTTCGCTGGACCTGAATTTCCAGAACCGGTTCACCGGATTCGAGGTCATCGGCGTAGCCGCCGATGCCCGTTTTGCTGATCTCCGGGATGTCGATCCCTTGCATGTGTACCTGCCTTCGGCAGAGATGGGGGGCCTTATTGTGCGCGTGCTTGGAAATCGCGAAACGACTCTCGCCGCCGTGCGCGGCGCGATGGAATCGGTAGACCCGAGCCGCGCCACCCCGCGTATGTTGAGTAATCTTGAAGACGATCTGGTTGCGCCACAGCGCGCCCTTCTTCGAGGTTTGGCCGCGATGGCGGGAACCCTGACGCTGCTCGCCCTGATGCTCACCGGCGTGGGGATCTACGGCGTGGCGGCGTTTCTGGTTAACCAGCGCACACAAGAGATTGGCATCCGCATGGCATTGGGCGCTACCGCGCGCGGAGTCGTGGGTGGCGTGATCGTTCAGGGATTGCGCCCAATCCTGATCGGCTCCGGGCTAGGCTTTGCTGCGGCAGTGGGGCTGACGGCCGTAGAGCTTGCTACTCATCCGTTTCCCGAGTCGCTAGTGCGCGCCGTATTCGGCCATCCGGCCGTCTACGCGGAATTGGGCGTGATGCTGGCTGTTGCGGTATTGGCCAGCCTGATCCCCGCGCGGCGGGCCGCGCGAGTGGATCCCATCGTGGCTTTGCGGTATGAATAGCCACTTTGCGCTATGAATAGCCGCCAATTCCTATTGAGAGCCGCCAATCTGTTTCGCGGCCGGCGGGCGGATGAGCGCGAGATGGAGCGCGAGATCGCTTCGCACCTGGATCTCCTGCAAGAGGAGTTCGAGCGACGCGGTCTCGCGCCGGAAGAAGCGGCGCTGGCGGCACGCCGCGCCTACGGCGGAGTGGAGCAATCCAAGGAGCTTCACCGCGAGGCGCGATCCTTCGTGTGGGTGGAGCAATTCTTCAAGGACCTGCTGTATGGCGCGCGCAATATGAAACGGGCGCAGGGATTCACGCTTGTAGCCGTCCTGGCCTTAGCCCTCGGGATCGGTGTCAGCGCCACCATATTCGGCCTCTACAACGCGATCATACTCAAGCCCCTTCCCGTCGCGGACCCTAGTCGCGTGTTTCGGCTCCAGCGTTGGTTCGAGCGCGGCTCTCATGGGGCGGTGCAATTCAATTTTGCCTGGCCCGAATACGAGTATCTGCGCGAACATGCTACGTCGTTCGTGGGTCTCACGGCCTCCACCGACGTGGTTGCGCTGGCCTCTTCCGGCGGTTCCGCGTACGGCGATCCGTTGGCGGGTCAGGTGGTTTCTGCGAATTTTTTCGCCGACCTGGGAGTCAAACCGATGCTGGGCCGCACGCTCCAAGAGGACGAAGAAGCGGCCGCCGTATTGGGTTTCCGTTTTTGGCACGAGAGGCTGCACGGCGATCTGAACGTGCTCGGCCGGTCCATTAAGCTGAACGGCATTTCCTTTACGGTTGTGGGCGTCATGCCGGAGGAGTTTAGAGGAACCGCCTTGGCTCCGGTCCCGACGGCTTTTTGGACGTCGCTCCCGATGCTGGAGCGGCTGGAACCGTCTTTCAAGCCCGGATGGCGCCAGGAGTGGCACGATGCCACGCACGACGGCTTTGAACTTCTCGCGCGTCTCAAGAAGGGCTCCTCGCGCGAACAGGCGCAGGCCGAAACAGACCTGTTGATGCGGCAGTTCCTTTTTAACGCGCACAACGCATTCGCTGTGCGCTTGTTTAACGCGGACAACGCATTCGCTGTGCGCTTGCCCTCCGGACGCCGCGAATCCGAGCGCACAGCTTCAGTGACTCTTCGACGAACGTCTTACTGGGCTGATCCTCCAGACTTTTTCGACGCGGAACTTTTGTCACTGATTGCCATGCTGCTGGGGCTGGTTCTCCTCGTGTCGTGCGCCAACACCGCGAATATGCTCCTGGCGCGTGGCATCGCGCGCCGGCGCGAGATCGGAATCCGGCTGGCGCTCGGAGCCAGTCGCGGCCGCGTCATTCGGCAGTTGCTCGCGGAAAGCTTCTTGCTCGCCTTGGCCGGAGGCGCGGTTGGTGTGCTCGTGTCCGCCTGGAGCGGCAAGGTGCTGTGGGCCTCATTCGCCGGAGTCCTGCAAGGGTTGATGGCATCGGTTAACTTCGATGTGGACGTCAGTCCCGACGCGCGCGTTCTCGTCTTCGGCGCCCTGCTTTCTGCGCTGACGACGTTCCTGTTTGGCTTGGCGCCGGCTTTTGCCTCGACCCGCATCGAGATAAATGCGTCCATTAGACCGGTCCGGCAGCGCCTAAGGGGGTTGTTGTTGGGGGCGCAGATGGCCTCGGTCGTCGTGCTGCTGTCGCTGGCCGGGAATCTCGGCTCCAGCGTTCGAAAATCCAGAATCGCGGACATTGGCTTTGAAGCCCAAGGTGTCTACATGACGAATTTCATTTATTCCTCAGAGACGGTCGATCCGAAAATCGCCAACCGCCGGCTGCTTCAGCGGCTCGCAACGATTCCCGGCGTGGATTCCGTCGCCGTGGGGGACGTGCCGATGTGGAATGGCAAGCAGCAGCCCATGGAGGCCGGATCGGTTAAGCATTACGCGTGTTTGGTCAGTTATGGATCCGGCAACTATTTGGAAACCTTGCGCCTCCCCATTCTTCGCGGACGCAGCTTCACTCAAGCGGAGGCCGAGCGGGAGGCGCCGGTGGCGGTCGTAAGCGAGTTTACGGCCAGGCTCTATTGGCCGAATCAGGATCCCATCGGAAAGCGATTCTCGCTTGGCTCCGATAGCCGGACAAGCCTCGAAGTGATCGGCATCGCCCGGAACGCGCGGTTTGACGACCTTTCGGAGCCGGACGAGCTACACGTCTATCTGCCGAGCATGGAAAAGCATTCGGGAGGCTTGCTCTTTCGAATCCGAGGCGATCGTCAAAGAGCGCTGGAAGCCGTGCGCGCCGAAATCTCCAACATCGATCCCCAACTTCTGCCTGCGTTGATCCTCGTCAGCTTGGAAGATGGCCCGTTCCGGATTTTTCGATCCTACCTTCGGGTGTTCGCGGTATTCACGGGGACGCTCACCGCGCTATCTTTGACGCTCGCCGCCATCGGCATTTACGGAGTCATGTCGTTCCTGGTGAGCCAACGGACCAAGGAGCTCGGCATTCGCATGGCCTTGGGCGCAACCTCGCGCGGAGTCATCCGAAGTGCCATGTTTCGTGGACTTCCGCCCGTGTTGATGGGAATGGCCGCCGGCTTTGCCATGGCGGGCGCGTTGGGCGCTTGGCTGGAGCATATGGACAAAGAGTTCCCTCAACCCCTCCTGCAGGAGTTCTTCGCGGATCCGTCCGCTTATGCGGAATTGGCGTTCATACTGGCCGTCGCGCTGCTCGCCTCCATTGTGCCCGCCCGGCGCGCCACCCGCGTGGACCCGGTTATAGCCCTGCGACACGAATAAGTGGTAAGCGGGTTGCTCCACTTAGTACTCCGTTTCAAAAATCCGGCCACGTATTCGGGAGCAATGTGGGACAGGGCGCTACGCTGCGGCGGGCCCTCGGCCTGCCCTGCGCAGGCGGCCTGGGAGGCCGCCGCAGGCCGAGGGTCTGCCCCACCGGAAGCTGTCAAATATGAATGGACAAGTTCACTCGTAGCGCAGCGATTCGACCGGATTCACCTTGCTGGCCCGCGCGGCCGGAATCCAGACAGAAATGAGCGCCACCACGATCAATAGAGCCGGAACGCTGACGAAAGTCAGCGGGTCGCGCGCCTTTACGCCGAACAGAAGGCTCTGGAGAAAACGGGTCAATCCCAACGCCGCTGCGATCCCAACGATAACTCCGGCCGATGCCAGCGCCAGCCCCTGGCGGACCACCATGTTTCTCACCTGGCTCCCTTCGGCGCCCAACGCCAAACGGATTCCGATTTCCTGCGTGCGCTGCTCCACCGAATATGCCATCAGTCCATAAATGCCGATCGCGGCGAGAAGCAACGCGCAGCATCCGAAGACGGTCATCAACAGCATATTGAAACGTTCGCGCGCGGTAGAAAGCGAAACCACTTCGTCCATAGAATGGACGTCCGCTACAGGCAGGCCGGTCGCCTGGCGCAATTGTTCCTGAATCGTGGGAGCTAATGCCGCCGGATTCGCGACGGTCCGAACGATCCAAGCGAGGGGATAGATGGTGAGGTCCAATGCGTTCAGGGCGTCCGGGACCTGTGGAAGGGGTACGTAAATTCTTGGACCGGGTTCGCGATTGAGCCCGCTATCGCGGAGATCCCCGACGATCCCGACAATTTGCCGGATCGGCTCGGCCTTGAACTCCTTCATAGTGGCGCCACCCCCGCCGATCAGGATGCGATCTTTCAGAGGGTCGGCATCTTTCCAGAAACGACGCGCCATCGTCTCATTGACGATAGCTACGGCTGGCGAGCCGGCGTCGTCCCGGTCGGTGAACGTTCGGCCATGTTTCACGGGAATTTTGAAGGTTTCGAAGAAACCCGGCGCTACCTTCGACCAACCGGCGCTTCCCGTAAAGGGGGCATTCCCCAGCGGTCTCCCAACGATATTGAACGGATCGCCGAATGCACCTTGTAGCGGCAGGCAACAGCTCGCGGTGGCGACGGTGACGCCGGGCAAGGCGCGAAGGCGCTCCAGTCCGTCGTGAACCACCTGGGCTACACCCGCGGTCTTTTGGAACCGGGCGCCTGTGAGCGACATTTTCATGGTGACGACGTTACTCGCATCGAACCCACGATCCACCGCATACAAAGCAACAAAAGTCCGGATCAGGAGCGCCGAGCCGACCAGCAGAATCACCGCCAGACTCATCTCGCTGACGACGAGAGCCGCACGCGCCTTGTTCTGGCGCAGTCCTGTTCCGGAGCGGCCGCTGCTGTCTTTTAACACCGGGTTGAGATCGGTGCGCGATCCTTGGAGAGCCGGGAACAGGCCAAACACAATTCCGGTGACCAGCGAAACCCCGAACGCGAATAACAACACGCGCCAATCGATGCCCACCCCCGTGCCATCCTGCCCCAAGAGAGGCAAGCCCGCGGTGTTTATGGAGAGCAGCGCGCGAATGCCCGCAAATCCGAGCAACAATCCCAACACTCCGCCGGCCAGCGAGAGCAGCACGCTTTCGGTCAGGAGTTGCCGGATCATTCTGCTGCGCCCGGCTCCGATGGCCGCGCGTATCGCGATTTCGCGACGGCGGTTGGTGGCGCGGACCAGCAACAGATTGGCGACGTTGGCGCAGGCGATGAGCAAAACCAAGCTGACGGCTCCGAACAGGACAAGGAGCACCGGCCGCACATTTTCTACCAGCGCTTCCTGAAACGGCATAACCGTGAAGCTATCCTTAGGGCCTAGTATGTTGGGAAATTTGTCGCGGTATTGCGCGGCGGAGGCTTGAAGCCGAGCCTGCGCCTGCTTCAGACTGACGCCGCGCTTCAATCGCGCGACCACCTCAAAATAATGGCCCTGATCCGTGGTGTTCGGATCGATCTGGAAAGGGACATATACGTCGGAAGGAGGGCCGATTTCAAGGAGACCGGGATTGGCGGCGACGATTCCGCTGACAGTGTACGGCTCGCCACCTAGCGAAATGGAATGCCCGAGGATTTGCGGATCTCGGGCAAATCGGCGTGTCCAGAAGCCTTCGCTGATGAGCGCGACTTGCGGACTATTCGGAAGGTCTTCTTGTTCGGTATAAGCCCGCCCACGAAGGATACGCATCCCCCAGCAGCGGAATCCTCCGGCGGACATCTGCATGGAGCGCACCTGCTCCACCACGTCCTTGGCCGTGTAATTCATAACGCCCGTGCGATACGCGGAGACGTCCTGAAGCACATCGGACTGGGCCCGCCAATGCTCGAATTTCGCGGGAGACGCCGCGGAACTGGAACGGGCAGGGCCAGTACCTCCTACAAACGTGTTCATCAGCATGACGAGGCGATCGGGATCTGGGACGGGGATGGGCTTCAAAAGCACGGCGTTGACGACGGAGAAAATCGCAGTGTTCGCGCCGATGCCAAGGGCCAATGCCGCGACGGCTGTGAGCGTGAATCCGGGAGTCCTCAGAAACATTCGTACGGAATGCCGGATGTCGCGAAGAAACGCGTCCATGTTGGTTCGCCCTCGGATCGAGTTTAGCGAAGCCGCGACCGGATGCCGCTTGCAAACGGGGTGCCCTCTGGGCCGGCTAGGAAGCCTTGATTCTGATCCCCAAGACCGTGAGGGGGTGCCATATGGCCCGCGGGCCACCGATGGAGATGAAGACGGCGTGCGCCACGCGCTTACGGCCGCTTTGGTGAAGCCT
This sequence comes from Bryobacteraceae bacterium, assembly GCA_036521975.1. Classification (GTDB taxonomy): domain Bacteria; phylum Acidobacteriota; class Terriglobia; order Bryobacterales; family Bryobacteraceae; genus Palsa-187. The sequence continues at coordinate 13,301 of DATDGT010000349.1, forward strand.
GGTCGCGGAGCCTGCTTGAACCACGCCAGGAATTCTTCCAGCGCCATGTTGTACACGCGTTTCGTAATCGGCGAGGAGACGCTGTCGAGCACAAGCTGCTTCAATCGGTCCCACTCCGCGGGCTTTTCAACGACAACTAAATCGTTCATTTCCGGCTCCTTAATGGGCATTATCGTAACTGCGTCATGTGGACATTACCTCGCGTGGCGCGCGCACATCAAGCGAATTCGACTGCGAAATTCGTGGCGCCCTGAAGGGGACCTATGCCGCCTCGGTTGACGGGCCGGCGAATACTGCCAGCGGAACGTTCACCAACGTTTTGCAGGCGAACGGAACCCGGAGGGAAAGGGCGGGCCACGCCGCGTTCTGATACCATCTGCAAGGAGCGTTTCCACGCGGATGCGAACTACAACGATTGCGGTGCTCTCGATTATTCTCGCGGCAAGCAGTTTCGGACAATGGCTCCAGTACAAAACGCCCGGAATCCCAAGGACAGCCGACGGAAAGCCGAACTTGTCCGCACCAGCCCCGCGAACGCCGGAAGGCAAACCCGACTTTAGCGGAGTCTGGCAGATTGTCCAGCGGCGTACCGCTAGGCCCTCGCCGGCGGTGCCGTCGGGCACTGGAAACGGCGGCTTGCGAAATTACCTGCCCGATGGCGAGATCGTCCCGTTTCAGCCATGGGCCGAAGAGCTATACAAGCAGAGGGTTGCAAACAACGGCGTTGGCCTGCCTTCGGAGCACTGCCTGCCGCACGGCCTTCCTGGCGGAATGATGATCCCGATCGGGTTTCAAATTATGCAGACGCCGGGGCAGATCGCAGTCTTATTCGAGGAGTTCAATTACTACCGCCGCATCATGATGGACGGGCGCGGTCTTCCGGACGTAATGTTCCCGACATGGTTTGGATACTCGGTGGGCCGCTGGGATAAAGACACGCTGGTGGTGGACACAATCGGCTTCAACGACCGCACCTGGATTGACATCAGCGGTTATCCGCACACCGAGGCACTGCATACTACGGAGCGCTTTACGCGGCCGGATTTTGGCCACATGGATCTTACGGTTATGATCGACGATCCGAAGGCGTACACGAAGCCATGGACCCCGACGCTTCACTTTCAGCTACTCGCCGACCATGAAATGATCGAAGAAATCTGCGATAACGAGCGGGATGCTGTTCATATGGTGGGGAAGTAACGCGGCTCATTTTTCTGCCGATTCATCGAGAGCGACGATCTCGCCATCAACAACCGTCTCATGGGGAATGCTCGCCAGCGCTTCCGCGATGCCGGGATATCGAGCGCCGAAATCGTTTTCGTTGCGCGACCACAAGCGCGCACGGCTATTTGCCTTTGCCGCAATCGCGCGATAGCCATCGAGCTTGAGCTAATACAGCCACTCCTTGCCCAATTCAACTGCACGAAATGTAGAAACTCCAGAGCGGGACTGAAGTCCCGCGCGGGCTAAAGCCCGCCCTCCAAAATAGAATGAGAAATTGGCGTGATCGAAATCGAAGAACTTCGAAAATCCTATGGAGAGGCAATCGCCGTGGATGGGATCACGCTCGCGGCGCGCGCGGGCGAAATCTTCGGGCTGCTGGGGCCGAACGGCGCCGGGAAGACGACCACGGTGGGATGCATCTGCGGGCTGCTGACTCCCAGCGCGGGCCGTGTGAAGGTGGGTGGGCACGACGTGGTGCGGGACGGTGCGGCCGCGCGGGCGCAACTCGGGGTGGTTCCGCAAGAGCTGGCGTTGTACGACGACCTTTCCGCGCGCGAAAATCTCGCCTATTGGGGAGGCGCGCAGGGATTGCGCAATCCCAAATTGCGCGAGCGCATCCAGCAGGTGCTGGGACTTGCCGGCCTGGAGGATCGCGCGCGCGAGCCGGTGAAACGGTTCAGCGGTGGAATGAAGCGGCGCTTGAATTTCGCCTGCGGCATTCTGCATTCTCCCAAGGTTCTGCTTCTGGACGAGCCGACGGTGGGAGTGGATCCGCAAAGCCGCGTCCGCCTCTTGGAATTGGTTCGCGCCGAGGCCCGCGCGGGGACCTGCGTTCTCTACACCACGCATTATATGGAAGAAGCCGAGACGCTCTGCGACCGCCTGGCGATCATGGACCATGGAAAAATCATCGCCGCCGGCACGCTGGCCGATCTCCGCTCGCTGTTGGCCGAGCGCGACCTCTTACGCCTTACCGGCGTGTTTGCGCCGGCGGCCGCCCGCGCTGCTATCGAGGGAATCGATTCCGTGGAGATTCTGCACTGCGACGGATCCATGTTGTCCATGTCGCTCCCCGAGGCATCGGCGAAACTCCCGGCGATTTTCACGGCACTGGCCCAAGCCGGCGCGGAGGTTCGTGGAACCACTCTCACGCAGCCCAGCCTCGAAAGTCTATTCATCAAGCTCACCGGCAAGGAGCTTCGGGAGTAACGATGCGGTTTACGTTGATCTCCGCGAAGAAGGACTTAACCCGGTTGGGGCGCGATCCGTTAGCGCTGCTGACGGCGCTGGGCATTCCGCTGGTGCTGATCGCATTGATCACGCTGGTATTCGGAGGGGGAGGCAGCGCCACGCCGCAGGGAAAGCTCCTGTTTGCCGATGAGGACCAGAGTTTTGTAAGCGGGGCCATTCGGGGCGCATTCGGCAACGAACCTGTGTCGAAAATGATCGCGGTGGAAAGCGTTGGACGCGAGGAGGGACTGCGGCGGATGGATCGCGGCGAGGCTTCGGCGCTCCTGATCGTGCCGAGAGGTTTCCAGAACGCCTATTTCCGAAATCAACCCATCCAGTTGCAACTGATCGAAAACCCGGCGCAGCGAATTCTCCCTAAAATGATCGAGGAGACCCTGTCGATCGTGGTGGACGGCGGATTTTATCTTCAGAAATTGGCGCCCGTTCCCTTGAGCAGCTTCGCGGGCGCGCCGCCGCCGAGCGACGAAGGGGCGGCTTTCCTCGGTATCCGATTCAACCGCCTGGCCCGCGACTTGCGAAAATATCTGAACCCTCTATTAATCGATCTGAAGTTCAATGTCGCCGCCGAGAACCCCCAGGATCGAAATGTCGCCGCCTTATTTCTACCGGCAATGCTGTTCATGAGCTTGTTGTTCCTCGGCAACGCCCACGCTTTGGATATTTGGAAAGAGCAAGCGTGGGGAACGATGCGCCGCCTCGCCACAACGCCCGTTTCGCTGGCGGCGCTTCTGGGCGGGCGGTTAATTTCCCTGGTGGTGGTCCTTTCCGGCGTGGCATTGGTGGGTGTGGCGGGCATGCGGTGGTCCGCGGGCGTTCCGGTGGCCAGCGTTGGGTTGGCGGCGGTGTGGCTGGTGCTGTCGGGCGCGGCCTTCTACTTGTTGTTGGTAAGCATCGCGGTCCGCTCCTCAAGTCAAAGGACGGCGAACGTGACCGGCAATCTGGTGGTGTTTCCACTGGCGCTGATCGGCGGATGTTTCTTTCCCTTCGAGATGATGCCGGATTGGATGGCGTCCATCGGGCGGCTGACTCCCAACGGCTGGGCGATTACGCAATTTAAAGCTCTGGTGGCCGGTTCCGCGGGAGCCAGGGATTTCTTTGTGGGCGCGGCGTACATCGCCGCGGCGGGAGCGATTCTTTTCGTCTTGGCGCTGCGCGGCATTCGGAAGTTGGTATGACGATACTTCGAGACGCATTCTTCCTGGCTCGGATGGACGCCGCCCATCTGTTGCGGCGGCGTGAAACCATTTTGTGGACCTTTGTCATGCCGATCGTCTTCTTCTACTTCCTGGGGACGATCGTGGGCAATTCGTACGGCTCTTCGAGGGACAATCTGGCGGTGAGCATTGCGCCGGACGCCGGCTTCCTCGCCGACCAGTTGTTGGCGCGGCTGGCGCAGCGCGGCTACCAAGTGATCCGCACTCGCGATGCGAAAGAATTTATCGCCTTTCCTCGCAGGCTTTCCATTCCTGCCGGGTTTACAGATTCCGTCCTCGCCGGCAAGCCTATGACGATCAGTTTCGATCGAACCGGCGAAGATGTGACGGCGGACTACGACCGGGTGCGGCTCTATCGCGCGGTGTACGCGACGCTGGCCGATTTAATCGTGGTCTCGAGCGGCGGCGCACAAACATCCAAAACCGCGTTCGAAGAACTCGCCGCCGAGCCTCGCATGCTCACGCTGGGCATAAAACAGGCGGGGAAACGCCGCGATCCACCTGCGGGGTTTGAGCAATCGGTTCCCGGCACCATGGTGATGTTCACGCTGCTGATCCTCTTTACCTCGGGAGCCGTTACGCTCACGCTGGAGCGCAATCATGGGATTTTGCGGCGGCTGGCTTCGTCGCCGATGTCGCGCGGAGCGGTGGTGCTGGGCAAATGGGGCGCGCGGATGGCGCTGGGAATCGTGCAGATTGCGTTTGCGATGATCGCGGGAACTGTGCTTTTCCACGTCCGATGGGGTCCGAATTTGCCCGCCGTCGTTGTAGTGCTGTTGGTTTATGGATCGCTCGCCGCCGCGCTGGGAATGCTATTGGGAAATTTCGGGCGGACGGAAGCGCAGGTCATCGGGCTGGGTGTAATCGCGAGCAACGTGCTGGCCGGGCTGGGCGGATGCTGGTGGCCCATCGAGATCACGCCGATGTGGACGCAAAAGCTCGCGCTGGCTTTTCCCACCGGATGGACGATGGACGCTTTGCACAAGCTGATGAATTTCGGCGCCGCGCCGGTGAGCGTGATCCCGCACGTATGCGTTACGGCGGCATTGGCGCTTGGCGCGGGATTCGTATTGGCAAGGTCCTTCCGATTTCAATAGCTGCGCGTTCGGTCTAAGTTCACAGCGCGGCGTAGCCGCAACCAAGTCAGGAGGCCGGGTTTGAGCCCGCGCGAGGCTTTAGCCTCGCTCCCAAGCGGGACTGAAGTCCCGCGCGGACTAAAGTCCGCCCTCCAAATCGCCGCGGAACGTGAGGATTTCTGGGACTAGTAATCTATGTGGCCTTGGCTGTCGCGGCGATGTTGGGACTCTGAGCGCTTACTGCTTTGGAGGGGATTTTCGCCGCGGGCTCCGGCGTCTTGTTTTCCGTCTTGTTTTCCGGGCGCAGGATGTCGATGCCACCTTTGAAGTACGCGCCATCTTCAATCACGATGCCCGCTGTTTTGAGGTCGCCCACGATGCTGGCACCTTTCATGATAGAGATCCGGTCAGCCGCTTGTACATCGCCCTGAATCGAGCCAGAGACTACAAGTTCCTTCGCCTTAACGTTCGCTTTGACCTTTCCGTTCGGACCGATCGTCAAACGTTGACGGACTTCCAGAGTGCCTTCCACCTCGCCGTCCAGATACAGTTCTTCATCGCAGTGGATTTCCCCCCGGATCCGCATGGTCTTGCCGACCGCGGCAGTAACCTTGGGTGTCTGTAAGACTGGCGCGGGTGGCGCCGGTGGATGTTCCGGGCCCGGGGTCGAAGCCGGCTGCGGCGCAACGAGCGGCCTGCTATCTCGTTCCATAGTTTTTCCGAACATATGAATTAGGTCCCCTCCTTGAATGAATTTGAACGGGTTTCCACCGAGCATGCGCTGGGCCATTCATCATGCCGTTGATTTTTAGAAGAAGCGGGGCGCGTTTCCGAGAATCTTCTACCGGCGGTCGGCAGAAACTACATGGTTCATGGGATTCTCCGAAAGCTGCAACTAAGAGTTTGTGCAGCAGGTCTGGATGGAGCGGCCACTGAAACAGACTTTGAACGCGGGTTTTCCCCTATAGGGAGGGTGCAACTATGAGTGAACTGGCGGGACTATTTCAAGAGCAGGAAACGCGTTTGGGTGTGTTCTACCCCACCGGCTATGTCGTAGCCGTGTTCCGGTCCCTGGATCAAGCGAAATCGGCCCAAGAAGTTCTGTGTCGCGCCGGCTTCACGCCGGACGATGCGCGCGCCGTGCCCGGCTCCGACGTGCTGGACTATTTCGACGAGCTTCGAGCCCAAACGGGCATCTGGGGATTGCTGATGACCGAATTCTCGAAAGCCATCGATACGGAAGCTTCCTTTCAGGATAAAGACATAAAGGCGGCCAAGCGGGGGGCGGGCTTCCTGGTGATCCGCTGCGAAACGGAGGAACAGGCAGAAGGCATTCGCGGAATTCTCGCTGGATGCGGACCGCTCGCCATGCAATGGTATGGCCCGGGAGCCGTGTACAGCCTGGTTTGATTTGCAGCCCCGCGCGGCGTGCCGTTGCGCGCTGAGCTCGCCCTGAACCGCCGCTGTCAGTGCGTCAGATCGTAGATGAAATAGTTCATCGCGATCCGATAGGCCAGCGATGCCCATTTTTCCGGGTAGCGCGGATCGTCGGACCACTCCCAGGCATCGCCCAGGTCCATGTTGTGGCAGATCGCGACCATCACGCGGCCTTTATCGTCGAAGATTGCGCGCCAGTGCGGAGTCTTTCCGGTTTCTCCCGATTCGTACGTCCGGCGGCTGCGATACCATTGCCAGCCGGGAACCTGGAAACGGTCGTCGAGATCATAGACGGTGTGGAAGATCTGGTTGGCATTTTCCAAATCTTGAATCGGGCGGTCCGGGAAGACCTTGGTGATGCCGGCCAGAAACACCTGCCATTCGCTGGCGACATTGTGATAGGGCTCGTCGCCATGGAAATCGTCGACCATTAAGAAACCGCCGCGTAGAAGGAATTCGCGTAACTGCGCGACTTGATCGTCCGGAAGCACCCAATGACCCACTTCCACCGCGTACATCATCGGCCAGTTGTAAACGTCGTCCGTGCCGTCGAGATCGACCACCTGCTCCACAGAGCGCGTATCGATGCGCGTCAGCCGGCGTACGCCTTCGAGCAGATGCCGGTCCGAGCGCGGGTAATCGATGGTCCAATTGAGATCCCCACCGCGGCGGTAGTAGCCGGCGGTGGCGTAGACGCTCGGATAGTGTAGCCGCGCGCGAGTCCATTCGGTCGTCTGGTTCCAGTCGGGAGGGAGGGGAAAATCTTCGTACTCGGCGGCGTCGTATTGCTTGAAGGGCCGCTGTGCGTGCAAAGCTCCCCAGACGCCCAAAGTTGCGCCGGCGAGCAACAGGGCGGAACGGCATCGCATGCGGCTCCAGGGTATCACGGGAGAGGCGCCTCGAAGGCCACCGAAAGTTCGAGCCAGCGGTACGCCGGGCGGCTGTGCGCTGAGGTCTGGCCTCACTCTTGACTTGCGTCAAGTGTATGGTGTACTATTTGACTGATACACTCTGATCGTGATCTTCCGGCTGAATCCATCCTCGGGAATTCCGCTGTACCTGCAGCTTATGGAGCAGGTGAAGCATGCAGTGGAAACCGGCGCCCTCCGGGAGGGCGATCAGCTTCCCGCGATTCGCAAAGTGGCCGAGGACCTGGTGATGAACCCAAATACCGTGGTCCGCGCGTATCGGGAACTGGAGCACGAAGGCGTAATCGAGCTGCGGCACGGCTCTGGGGCGTACATCAAGGAATCGGCGGGAACCCGGGCGAAGGTGATTCACAAGGCTCAGGCCGCGGTACAAGCGATGGTCGAGCGGCTCGCCTCGCTGGGGCTGACCGAGGAAGAACTGCGGAGGATATTCGAAAACGAGCTGGCGCAGTCGCGCGCGGAAGGGCGGCTGGGAACGGCGGCAGGAGGAAAGGCATGACCGACTTCATCATCGAGACGAACGGACTCACGAAGTCCTTCAAGAGGCAGCCGGCGCTGCGCGGTTTGGATCTGCGGGTGCCGAAGGGAAGCATTTTCGGTTTTCTCGGTCGCAACGGCGCGGGCAAAACCACCACCATCAAAACTCTGATGGGGCTGCTGCACCCGGATAGCGGATCGGCGCGGGTATTTGGAGTTCCGGTGGCCGACGCCGACCGCTCCATCGAAATCCGCCAGAGGATCGGATTCGTGACCGAGGACAAAGAACTGTATCCGTATATGACCGTCGAGCAGATCGTTCGCTTTACACAGCCGTTCTTTCCCAAATGGCGCGACGATCTGGAGCGGCGGTATGTGAAGATGTTCGAGCTTCCGCCCAAGCGCAAGATCGCGGATTTATCTAAGGGAATGCGCTCGAAATTAATGCTGCTGCTGGCAATTTCACGCGGGGCGGATCTGTTGATCCTCGACGAGCCGACCGATGGCCTCGATCCCGCCGCCACCGAAGACGTGCTGCGCGAGCTTGTCGCCATCGCCGCCTCTTCGGGAACGACGATGTTCTTTTCGTCGCACCAACTGGCCGAGGTGGAACTGATCGCCGATCATATCGGCATTATCGACCAAGGCAAGATGATCGTGGCGGGATCTCTGGACGATATGAAAGCTCAATATCAGCGGCTTCAGGTGGTGTTTGCCAACGGTGTGGAGTTGCCCGCGCGGTGGGTGGAGGGAGTCGAATATGTGCGGCGGGAAGGGCGCGTGGTTTCCATCCTGGCCAGCCGTAACGTCGACGCTATCGTTGAGCAGGCGCGATCGCTGCCGGGAACCGCGGTAGAACGCTTTCCGGTAACGCTCAAGGAAATCTTCCTGGAACACGTGAGGAACAATTAACATGCTTTGGTACAAGGGATGGCTTGAGACGCGATTTCGGCTGCTATTTTTGCTGGGCTTCCCGGTTTTTCTTGTGGTTTTCTTGCATTCCGTGGGCGTGAAGCCGCCGCCCCCCGGCTCGCCGCCACTCTCGGGACTGCCTATAATGCTGACGCCTTTCACGGTGGTGGCTTGCGCCATGCTTGCGGGCGCGGGAATCAATACGCAGCCCGCCTTTCAGGCCGCCAAGGGGCTGCACGGATCGACTCTTTTTACGCTTTCCCTGCCGGTCAGCCGGTTCAAATTGCTCCTTGTCAGAGCCAGCGTTGGATGGATCGAAATGACCGGCCTGATCGGGGCGTTGTGCGTGGGGTTGTGGCTTTTACTTCCGATGGTGCAGGCAACCATGAAAGTGGGCGAAATAGTTGAATTTGCGGGGACGATGGTTTTCTGCGCTTCGGGGTTCTACTTCCTGTCTGTCCTGCTGGGAACGCTGCTTGACGACCAATGGCGCATATGGGGCAGTATGATTGCTTTCGGAGCGCTAGAGTTGGCGTCGAGCTTCTTGCATTTACCGGGGTCCGTGGACATTGTTCGGGCAATGGAGACGGCACCTCCGCTGATCGCGCACACGATGCCCTGGACAACCATGGCCTTCTCCGTGGGGTTAGCCGCGATTCTTTTTTGCGCGGCGCTGAAAATTGCGCGGACTCGTGAATATTAACTGACATGCTATGGCACAAAGCTTGGCTGGAGACCCAATTTAAGGTCTGGTTGTCGCTAGCCACTGTCGTTTTTTTCGCGATGGTGCTCCATTCGATGCCGGCAAAGGCGGCCAACCCAGCGGCGGCAGCGGCGGCGTTCGGCTTTGCCACGTTTACTCTCGTGGTGGTCATTTGCGTGTGGCTGGCCGGCGCGGGGATTAACACCCAACCGGCATTCCAGGCCGTGAAGGGTCTCCACGGCTCTACGCTTTTCACGCTCTCGCTGCCCGTGAGCCGGGCCCGGCTGATCGCGGTCAGAGCCGCTGCGGGCTGGCTGGAAATGTCCTGCCTGGTTGCGGTCTGGTGTGGGGCGAATTGGCTCGCTGTCCCCGCTGTGCGGACATCTGTGACGGCGATGCAAATGTTCGAGTACATTATCGCGCTGTTTGCGTGCACGTCGACCCTCTATTTTCTATCCGTCCTGCTGGGCGTCTTTCTAGACGATCTATGGCGAATGTATGGGACGATGCTGGCTGCCATAGCGTTCTGGCTGGCTTCGAGGTCGCTTCCGCTACCAGCCTCCGCGGACATCGGTCGGGCCGTAGCAGGAGGGACTTCCCCGCTGATCGCACACACGATGCCCTGGGCAACCATGGCCTTCTCCGTGGGGTTAGCCGTGATTCTTTTTTTCGCGGCGGTGAAGATTGCGCGGACTCGTGAATATTAAAGCCGCCTGGCGTCGGGCGGAGGAACGGCGACGGTATTGGCAAACCGTGCCACCATCGGCGTTGGCGTGGCTCGCGCTGACGGCTTTTCTCTCGTTCGCCTCCGTGGGCTTAGCGAACGATCTGAGCGCGAGCTTGGTGTGGCCGTTCTGGTGGGCGCTCGCCCGGACTGCGATTTACGGCCTTGTCGCCGCGTTGTGCTTCGCCGCCGTCCTTAGAAACCCCAAGAAGGGGCGTTTCGTCGTCGCCGCCGGCTTTCTTCTGCTGCTTCTCGCGCTGTCGAGAATCGACCTGAATTTTCCGCCGAACAAGACCCTTCTGGGGCCGGGCTTCGATCATATCCGCTGGCGGATGGCGATCGACGGAACGCTGCTGAGCTTAACGGCGACGGCGACATGGGCAATCTTCGTAACCTTCGCCAGCACGCAAGGCGTCAGTCACGTTCGCCAACGCACCGAACTGGAACTCGCGGAGAAGGTGCAGCAAGCGCTTGCGCCTCCGCTCGCGATCCGCAACGCGGGCTATGAAATCTACGGAAGGTCAGCGCCGAGCAGCCAGATGGGCGGTGACCTGCTCGATGCGATAAGCGACGGCGAAGCGATCGCATGTTACATCGCCGATGTCGCGGGCCATGGAATCGCGGCCGGAGTCTTCATGGGGATGGTGAAGAGCGCCGCGCGGACGGCTTTGCTCACGCCGCGACCAATGGAGCAATGGTTGGCGGATCTGAACCGCGTGCTCTTTGCGGTCAAGGCCGACCCCGCCACTTACGTCACGTTCGCTTGCGCGCAGTGCCTGGAAGGCGGGAAGGTGGAGTACGCGTTGGCCGGTAACGGACCGATTCTCCACTATCGCGCGAGATCGAAAACGGTGGCGCGACTTGCGATGGAGCAGTTTCCGCTTGGTCTTTTCCCGCACGCGAAATTCGAAAGCGGCGAAATCGGAATCGAGCCCGGCGATATTTTGGCGCTCATGACGGACGGATTGCCGGAGACGACAAACGACGCGGACGAAGAATTCGGATTCGATCGCATAGGCGAAATTGTGGCCCGGAACGCGCAGGGTTCCCTGGGGACATTGGCGGACAAGCTGTTCGCTGAAGTCCGCAGGCATGGAGCGCAGACCGACGACGAGACCCTGCTGCTGGTGGGAGTCCGCCAGGAGCGCGCCTAAAGCCTCCGAGACGATTTCAGGAGAGCAGATGGTTGGCCGCCAGGGCGCACACGTAGGCCAAGCCGGTCATGTAGGCGAACTGGGCAGTCGGCCATTTCCAGCCGCCGGTCTCGCGGCGGACTACTGCAACAGTAGACATGCACTGCATGGCGAAGGCGAAGAACACGAGCAGCGCGAAAGCCCCGCCGGGCGATAGATCGTGGTGCAAAGCCTGCTGGAGCGACGCCGAATGCTCGTCGCCCTCCACGCCGTAAATCGTGCCCAGCGTGCTGACGATCGTCTCGCGAGCCGCGAGCGAAGTGATCAATCCGATGCCGATTTTCCAGTTGAAACCCAGAGGCCGTATGGCCGGCTCGATGGCTTGGCCGATGCGTCCGGCGAAGCTCGCGCCGATGTTTCCGTGCGAAGAGGGCGGCAAATAGGTGAGCGCCCAGATGCAGATCGCGACCACCAGAATCACCGTTCCCGCGCGCCACAAAAAGACTTTCGAGCGATCCAGCAATCGCAGCCCCAGCGACGTGAGAGTGGGCCAGCGATAAGGCGGCATTTCCATAATGAAAGACGACCGCGAGCTTTTGAGAATCGTGGATTTGAGCAGGCGCGCCGTGGCCAGCGCGGCCAGCAATCCCAAGATGTACAAACCCAACATTGCCGCCGTGCGCGTGCCGAGGACATGAGGAATTAGCGAGCGCTCGGGAATAAAGGCCAGAATCACCAAAAGATAAACGGGCAGGCGTGCCGAGCACGTCATGAAAGGCGCAATCAGTATGGTCGCGATGCGATCGCGCTTGTTTTCGATGGTGCGCGTGGCCATGATCGCCGGCACGGCACAGGCGTAGGCGGAAAGCAGAGGAATAAAGCTTTTGCCCTGCAGTCCGAAGCGCGCCATGGTGCGGTCCGAGATGAGCGCCGCGCGCGCCAGATATCCGGAATCCTCCAGCACGCCGATGAAAAACGACAACAGCAGAATTTGAGGCAGGAAAAGAAGCACGTTGCCGACGCCGCCCCATATGCCGTTCACCACCAAGGAGTGCAGGCTCGGGTTGGAAATGAATCCTCCGACCCACTTGCCAGAAATGTCGATGGCCGGCTGCAATTTGTCCTGAAGAGGCTTGCCGGCGGTAAAAATGGTTTGAAATACGGCCACCACGAGCAGCACGAAAACCACGACCCCGCCCACCGGGTGAAGAAAGACCGCGTCCAAACGCCGCGTCCACAAGGGCGGAGCGGGCGCCTGATACTTGGAACGTTGGCCAACTTTGGCCGCCCAAGCGCGGCACTTCGGAATGTCCTGGATCACGGGCAGCTCCATCAGCGGTGGCTTGCGGTGCTGGATCGCGGTAGCGCCATCGAGAAACTGAACGACCTTATCGAGGCCGTCGCCTTTGGCCGCGCTGATCAGCGCGACGGGAGTTCCGAGCTGCTCCGACAGCTCCCGCACATTGGCTTCGCCGCCGCGGCGGGCAAGATCGTCGGCCATGTTCAGGATCACCAGCGTGGGAAGGCCGAGGTTCAGCACGGGAGCAGCGAGCACCAGATGGCGGCTTAGATTCGTGGAATCGAGAATCAGCAGCACGGCTTCGGGCCGCGGCAAGTCCTTCATTTCGCCCAGGAGAACGTCATGCGTGACGCGCTCGTCTTCAGTGCGCGGATTAAGACTGTATACGCCGGGAAGATCGACCAGGAAGACTTCGCGGCCAGGCTCCAATCGCGCGCGCCCCATGCGGTGCTCGACCGTGACGCCGGGGAAATTGGCGACTTTCTGGCGCAACCCGGTGAGGCGGTTGAAGAGCGTCGATTTGCCGGAATTGGGAGGGCCGATGATGGCGACGATCCGCCGCTTGGTTTCGGCGGAGGCCGGAGGGGGAAGGGTCGCGGTTGCGACGGAGCAGCCGTGGCAGGAATCGGACATGCTTTTATGTCTTTCGGACCCGCAGAATCAGCTTGCGGGCGGTTTCCCGCCGCAACGCGATCTCCGTGCCGTCTACGCGAAAAACTCGCGGATCGCCGCCTGGCGCCATATGCGCCCAGGTGACCGTGTGCCCCGGGAGGAAGCCCATCTCCATCAGCCGCCGGGCATCATCTTCAGGAAGATCGATACGCTCGATTATTCCGTGCTCCCCGCGACGCAGCTCTGTGAGATTGCGCGCGACGTGATTCCGCACGGCTTCGCGTTGGTTGGGCCGAGCCTCCTGCCTTCTGACACCAGCTTGCATCTTGAACCACTACCCGATTCGTAATGTCGTGAACTCAGTTCCTTGGAGCGTCATGGTCGGGAAACCCAGTTGCATCTAGCCGTCCGGGAGCTCCTCGGGAAAAGCACATTTCTACTATACACCAATATCCGACCGAAGTGGTCCCATATTCTGAAGGCGCCTGGAGGGCGGGCTTCAGCCTCGCTCCGGCCAGCGGGACTGAAGTCCCGCGCGGACTAACCCAAGTTCGTCACAGAAGGGCCGGAAAATCGGCTAAGCCCTTAAGAATCAGCTCAGGCGATTGCCGAGTCTACACTACATTCGCGATTCTGTTGGAACCGATCCGGGAGGGTCAACCGGAGTTGCTGCAACAACGA
>DATDGT010000350.1:0-21859 GCA_036521975.1 Bryobacteraceae bacterium
GCAGACGCTCAAAAACGCCGAAGGCACTTACTTTGGATCAAGCTGAAGCGCCATGCGTGCGCCTCGGCTCAAACCGGGGTTATCTCCTGAGTTTTCATTGCCACCTGGACGTTCAAACGGCTAATTCGGACGCGAGTGATAGCCCTCCTATCGTCCGATTAGTAAAATTTTGCGGTACTTCGGAAGAGTAGAAACAAGTCCCCACTCCTCCAATTCGTTAAATTCGATAGTACTTTCGAGGAGTATATCATAACGACCTTAGTACCAGGACGTCGCGCAGCAGGGGCGAGAAAGCACGCGCCCTCCAATAAAGCCTCACCGCCCCGAGCAACGCTGCGGAGTGGCATAATCGAGTCGTGCCCCGCTTTAAGGAGTTGGAATCACGCCTGGAGGGAACCGAGCAGCAGCTTCGTCTGGTGCAAAGGATCAGCCGCTTCATGGCCCGCGAGGGGAGCGTAGGCGACGCTTTGCAGCGGGTGGTGGAGTTGGTGGTCGAGTTCATGCAATGCGATTCCTGCCTGCTGTATTTGTTGCAAGGTTCCGAGTTGATTCTTCGCACGTCCAACCATCCGCGACCAGACAGCATTGGAACCGTGCGGCTGAAACTGGGCGAAGGATTGACGGGCTGGGTGGCGCGGGAGCGGCGGTTACTGTCGATTTCCCGCGAGGCTTATCTCGATCCGCGGTTCAAACTTTTCACCGATCTGCCGGAGGACGCCTTTGAAGCGTTTCTGTCGGCGCCCGTGATCGCGCGGGGTCGGGTCAGAGGCGTCATTAACGTGCAACATCGCGAGACGCATTTCCACACCGGCGATGAAATGGAGTTGCTCACCACTGTCGGCGAACAAATCGGCGCGCTGCTGGCGATTTCGCTCCTCGACCCCGCGGCGCTGGAATCCTTCGCCGGTCTTGATCCGGTCATGGCGGGCCGGCGGACGGAGTAATTTATGCGGTGGTTGTTGTTTCTCGCCGTGATACCCGCGCTGGCGGCGCCGCGCTGGACCGTCCAGTACTTCTACGACGATCCCCGCGCGGAGTTGACCATCGCCGATCTTGTCTTTCCCGCGGCCCAGCGCGGCATCGCCGTCGGTTGGACCATGGAGCGGGGACACAAACCCAAGCCGGTGTCGCTGGTCACTAGCGACGAAGGCGCGCATTGGACGCTCAATCCTCTTATGGATCTGCCGCGTTCCTTGTTTTTCCTGAACGAATCCACGGGGTGGATGGTCACCGAGGAGGGTCTCTGGTTTACGGAGGAATCGGGTCGAAGCTGGCGGAAGATCTGGGAGCAGACCAAGCCCGATAAGAAACTGCAACCCGTGCCGCCCGGCGGATTGATCCTACGCGTGTGGTTTCTGGACGCCCAGCATGGATACGCCGCCGGATACCGCAAGACCGTGCTTGAAACGTTCGATGGCGGCCATACCTGGAAGCCCGTGGCGGACGCCGCAAAGCCTAATGGGACGTTAGTGTATTCGGCTTATACGCAAATCGCGTTTGACGGACCCAGAGGACTGATCATCGGAACTTCGCTTCCGCCGCGCCGGGGCGCAGGGCCGATGCCTTCCTGGATCGAGCCCGACCGCGCGACGAAACAGCGGAAGGTTCCTTCCGAGACGCTCCTGCTTGAGACTGTGGATGGGGGCGCCCATTGGACGGCCAGTAACATCCCACTGTTCGGATCGGTCGATGCGGTACGGCTGGCAGGCACCGAGGGCTTGGATTTATTCAGTTATGGCCCTTCGTTCGAGTGGCCTTCAGAGGTGTACAAATTGGACCTGAACTCGAGCGACGCTGTCTCCGTGTTCCGCGAGACGAACCGCAAGGTAACCGATATCGCCCTATTCGCCGGACCGCAAGCCTACCTGGCGGCCGTCGAGCCGACGGGCACGCTTAATACGGTTCCCATCCCCGGTGCGGTGAAAATCCTGACCAGCACAAATCTCACCGATTGGGAGGAGATGACGGTGGACTACCGCGCCCAAGCCACCACGCTCTGCCTCGCCGGGCCCGATGCGAGCCACCTATGGGCCGCTACCGATACAGGAATGATTCTTCATTTGGTGAAGTGATGGGCGGTTACCGAGCCGCCGGGAAATCGGCGGGGTCCAGTTGCTTCAATAGGCGATCGGCGTGCGCAATTTGGTCCGCATTGGCGCGCAGCGCCAGGATGCGCGGCGCGTTGTAAGTGTAGATGCGCGGAATGCTCGCCTCGCTGCGGACTTGCGTGGCAGTCTTCTGAAGATCGGCGACTGTCGCTATGTGAGGCAAATAATACACGCGCACCGCGTCCGCGTCCGCGGAAGATTGGTAATGATTGACTCTGGAGGGTGGGATCAGCGCGCCGGCCGCGGGCTTATCGATTTCATCGAATAACCACGCCGCCAGCGCAACTTGATCGGCCGTTCCCCGCACCGCTACCGCGCGTGGCGCGTTGGAGGTATAAACGCGGCGGATATCGGTCATGGTGCGGATCAGAGTCGCAGCCTCCTGAAAGCTCTGGATAGTGGCGGCGTTGCCCACATAAAAGACGCGCATGACATTTTCGTTGGGCTGCGGCGCCGCGATCGTGGGAAGCCGGTATTCGCTCGAGACCGAATGCGCGCGTGGTTGCCCGGCCGACTTTTCCAGCTCAGGGATCAGCCAATCGGCCATGGCGGTTTGGTCCGCGGTTCCACGCAAGGCGAGGATCTTTCCTTCGTTGGTTGTGTACACACGCCGAACGTCGCCAATAGTTCGGACCAGCGTGGCCAGCTCCTGGAACTCCTGCACCGTCTGGCCGCGATTGAGATAGAACAAGCGCACGATATTGTCGCCGCTGCCCGCCAGGCGGAACTCGTGAATCGCGGAATTCGCCGCCACGGGCGAAGCGAGGTCCATCCCGTTGAAGAGCCATTCGGCGAGCGCCATCCGGTCGCCGGCGGCGCGCACGGTGACGGACCGGCTGGCTACGTCCACCACCGGAGGTTGGGTATCCACAATCGTGCGGATGGCTGTGGCGATTTCGTTGATGTTCTGAACGCCGCTCGTATGAGCGAAATTAAACGTTCGAGTGATTTGAGACGATCCCGAGGTTTGCCCGAAGGCGGCTAGCCCAACACCTAGGCCGGCGAACGCGGCGAAGAAAAATCCCGATGGTTTGACCCGCATGGCGCTCCTTTCGAAACTTCAGACGTTGGGCGGCGCCGCAGCGTGCAAAAACCTGTCCTCCGGCTCCCGGAAACAAGAGGGTCACGTCCAAAAACATCAGGCAAGCTCTGGCGAGCAATCCACCGCCGGCATGACGGTCTGCTATGGCCCTATCCAGGAGCAAGAGCCAGAAGGCATTCGCCAACGTCAAGTGAGCGTATGCGGCCGGCCAGGAAGCCGCCGTCTGGGCGCGATCGTGCTCTACCACGTGAACCGCGCGTAGTAAAATCGACGCATGAAACGTCTGCTTGGAGTTCTGTTGATGGTTCCCACCGTTTTTGCGGCTTCGAGTGTCCATGAATTCACCGTCGCCGCGATCGACGGCACGCCCACTCCGCTTGCCAACTACAAAGGCAAGGTGATGCTCATCGTCAATGTGGCCAGCCAATGCGGCTATACGTATCAATATGAAGGCTTGCAGGCGTTGTACGTGAAGTACAAAGACCGGGGGCTGGTGATTGCGGGCTTCCCAGCCAATAATTTTGGAGAACAGGAGCCGGGTACAAACGCCGAGATCGGCGCATTCTGCAAGTCCAAGTTCGGGGTTACGTTCCCTATGTTCAGCAAGATCTCCGTGGCGGGTAAGGACAAAGCTCCGCTCTACCAGTTCCTAACCGATAAGACGGCGAACCCGAAGACGGGCGGCGAAATTCCCTGGAATTTCACCAAGTATCTGGTGGATCGTAACGGGAAAGTGCTGGCACGCTTCGACGCTCCGGTTGAGCCCGAATCCCAGGAACTGGTCAGCGCGATCGAACGGGCGCTCGCCGCCATCGGCCGCTAACTTAACTAACTTAGCTAACTTAACTAACCCGCCATCCTCGCCGCACGTTTCACCTGGTTCATTCTGACTTCATCTGACTCCATTACGACAAGGATCGTAAGCCGTGAGATTCGACCACGCTACTCGCCGGGTTTCAGGCCGGGACGCTCGACGATCTCGATTTTCACTCCCGCTGGACCGGCAACGTAGGAATAGTTGACGCCAGGGCCCTTGGCCATCGGTAAAGCGCGCGGCTCCGTCAGGACCGTGACGCCCTGGGCGCGTAGGCCATCGATGGTTTTCGCAAGGGGGCCTGTAGACCGCCATCCAATGTGGTCGATGGCGTGACCTTCGCTTGGCTCTGTGTCGCCGCGAGCCACCATGATCCACATGTCGTTGAAGCCGGGGGCGCTGTACTTGATCGCGTCGGCGATGCCCTTCATCTTGGTGCGCTCGCCGCCAAATTTCGCCAGCAGCCAGGCGAAGATTTGTTCGGGGTCTGGCCCACGGAGATTGACGTGGTGCAACCCGAGGAGATCGCGGTCCTGTACGACTTGGATGCGTGTGCCCCACGGGTCTTCCACTACCGCCACTTTGACGAGTCCTGGCACGTCCTTCGCCGGCGTGATAATCTTGATTCCCGCTGCCTGGAACTCCTTCATCTTCGCGTCCACATCGACGAACGAAAAGCCGAGACTGTCGATGACGCTTTGGCTGCTCGGCTTGGCGTCGGCCTTCTGGAGGAACAGGAACCGCGTGCTGCCGAACATGAGGCGGTTCGGGCCCTCCGGGAGCGGCCGTCCGCCGAAATACTTCTCGTAGAAATTTGCGGCGGCCGTGGGATCGGGCGCATTGAGATGGACGTGGTCGTAAGGGAAGGTCTGCGCAACGGCGGGGCCGGCGAAGCCCACAAGCGCGAGACTCCATCCGAACAGATTGCGGTGCGGAAACGATCGCATAGGGATCTCCTTTCGCCGATGTCCGGCGGCCGGCAGCCGTGTTCCAGTCTACCCCAAAGCGCACAACGCCCGGCGCGGGAACGGGCGCTCACAAGAATGCTGATTCCCCTCCGCGCCGGGCTGCGCTGTGCGCTGAGTCAGTGGAGAGCGCACAGGCCGCCGGGCCCGGGGTCAAACGAATGAGAAACTCGGCGGGTTTAGCTGCGCCCGGCGAGTCCGTTGTGCGCGAGGTTCTCCAAAGAAACGGCAGCAGCGGTTGGCATGTCGATCCCTACTCGCCGAGCGGCCGAAACGATCTCCTCGACCCGCGGATTCACCAACGCCGCCACGCGCTCGCCGCGCGGCGCCCAGACAAGGGGGTCGGTAGACAGAAAAACAGCCACTACCGGCGTCCCCACGGCGGCAGCCAGGTGGGAGATTCCTGAATCATTGCCGATGTAGACGCGAGCTCGGGAAATCCAGCAGCCGAGCTGATAGAGATCCCCGACGCGGACCGCTTCCGCAAGCTCGTCTTCCGGGCCCGCGCACCAGCGCACCGGCATCCCCAGTTGCGCGGCGACACGGCGGAAATTTTCCATTGGCCACCGCTTTCTCAGGCCGCTGGCGAATGGGTGAATAACGGCGAAATTTTCCCGCGGCGCGGGAGGAACGGGAATCCGCGGAGAGCCCGCGGGGGGCGGCAGTGCGGGGAAAAATGTGAACGGAAGACCGCGCACCGCGGCTCGAAATTCGGACCGGTTGGCGCCATACCAGGAATAAATCGATTCGAAGGTTTCGAGCGCCGATACCCGCGCACCTTCCACCACGCCAAGCAAATCCAATCCCGTATCGGCGATAGCCGTCGTCTTATCGGCGAAACGAATCAGAGGCAGCGTCGCGCGAGGCGCCCACACTTCGGTATATTCCGCTTTCGCCGCTTCCAGCGCCGCGAGTGACAGGATCACATCGCCGAGGGCGCCCGGGCGGATCAGCAGGCGCCTCATGGCAGCTTATACAGCGCGCGAGCGTTGTCCCGCAACACCATACGCGCCAGCTCCAGCGCGCGAGCGCGGCTGATTTCGCCGTCTTCGAGCATCCCCGTAAGCGCGAGTCCCAGGGCCGCGCGCCCGGTCTTCGCCGCGATGTAGCCGCTTTCCCCCCATCCCAGGTCCGTCGAGTACGGATAGGCATCGGTGCCGAACAGCACTTTCTCGGGCACGTACTCGATCCATCGGCGAATCGTCGCGGCCAGTTCCGCGGGATAGAGGATCAGATCCTGATCGGAGAAATCCAAATACGCGTTGGGCTTGGTCAGCAGAGCGGTCAATTCGCGCGCGTAAGGCCAATCGCCGTGCAGGAATACGAAGTTCGTTTGGCGCAGGGCGGGATCGTCAACGAGCGGCTCGAACAACATTGGGTTCACCCCCGCCACGTTGAAATAACTTCCCGAGCCCGCTCCCGTGTGAATGTGCACCGCCATCCCCAGCCGCCCGCATTCGGAGGCGATGAAACGGAAGATATGATCCTGAAGAGCTTTGTACTCGCCTCGGCCCTCCCACGCCGCTTCCGCCTGCGCTTTCGATGGATTGGAGACATCGAGCGGGCGCAAATAGGCCATCTCGAATTTTTCGGCCACGGCGCCGCCCCGCTTCTGGCGTTCCAGCGTGGGGCGCACGACCTTCATCAAGTAGTCGTCCAGCCTGGCCGGCTGCACCGCCACTTCAAGATCCGCGTAATAGCGCCCCAGGAGCTTCTCTTCCAGGGCGAAAAATGCTCGCTGATCCGAATTGTGGATCATCGATTCGTTGGGCAGGGGATACATCAGCGCATCGGCGTAGGGGACCCAGCGGAAGCGCTCAGAGGGCAGTCCCGGCCCCATCGAAACCCGATTGGCGATTAGGATATCGATTCCCAGGCGATCGAGGATTTGAACGGGATTGTCGATTTTTCCGAGCGCTTGATGCGCCTCTCCCAACTCTGGAGAGCCCGCGCGGAGCCGGATCGGATCGGAGGCGGGTTCGAGATTGTCGACAGGGAGCGCATCGAAATCCCGATCCGGCGCTTCGCCCGGCGCAGTAGGACGGACCGGATGAGCGTGATTGTCGATCGCTTTGATGCTCGCGATTTCGGCGGCGATTTGCGAATCGACGCCTGAGAACCGCTCTGGAGATTCCGGCACGCGCTGGCAGGCGGCGCAGAACACCAACGCGATGGCCGGTGCAATGATTTTGTTCATCCAGCGGGGACTAAAGTCCCCGTTGCAGGCTAAAGCCTGCTCCACTTATGGAAGTGTGCCGGCCAGATATCGGGACTCGGGTTGGGTGCTGTCCTCTTGTCCCGTTTGTCCCGTCGCGGCGCCTGCGCGGCCGCGGATAGCGCGTGTGGCCACCTGCACGGGACGGATCACATGGAATGTCACAGCATCGCCGGATTTGAGAGATTTGGCGATGGACGCCACATCTTCGGGTGAGTTCACCGGCTTGCGATTGATCTCGGTGATAATATCACCTTTCTCCAGAGAGATATCCTCCGCGAAAGAATCCGGCTCCACTTCCGTAATGGCGACTCCGCGGCGATTCGGCGTCGCGGAGCGTTCATCGGCCGAAGCCTCGCGCACGCGGATGCCGAACTTGACATTCGCGGAAGCCGGCTGCGCCGTCGAGGGGGCCGCGTACTCGCCGACGATGTCGGGGCGGTCCTGATTGAGCTCCTGGCGATCCCGAGTCACGACTTTGAAATCCATCTTCTTCCCGTCGCGATCCACGCTCAGATCAACCGTCTCGCCCACCGGCGTGTCGGAAACGCGCGCCATCAGATCGTCGCCATCTTTCACGGGCCTGCCATTGATGGCCACGATGATGTCATCGGGTTTGAGTCCCGCTTTCTCCGAAGGCCCGCCTGCCTTAACCCCATCGACGATGATTCCGTGGTCCAGACCCAGGCCCTTCATGGTGACCGGACTGGTCTTGGGAAGGAACGTGATGCCGATGGCGCTGCGGCTCACACGCCCATCTTGTATGATGCCGTTGTAGACGCGCACCACCATGTTGCTCGGCAGCGCGAAACCCACTCCTTCCGAGCCGCCTCGGCTGGTAGCGATCATGGTGTTCACCCCGATGACTTCTCCGCGGATGTTCACCAGCGGTCCGCCGCTGTTGCCGGGATTGATGGCGGCGTCGGTCTGAATGAAGCGCTGAAACGCTTTGGCATCGATATCACGGCCGAGCGCGCTGACGATTCCCAGCGTGACCGATTCTTCCAGAGTGAACGGAGAGCCGATGGCGACGGCCCAATCCCCTACCTGCACGGCGTCGGAGTTGCCGATGGTTACGGCCTGCAGAGGGTGATGCGCGTCGATCTTGATCACTGCCAGATCAGTTTCCACGTCTGTGCCAATTACCTTGGCGCGATACTCCGTGGGATCGCCCTGGAGCTTCACCGTAATCCGGTCGGCGTTCTCTACCACGTGATTATTGGTGACGATGTAGCCGTTGCGGTCCACAACGAAACCCGTTCCAGAAGCTTCGCGCCGCAGCGCTTGAGGAGGAACAACCTGGGGACCTTGTCCGCCAGGTTGCGGGCCATTGGGTCCTCCGAAGAAGCGGCGGAACAGATCGGAGCTGTCGTCGTCGCCGTCGTCGTCTTGGGACTTGCCCCGCTGGCCGGCGTGCGCGGTTTCCGGCTTCATGGTGACTTCGATATACACCACGCTGGGCTCCAGTTGCTTGGCGATCTTAGTGAATTCGTTGGGAGCTTCCACAGCCTTGGGGACGGTGAGCGGCGTCGCGTCCGGCGCTACAGCCTGCCCTTTGGCCGCATGCACCTGGGTGTTGAGCAGTGTGCCGATCAGAATCCCCACCGAAAGGGTGAAGATCATCAAGGTAATGGATAACAGTTTTTGCTGGCGCATCTGGTCGAAAAATCTCATAGCGGTTCCTCGAAAGTCGGGATAACACCTTCTATTATAGGTGAATCACAGGCGCCGGCGTCCAGCGTGGCCCGATGCAGCCTCGCCGCGGCTTGCCCTCGTCCAAATAGACGTGCGAAGGCGAGAAACGTTACCCGGCGGCTGCGATTGCCTGGAACATGCTTGAATGAGAGGCAAAGATCTCAATGTCGTACTCGCGGTCCACGCTGGAACACTTTCGGACACACGGGTGGGTCCGCATTCCATCTGCTTTCCGTGCCGCGGATGCGACCGCGATGTGCAATGTCATTTGGGCTGCGCTAGCCAAGGTTGGAACCCGTCGCAACGATCCGTCAACATGGACAACGGCGCGTCCGGTACACCTGCAACACCTCAAGACCGATCCCGCCTTTTGCGCTATAGGGAGCGCCCGTACGATCAAGGCGATCGATGAGGTCCTGGAGGGCCAACCCTGGCGAAAACCGCGTGACTGGGGCGCCTTCTTCCTGCAATTCCCGATCGGGCGTGAATGGGATATACCGAACGCAGGTTGGCACATTGATGGCGATTACACTGGCCGCCTGATGCCTCCTTGCGGCGTGAAAGTACACGCGATGCTGACCGACGTGCCGCCACGTTGCGGCGGCGTAAACATTCTAAGCGGATCACATCGCCTTGTGCATCGGTGGTTTTCTGAGAATCCACCGCCGCCCGCGGCTCGTGGTGCGCTGCCCCGTAAATCTCTCGAACGGCACCCGTACCTTCGGGATCTGTACGCAGCGAGCAATCCTGAAGCGAGGGTCGCGCGGTTTCATGACCGTGTAGAAGAGATTGACGGAATACCGCTCCAGGTCATCGAGAACACCGCCTCGGCCGGTGACATAATTCTGATGCACTCGTTACTACTGCACGCCGGAGCGCCCGCCTCGCATCTCGGTACACAGCCGCGCTTCTTGCTAAACCAAGACATTATCCAGCCCTACTGGTGAGGCACCTGTCCGCGATAAAGGCCAAATCAGGCATTCTGGCCGAGCGTGGCCAGCAGGGAGCGCTGGCGCGATAGCCGCTGGTCGCGGTCCAGGGCGAAGCGCCGCACGCCGGTGAAGATCGATTCCGGGTCCAGATGCGCCTCGGCGATCACGTCCGCTTCCAGACCTCCCGTGAGCCACTGATTGTCCCAATCCGATGTCATCGAATATTCGTCGGTCAGCGGACCCACATTGCGGAGGGGCCACATCCTGCGAGTGCCCGTGCTGACGATCATGAGGTCGTAATAGGCTTCGGGCGGAAGAAGGGAATGGCGGTAGTTTTCGGGCTGTCGATCGAACAGATCTTCGCTGATCGCGGCGATCGCTTTCACGTTCACTTGGGCTTCCTCCAAGCGCGGCAGAACGCTTACCAGATTCGCAGTGGAGCTTGCTCCTTGAGCGACCACATATCCGTGCCGCGGCCGCCCGGGGGCGAATTCGCGAATCGTGTAAAATCCCTTGGCCGCGGCCTTCAGGTCGCTATCCGCAAATTTCGAGCGGTCGGCCACGCTGAAATCCGGGCGCGCTACCTCAATCGCAATGACCCCCACCTTGGGATCTCGCGCGGCAATTTCCGCTGCGGCGAAATACCCCGGCGCGACATCGTTGTAATCCCAAAAATTCAAGGTAATGGCTTGCCCGCGCGGAAACAGTTTCCATACCTGCGGCGAAAAAATCCCGAAATGCGTGCGCGCGTCGGCCGCGGTTTCCGGTCCGGAATGCGCGGAAAGAATGTGCAGCACGCCCACGCGGAAGCGGCTGTCCTGATTTTGCTGGCTCCAGACGCGCGCCGGCAGATACATCAGCGGAGTGAAAGCGCCATAGGTGCCGCTGATGGCCCATACCCCGGCGAATCGTTCCGGATCCACCGACGCACTCTGCCCCACCAGACCGATCGCGGTGGAAACGTTGCCTGCTTCCTGGATCGCTGCCTTCAACCGTGTGCCCAGCGGATTATGTTCGGGATCGTAATGCCCCCACAAGCTGCCGTGCTCGAGATTGACGGACTCGGAAAGATCGGCTGCCACGGTCAGAAACCGGTTTCCGGTGACGAAATTCATCCACTTCACGATTTCCGAAATGGCGCGGCGCGCCCCCGCCGCTTCACCGGATTTCCGAAAAAGCGCGATTCGAACTTCCTTCTCCGCTCCCGAAACGGGATTCTTCACCGCGACCGTTTGCGGCTCGACGGGCAGATTCGCCACTCGCAGGCGATCATCTTGAAAAGGATCGCGCTTCACGTCGATGCGCAAGGGAAGATCGTCCGTCACGGTTTCGCCGATTTCCACCAAACGGTCCGCGAGCCAATCGCCCAGGCCGCGGCGATCCAGCATCGACATCGCCACGTCGATATTGGTCTTGAACTGAATCAGCCGCTCGCGGGTGTCGGTCACCGGTCCTCGATCGAGGCCCGAAAACTCCACTCCATATCGCCGCTCGAAAGTTCGCGCCAACCCGACAAAGTAATCCGAGTTCATCTTCATCCCATACGGATGGCTCGGATAGCCGATCACCTGATCGCCGAATTCGGGAATCTTGCCGTTCACTGCGCCGGGCCAATAGCCTTTCGTAGTGTTGCCGATGACGATCATAGGCCGGCGATCGGAGGGATCCCAATCCTCCATCGTCTGAAGGGCCGCGACGATCTGCGAATAGTCGTTGCCATCCTCAAGAGGGAATACGTTCCAGCCGTAGCTGGTCCACTGATCGGCGATGCGGTAGCCGTCGAATTTGGCGGGGATCACTCCGCCGATCAGCGAGTCGTCGATTCCGGCGTTGTTATTGGAAAACAGAATGCGCAGACGTTTTCCGCATTGGAGAGCGAGGGCTTGGGTCTTGAGTTCCTGCGCATGGCCTTCCGTGAATGCGAATTCGCCTTCAAAGGCGATGATCTTCGGACGCGCCATCGGAGCGCCCACGAAATCCCAGAAGGCCGCCTTGCCTGCCGCTGTCGCGATGCCCACGCCGGAGGGTCCGCCGTTTACGTCATTGGTCACATCGGTCGATTCGGCATGCCCGGCCAGCGCCCGAATGCCCCGAATTTTCGCTTGTGCGAACGCCGGATGATCCGTCAAGCCGTGCTCGTGGAGCAGGTTCTTGAGCGCGCCCGCACCTCGGCGGAATCCCAGGGTGTCAATCGGCAGCATAGCCACATGCGGATCGGCGTAATAGCGGCGGTCCCCCGTAGCCGCGTATTTTCGGGCCAGAGCTTCGCCCATAATCATCCACAGGGCGTAGCACGTGGGGATACAATGCCCGCCGGCGAGCATGAACTTGTCGCCATAGGGATGCTTTGGGCGGCGGTAATCGAATCGCAGCGCGCCCACCTCCGGTCCCGCGAGATGGACGGCGACATTGTAGGGCGTATAGGCCAACGGTCCGCCGAAATGCCCGGTTTGGGAATAGTTGCCCAAGAGAACCAGAGTCATGCAAGTTAAGAATCCAACGTCTTCCATACGATCATGGAGCGACGGATCGAGCGCGGGCGCGGTTGCAAGCGGCAGGCTGGGGGCGGTCATATTGGCAATATTAACGTACTGGGCAGGGCATAGGCCGCCGGGCGCGGCATCAAACAATGGAGAAGCTCGGGCGAAGAGGCCGCACCCAGCGAGTGCGTTGTGCGCGAGTTCCTCCAACTTCGCGTAGAAGTACTAGTACGGAACCAGGATCTTCAATTCCGTTTCAGTTCCGTTTCGAACCGTTAATTTAAGTAAACAATTGATAACATGGGATAAATAGCTATTGACATGGGGTGATAAGGGGGAGTATCCTGGACAGGACTGGGCATAGCACTAAATACTTATAACTGCCCAGTGCGGAGGTTACAGTGAAGAACAGTTTCACAGGGAGATTTCTCTTTGTTGTAGTACTTTTGGTCGCTTTCAGCGGTATAGGGTTTGCTGCCGCTTGCGTGCCGGGCAGTTTAATCGTTGGTCCGGCTACACTATCAGGAGGGACTATCCTTACCTCAACGTTCTCATGCACGGAAGGCGCCTACACCTTCTCGAATTTCGAGGTTCTCGGAAACACAGTCCCCACTCCTGTCCCCGACTTTTCGGTATCGACTGGCCCTTCCACGAGCGCTAGTGCATATCTTCTGGGTCTCGGGTACACCGACATTACTGGCACTGGTGCCGACTTCTTTCTCGAGTACACGATCACTCCGGGAGTCGTCTCCGCCAGTCTTTCGGCTGGTCCTGGCGTGTTTGTGGCGGAATTGCTGTGCGGAACGCCAACGAGTGGAACGTGCAGCACGGGGATTCTCAACACGACTGTCTTGGCCACCAGCAACGGAGGCAGTGTTTCTTCGAATGTTATTTTGGCCGGAACCGACTACGTCTTCAAGGACATTGCCGGTGGAAGCAATGTCGTTCAGGATTTCGTGCCAGAGCCGGTGACGTTCTCGCTGATGGGGTTTGGGCTGCTTGCCCTCGGCTTCGCCGGAAGGAAGCGGATTCGTAAGGATTAGTCTTTCCTGAGATCGTTAATAAAAAGCCCGCTCCGAAAGGAGCGGGCTTTTTCATTTTCTAAACGCGGCCGGGCGAACGGCGCTACACGCTGAACGAGCTGCCGCAGCCGCACGTGGATTTCACGTTCGGGTTGTTGAACTTGAATCCAGAGCCTTCCATAGTCTCCACGTAGTCGACCTCGGCCCCGTCCAGATACAGCATGCTGGCTTGGTCGACAAACACCTTGAGATCGCCGAAGGTATAAGTCTTATCGAGGAAGCCCGGGCTGTTCTCGAAGGCCATGGAGTAACTGAAGCCGGAGCAACCACCGCCTACTACCGCGATCCGCAATCCCGCGGGTTTTGGCTCCTGCGTGCCGAGAATTTCGTGGACCTTGCCTACCGCCATGTCAGTCAGTTGAATCATAGGGATTTCCCACTCCTTGAGCTATTATACTACGGCGAGGCTTTGGAAAACTCGCGCACAACGGACTCGCTGGCCGCGGCTAAGTCCGCTGAGCTTCTCTTTCGTCTGACGCCGCGGCCAAGTGGCCTGTGCGCTCTGCACGTTCAGGCGACGTCGTATGCTTTCAACTTCCGGTACAACGTGGTGCGGCCGATGCCCAACAGATACGCCGCCAGGGCGCGATCGCCGCTCGTGTGGTCGAGGGCTTCTATGATGGCTCGGCGCTCCAATTCCGCCAAAGGAATTACGGGCGATGAGGGAATCGGATCCCTGCGGCTCTGCGAATCGCCGGCCGGGGGCATGCGCGCGGGAAGTGGCAGCATCTCCGGCTGCGACTGCGCCGCCGCTGCGGTAGTCCAGTATTGCGATCTTTTCTGTTCCACGCGATTCTGAATCGGTGAGGGTAAATCTCCCAGATGCACCAGCGCGTCCGGACTAAGAGCCACCATCCGCAGAACACAATTCTCCAACTCCCGAACGTTGCCCGGCCAGTCGTAGTCGAGCATCGCTTCGCGCGCTTCGGCCGTCAAGGTTCGGCTCGCGCCCGCTCGTTCGAGAAAATGCGTGATTAACTCGGGAATGTCTTCCTTTCGGTCGCGGAGCGGCGCGAGCTGAATCTTCATTACGTTCAGACGGAAGAAGAGATCGCGCCGGAAGGCGCCCTTTTCCACTTCCCTGGCGAGATTGCGGTTGGTGGCGGCGATGATCCGGAAATCCGACCGCCGGAGCGTGAGCGAGCCGAGCGGGCGAAATTCTTTTTCCTGCAGCACGCGCAACAGCTTCGCTTGCAAGTCGAGCGGCAATTCGCCGATCTCGTCGAAGAACGCCGTGCCGCCGTGAGCTGCTTCAATCAGTCCGGCTTTGGCCTGTGATGCGCCCGTGAATGCGCCTTTCACGTGACCGAAGAGCTCGCTCTCCATTAGCGGCCCGACCAGAGCCGAGCAATCGATGGCGACAAATGGGCCTTGCGGATTGCGGGCGTAGATCTCGCGTGCGACAACTTCTTTGCCCGTCCCCGTTTCGCCCAGCAGCAGCACCGGCCAGCGGCAATCGCCCAACTTTTCGATCAAATGCAAGACCTGGCGCGCGCATGGCGAGTGGCCCACCAGCACACGCCGAACTTCAAGGGAAGACACCCTCTCAAGATAAACGGAAACCCCTAATTACACTAGACGCCCATGTCGCGCCGCGGGGTAGGTGCGATGGAGTAGGGCTGTGCTGTACGCCGTCGCCACGCTCAGTGTACAGTAAGAACATGACCGCCAAACTCCTGGGGATCTGTGTGGCTGCCGCGGGGGTCGCCTCCGCGGCCGATAAAATCACCTTCAGCGAAACCATCGCGCCGATCGTTTACGAAAACTGCGTCACCTGCCATCGTCCTGGCGAGGCGGCGCCGTTCGCGCTCATCACTTACGAAGACGTGAAGAAGCGCGGCGCGTTGATCGCCTCCGTAACCCGGTCGCGCTACATGCCGCCCTGGCACGCGGCGCATAGCTACGGCGAATTCGCCGGCGAGCGGCGGCTCAGCGACGCGCAAATCGCCGCCATCGGCGAGTGGGTGAAACAGGGCATGCCGGAGGGCGACCCGGCCAAGATGTCCAAGCTGCCACAGTTCACCGAAGGCTGGCATCTGGGCAAGCCGGATCTGATTCTCGAACTGCCGGCGGCTTTCGGCCTGCCCGCGAGCGGCCCCGACGTCTATCGCAACTTCGTAATCCCCACCGGCCTCACCGAAGACAAATGGGTCCGGGCGGTGGAGTTCCGTCCTAGCGCGCGGAAGGTGGTGCATCACGTCCTCTATGCATACGTTGCAGGAGGCTCGCTCGCCAACCAGGACGGAGCGGACGGCAAGCCCGGTTTTGGCGGCATGGGCACCGTCGGGTTGGTTCCGGGACAAGCGGGCGGAAGCCTGGGCGGATGGGCGGTGGGCAATACTCCGGTGTTTCTCCCCGACGGTCTGGCGCTGCCCTTGCCCAAAGGCTCCGATTTCGTCTTGCAGATGCATTTTCACTTGACGGGCAAACCCGAGTCCGAACGATCCACGATCGGAATTTATTTTGCGGACAAAGCCCCCGAGAAAAGAATTTTTTCCGCGCAAGTACCGGCGCTGTTCGGTTTCGGCAGCGGCATCGACATTCCGGCCGGCAAGAAAGACTACACCATCGAGGATTCGTTGACGCTGCCCGTGGACATCATGGCGTATTCGGTGGGCGCGCACGCCCATTATGTCGCGAAGGAGATGAAAGCCACGGCGACGCTGCCCGACGGCACGATTCAGCCCCTTTTGTGGATACAGAACTGGGATTTCAACTGGCAGGACCGCTACAACTACAAGAAGCCCTTTCTCCTGCCGAAGGGCACGCGTATGGACGTGCGGCTGGTGTACGACAATTCGGCGGATAATGCCCGCAATCCGAGCAACCCGCCCAAGCGGGTGTTGTGGGGCGAGCAATCGTTCGACGAAATGGGCAGCGTGACTTTGCAAATCGTCGCGGTCCACAAACAAGACGAGCCGGTCTTGCAGCAGTTCTTCGCCGACCGCGTCCGCGCAGCGATCTCCGTGGGGATGCAGAACGGAACCGCGCGCCGGGTGGCTCAACAGCGGCAGCAGCCCCGATAGCTCTTTATCTACGGCCCCGCGGGGGCCGGGCGGCGAGAATCGATCGAGGAAATTGCGCCTGTATGACGGCGCAAATCCGCCACGATTATCCTGGGCAACAGCCGCCAGATCGGGCCCTTTTTTTGCGGCTTGCGCGCCGAAGCTTTAGTGTATACTCAGAAAGCCTGGAAGCCGGAAATCGACATCCAGGCGTAACACAAAGCGAGAAAGGAAACCGATCTAAATGGTACATCACCGGAAATTAGGCCGCAATCCGCGCACTTACGATCCACGCATTCCTCATCTCAGCGCGCTTCTGGCCGGAAAACAGGTGGCGCCGCCACCGCCTTCAGTCAACTACACCACGGGGATGCCGTCCAGCTTCGGCATGATGCTCAACGACACATTGGGGGATTGCACCTGCGCGGCCTTTTATCACGCGATCCAGGTGTGGTCGTTCAAGGCGCAGAACCAGGAACTGACCGAACCGGATCAGGACGTCGAGCAGTTGTACATTCAAGCCTGCGGATACAATCCCAAGCAGGGCGGAGAAGGACCCGGCGGCAACGAACAGAAGGTTTTGGAATACATCCTCACCAAGGGCGCGCCTTTCGGCCCATCGGCGCAAAGCCGCCACAAGATTCTGGGATTCGTGGAGGTGGACCCGCGCAATCTCGACGATGTCAAATCGACCATCGACGATTGCGGCGTGGCCTACATCGGCTTCAACGTTCCCCAGAACATCATGCCTCCCAATGCGGACCCGCCATCCGTGTGGACCGTGGACCCATCCAATTCGAAAATCATCGGCGGACACGCAGTGGTGCTGCCGGGCTATGACGCCCAAGGCGCCGTCGTGATTTCGTGGGGCCAGCTTTATAAGATGACCTGGCCGTTCTTCTCGAAATTCGTGGACGAAGTTTACGGCATCGCCGACAGCGAGTGGGTGGAGGCTACGGGCAAGACGCCCGCCGGAATGACCGCGCAGGAGCTCGAGGCCCAGATGCAGGCGCTCAAGGGAGGCCAAGCCGCAAAGGCGTAGCGGGCACAATACGGACTCGCTGGCCGCCGGCCCATCCGCTGAGTTTCTTCTGTATTGAACACGCTTTTGGTGGAGCAAGCTTCAGCTTGCAAGGGAGGCTTCAGCCTCCGTCCGGACCTGGGCTGAAGCCCAGGTTGCAGGCTAAAGCCTGCTCCACCAAGGCGCTCCCCAATTCTCTGCACCCGTCGAGCTGTATCCAGCAAAGAAAAAACCGCATCGGAACAGGCGCGAAGGGCAGCAGAGAGCTGCCTGTTCCGACGCGGTTTCCGCCCGTGGTGGGCTTCAGATCCTGGTTTCCGCCCTAACCAAACCGGCTGGGGCCCGCGTCCTATGGTTCCCCAGCATGCCTGGCCTGGACCGAGACCCCGGATCCAGGAAAGGCCGATATCAACTTCGCATTATGAGTGCACCCCTATAAAAAAACCCCTCTGTTGGCAACACGCCCAAAAACCCGGAAGGAGCGGAGCAAAATCGAACACCGGCTCCCGCAAGCACACTAACTCCTCCAGGGGCTTGAAGCCCGTTCCAACAGAGGGCAGGTTCAAAGAGTTACCGCATCAATTCAGCTTTCCTCTCGCATGCGGCGCTCCAACCGGCGTCCTTGCGATTTCAGGGAGTTAAGCGGGATGTCCGGGATCCGTGCGCGGGCGCTTGCCCCGGCCGCTGTGTCGGAGCGACACAGGGCGCGGGGAAGACACTTTCACGAGACCAGTTTCAATCTACTTTCCATCCGGTGACTTGGCCGTTGCCGTCTATCCGGGCGTCGATACGGGACACCTTGGTTCGCCGATACGGCCAAGGGTACATCCGGTATGTGATCGTCAGCTTGTATTCGACCGCCTTGACCGGAGAAGTCACAAGATAAGCGGTCTCGCAAGGGGCTGTGATCGCCCGGCGTCCCTCGAGGTTCTTGATGCTTCCCCGGATCAAAGCTTGCACATTCGAGACTGGGGTTCCCTGCGCGAGATCTAGCCTTGACACTTCGCAATTGAATTCGACATCCTTAAGCGGCATGAGGTCCTGGTTCGATATTTGAATCTGTAGGGCAGAAGGGCTGCCGAATTGCACGTTGGTGGGCGCTTCGACGCCGGGGCTAAAAATCAAAGGAAAAATAAACAATACAACCAGCGCAAGCGCCGCCAGGGCCAACAGCAACCGATAGGCCCCGTAGAAGCGGGAGCGCGCGCGAGGAGTTTTGGCCGTGGTCATAGCAGATCCCGATACTGTTCCAGCGCGACGCGAACCAATTGGCTGCGCGTGCGGACGTTGGTCTTGGCGAACAACTGTTGCAGCGTGTTCTTCACCGCGCTTTCCGAGATCTCCATTCGTCCGGCAATCTCTTTGTTCGCCATGCCCTGCACCAGGCAGCCTAGCACTTCCGTTTCCCGGTCGCTCAAAGAAACGCGCTCCCGGTGGTCCTGCCCGCCGCCATCGGATGGCTCAGTCTCATCGCTGACATCGGCGATGATGGCTGCAAGCTTCGGGGCTTGCCCTTCTTTATAAGTCGAGAACCACACGTCCGCAGTAAAGGATTCGCCGTTTCCCCGATGGCCCTTGCATTGCATCGAAGCGCGAAACTGAGGCGCCTCCTCCCAGCGCAGCGCATGATGCAGCTCGGGAAGAAACGCGGCCACGGGCGTGCCTACCAACTGGCCGTCGCGCGGCGCCATCAGTTCGTTCGCCGCGCGATTCGCCAGCTCAATAAAGCCGCGCTCATCCACCGTCACGATCGCCGCGGGACTGGTCTCCACCAAGGCCTTGAATCGTTCCTGCGCTTCCAAATTCAGCCGCCGGTTGCGCACCAGCTCAGCCACGAACAGTCCGCATCCGGCCAGCGCTAACGTCTCAAAACCCAGGCGCACGAAAGATTGGCTCAGGGGGCTGAAAACCTCGCTTAATATCGCGCACACCACGCCCAGCAGCGCAATCGACCACCGAGGAAGAAATCCCGCCGCAAGCATGATGGGGAACAAATAGAGAAACCCGAGCGAAACGTATGGCTCGATCCGCCAGTCAACAAAGGCGATCAAGAGCGTAAGGAGCGTGCTGGCCAGCAGAACGGGGAGGCGATTCCGCTTTTCCCACATCCACTCAAGATGGACCATAGAGGGCAGGTCAACATTATCCCATCGTGCCCCGATTCTGGAACCCCAATCAAACGATTGACGGGAAGATTATAGAACGATAACGGAATGATTGGTGGGCGGGCGAGCCGACTCGGCGCACGCGTAGCAATGGGCGGGAAACTATTGGCCATGATCGGAGCACTGATTTCGGTGGGACGAGTACCTCGGTGATCCCTTCCCGGTCTCAATCGCTTTAGCTCTCAGCCACTTTCTCTATCCTAAAAAGACTTAACGGTTCGCCATCGCTCGCTTCAAGCAAAAGCCAAACGGCGGATCCGCCGGCCCTTGCCATAATGAAAGCAATGGCCGCTGTTGTTGCCCGCACTCTTTCTAAGATCATCGATACCGGAACGCACCGCGTGGAGATTCTGCGCGACATCGATCTGGAAATTCCCGCTGGGCAGTTCATTGCGATCATGGGCGCCTCGGGGAGCGGCAAGAGCACTCTCCTGGGACTGCTAGCGGGGTTGGATACGCCGACTTCGGGCAGCATCGTCCTGGACGGAGTGGAAATCACCGGTCTGGGCGAAGACGAACTCGCATCCATCCGGGGACGCAAAATTGGATTCGTTTTTCAAAGTTATCAGCTCATTCCCACGCTAACGGCCGAAGAAAACGTGCTGCTGCCGTTTGAGCTTCTGGGCGGCGGCGTGCGGGAGGGGATGAAGCGGGCCCGGCAGTTGCTGGAAAGCGTCGGGCTGGCCGACCGGCTGGATCATTACCCCGTGCAGCTTTCCGGCGGCGAGCAGCAACGCGTGGCCATCGCGCGGGCGTTCATGGCTGGCCCGGCAATTCTTATGGCCGACGAACCGACGGGGAATCTGGATAGCGTGAACGGCCAGCATGTATTGGAACTTTTACTGGCGCTGAATCGCAGCGAAAACACCACATTGATCCTGGTCACTCACGATCAGCTTCTGGCTTCGCGGGCGGATCGGATCGTCACATTGCGCGACGGCAGGATTGTCGCCGACGAGATCCGCGAGCCGGCACCGGCTACCAGCCACGCATGAAACTATCTCTTCGCACCGCCGCTCGCATCGCCTGGCGCGAAACGCGCTCCTCGATGGTGAAGTTCGTCTTTGTGACGCTGGGGGTGGCCGCCGGCGTGGGCGCGCTCGCCGGCGTCCGGGGATTCAGCCAGAGCTTCGAATCCATGCTGACGCGCGAAGCTCGCACGGTGATGGCCGCCGATCTTACGGCGCGCCAGTTCCTGGTTCCCAATGCCGATCAAGAAGCGCGGCTCGACGCGCTCGCGGCGCAAGGCGTGGACCGAACCCTTGTTACCGAGACGGTTTCCATGGCCTCTGCGCCAACGCCCACCGCGGTTCCCGTGCTGGTCTCCATCAAGGCGGTCGATCCGGCGCGTTATCCCTATTACGGAACCGTAAAGCTTGACCCGCCCATGCCTCTTGCTGAAGCCCTGAAATCCGACACGATCGTCACCGGCGAAGATGTGCTGATCCGGCTGAATCTGAAACGTGGAGATACCGTCCGCGTGGGCGGCCAGGATTACCGCATCTCGGCTGTAGTCGTCTCCGAGCCCGATCGCATTTCCGGAAGCCTCAGCATCGGTCTGCGCATGATGATGTCGCGAGACGCGTTCAACCGCACTGGCCTGATGCAGCTTGGAAGCCGCGCGGCCCAGCGGTATCTGTTCAAGCTCGGGCCGGGAGCGCCGCCGGTGGCGAGGGTCCGCAGACTCATAAAGCGCGCGCTTCCGGAAGCCGTGATCGCCGATTTCCGCCAATCTCATCCCATCATCACCAATGGCCTGGACCGCGCGACGGTTTTCCTGAGCCTGGTCAGTTTGATCGCGCTGATCGTAGGAGCGATCGGCGTGGGGATGGCGATGCACTCGCACCTGCAGCAGAAGATGGATCACATCGCGGTGATGAAATCGCTGGGAGCGACGTCGACCGAGATTATTCGCATCTACACGCTGCAAACCCTGATGCTGGGCCTGGCGGGTGGTGTCGCGGGAATCGCGGTAGGCCGCGCGGTGGAAGAAGTTTTTCCGCTGTTGATCCGAAAGTATTTTTCGCTGGGCGCGGCAATGGGCTGGCATTTCGACGCGGCGGCGCAGGGCATCGCGGTGGGCGTGCTGACGACGTTGTTGTTCACGCTGCCTCCGCTACTGGCGATTCGGAAGATCCGGCCGGCTCTGATTTTGCGGCGCGACATGCCGGACGCGAAACCGCCGCTGGCGCAGCGGTTCATGGAAGCTCGCGCGGCGCTGGCGGTGGGCGGGGTCATTCTCATTGGAATCGGAGCCATCGCGGCGTGGCTGGCGGATTCGACGCGCGTCGGCGGTTATTTTGCTGGCGGCTTGACCGGAAGCTTGATTGCGCTC
>DATDGT010000351.1:0-76586 GCA_036521975.1 Bryobacteraceae bacterium
CGTTGTTGCAGCAACTCCGGTTGACCCTCCCGGATCGGTTCCAACAGAATCGCGAATGTAGTGTAGACTCGGCAATCGCCTGAGCTGATTCTTAAGGGCTTAGCCGATTTTCCGGCCCTTCTGTGACGAACTTGGGCTAAACTCCACCAGTGCGTCCATGAGAGCTGGCTTGAAGGGCGGACATGCAAGACCGGATCCGCGCCTCCAACTGCGGAGGCGTAAAGGGCTTGCTCAGGAAGTCCGTTGCTCCGAACTCGAAGCTGGTCGAGATGCTCGCTTCGTCATTGCTAGCCGTCAGAATAATTACGGGAAGCGCACGTGTGGCCGCGCGAGACCGCAGCGCGCGGAGCGTTTCAAGTCCGTCCGACTGCTCAACAATCCTCCCCAGCCGTGGAATCGAGCCCTGAGACCGTGACCTTTGCTGCATTGGACGCCCCACCCAGTGAGAAGCACGTTGTACCTCTGCCCCCCCGGCCGAGGAGTCTGTGTCGTCTACGGAAGCGGATCCCACCAGCGACGCGTACACACTGGTGATCGACGCAGTCCTAGGCCTACTCAAGGAGCCACAATCCGATGAGTGGGTCGCGGATAAGATGTGCGTGCGCGCCCCACAGATGAAGGACTGGCTTGATAGAGGTGTCCGCGAAGGGCGCATTTCAAAGCTGAAGAAGCCTGTGCGTTACGTCGCACATACGCCGACTCTTTTCACGGCGTGACTTGCCGGGCGCGAGCTCTTTGAAAGCCGAATATCAAGTGGGAGTTCGCGTTTCGAAAACTCTCCGAGCGGTTAACACGGCGGAGAATACCGCACCTATGGGTTTCTCCAAACGTGTGTTCGTACCAGGGTTCCGCTCGGGGAGCCAAATTTCAGAATCGCGTCCTGATCCCGCTTTTTCCATTTCCTTTATTGCACTTGCGCGGTTCGAACCTCGCAGAGTTTCAAGCGGTTCTTCGAACTCCAGGCGCAACTCTCCGCCTTGCCAGAAAGCAGCTTTGACGATGGATCTCAGGAGACGGGCCTGTTCATGCCCGTTCTGCTGCCGAGACAATGTAACCGACGCGGCCGGTGAGACGCATGACGTCGAGGGCTGCTGTTGCCGGTGCTGGCGCGCTCGATTCGAGCGGGCAACCTCATCCATTCGGAGTGATGACGGCGCGCCCCCGGATCTTGCCGTCGTGGAGGAGTCGATAAGCCTCGCTGGCGCGCTCCAACGGAAAGTGCTCGACCAACATCTGGATTTTTCTTGCTTGTGCGAGACTAACTACTTCCATGAGTTCGGTGATGGAACCCCAGTACGTCGATGCCACCGAACATTCGTGCGCCGGGCTGAAGAAGTTGACTGGAAGCGCTGCGTTACCCACACCGACAATCGTTAAATGGCCGAGTGTGCGAGCCAATTTACCAGCAATTTCCAGTGTCGGCTTCGCGCCCACCATGTCGAGAACCAAGTCGGCTCCCTTTCCTCGCGTCATATCCTTCACGCGCTGAACTACGCCGTTGTTCGACAACAGCCCTTCATCGGCGCCCATGCGCTCTGCGATTGCTAACTTTTCGGATGAAGTGTCGACCGCTACAATCGTCGTTGCTGCACTGAACGCTCGCAAGACTTGGATCGCCATTTGACCAAGTCCACCGGCGCCGATCACTACCGCCGTCGAGGCAGGACCGAGCAGACCGAGAGATCGCTTGACAGCGTGATAGCTCGTGAGCGCGGCGTCGGTAAGCGGCGCGGCATCGCGTGGATCAAGGTTTCCGAGCGGGACCAGGAAGCGTGCCGAGGGGACGAGCAGGTACGGAGCCATGCCGCCGTCGAACCCGCCAAGTCCGCCGCCGCGGGCTGTCCCTCCACCGTTCTCGCAGTAGTTCTCTCTGCCCATCCGGCAGGTTTTGCAAAGCCCGCAGCCCCAGGGTCCGTAAACGATTACGGGGTCTCCCGGCATGAACCCCGTTGTACCAGGACCGAGTCTCTCTACCCAGCCAGCATTCTCATGACCAAGGGTGAATGGGAGCTTGGGCGGCTTTGGAGGAGCGGGTGCCTCGAGCAAATGCAGGTCTGAATGGCACGCACCTGCGCCGCCGACCTTCACGAGCACCTGCCCCGGTCCCGGGTCCGGCATGGGCACCTCGCGGAGTTCGGCCGGCTGCTGCCATGCGACAAATTGGAACGCCCTCATTGGAACGCCGTCATTTGGAACGCCCTTCGGGGGGATACCTCTTCAGTCGCGGATAGCGTCAATGTCCATCATGACGTGGCGAGGGCCGCGGAACACCTGATTGTGCCGATAGGGTGGCGGGTCCACCACGAGCCGCGGGTTCACGACGCGGCGAACGAACTCACTCACCGCGATCTGAACCTCCAGCCGAGCGAGCGGACCACCGAAACAGAGGTGGATGCCGCTGCTGTAGCCGAGATGCTGGTTGTCCGGGCGTTCGAGATCAACCTGGTCGGGATTCGTGAACCGGTTTGGATCGCGGTTTGCGGAAGCGTATACGACAATAACCGGCGAGCCCTTGGGAATTGTCGTTCCCGCAATCTCGATGTCGTCGAGCGCGGTGCGAGTGGGCCAGAACTGAACTGAGGATTCAAACCGCAGGAACTCTTCCGTCCCGGGCACGATCAACCCGGGCAGTTGTCGCAGCTTTTCGAGCGCGTCGGGATGGCGCATCAGCGTAAGGATGCTATGAGCGATCAGGTTCACCGTCGTCTCGTGCCCGGCGACGAGGAGTAACATGGCGTTGCTGACCAGCTCGCCATGGGACATGAGGTCCGCGGATGATTTGTCGTTCACCATCGCCGAGAGCATTCCCGGACCCGGCTTTTTTGAGTAGTTGTCGACCAAATCGGTGAGATAATTCCTCGCTTTCTCTACAGCTTGAGCACCCAGCTTCGAGCGCTGCTGTTGCTCTTCCGAACTAGCTTCAGGACCCACATCAAGACCATCCATGAACGCCTGTATCCAAGAGTGGAAGTGCGGTTCGTCCTCGTGTGGAACGCCGAGGATATTGCAGATCACCGTCACCGGCAAAGGGTATGCGAACTCATCAACGGCGTCGATTCGCGTCTTACCGTCGAGCTTGTCGAGGAGCGCGGCAGTGATGGTGTGGATGCTTGTCTCCTGGCCGGCAACCAGTTCGGGCGTGTGAGGCGGGCCGAAGTGTCGCATGGCCGAGCGGCGCACACGATCGTGCTCGGGCGGGTCCATAGTGATCATACTTGGTACACGAACGTACGCCGAAGTCGGCTCGACCACCTTGTCCTCATTTGTCGTCATTGCGGCCGCGTGCGGACGTTTTCTGAGATCTGGACGTTTTCTGAGATCTGAACTAAGGCGAGGATCATGCAGCAGCGAGACGATCTCACGATAGGTGCTTACGACATAGCTTCCATCCGGCTGCCGTGACACCGGCGCCTTGCGCAGTTCGGTGTAGAAGGGGTAAGGATTGGCGCGGTTTGTGTATAAGAGGGCCTCTTGCCAAGGAGTCAGGCCAATCTTTTGAGCGGTCGTACTCATGATGCTCTCCTCATTTCTTCACGCGCACAACGCTTCGCTGTGCGCTCTGACTTTCGGCCGGTTCAGCTACCGCCTCTTCATGCTTTGGTGGTTTTGCGCTCCGTGCCCGGTACTCAGCTCCCCTCTCAGTCGGGTCATGGCCGGTTAGAATAACGTCGGGAATCGATGTTGGGGCGCGCGAATCGGGGAATGCGGCCGGCATGGGCTTTGCGTGGTCAGGTGGATCCCAAGCGGCGGCAACCGGAGGGAACGGAGCTGAGCGCTCAATCAATTCCCCGTAGTGTTGAAGCCACTTGCCGTTGTTGAATGTGACTGCGGCCACGATGCGTCCCCCGCGTCCGTAAGCAGCGACGAAGCGCCGTTGCTTGACAGAACCCTGAGTAAAGACGATTTCGTCAGCATATGGGCAAATGCCCACGGATTTGATGTTGACTCCAAACTGGCCTGACCAAAATCGCGGCAACGGGAGGTGGGCCCAGCGGTCGGGCTCCAAGCTCACCATGTTGTGTCCAGCAACCGCGGCCCCAAGGACGGCATTGTCCCAGTGCTCCAACGTGACAAACTGGTAACCGTACAGCGCGTGCGGAAAGCGCGCCACGTCGCCGGCAACGAAGATGTTGTCGGTGACCACGCCGTTTATGTCGAACGCACGGCAACCTGCATCGCACGCTACACCCCAAATGCCCGTCGCCAGTCGAGAACCTTCCAACCACTCCGTGTTCCGTATCGAACCGAGTGAGGCGATCACCAAATCGGCGTCAACTGTGCTCCCGTCGGAAAGGCGAGCGCGCCGAACATGTCCATCCTTATCTCCTTCGAGCGCCGCCACAGAGACGCCCGTGCGCAGATCGACCCCATGTTCGTGCTGCATATCGGCGGCGATCGCCCCGATGACGCCGCCAAGGGCGCCGACAAGGGGAGCCTGCCCACGCTCGGCTACGGTCACCGGAATGCCAAGCTCGCTGCACACTGAAGCCGCTTCCGATCCGATAAAGCCGGCACCAATGATTAAGACTCGCTTCGGCTGTGCTGACAATGCCGCTTGCACCGCAGCCGCGTCCTCGCTGGTCCGGAGTGTAAACACGCCCTTCAGCGCTGCTTCTTCCGGGTTCGGCCACGGCCGTGCGCGAGTGCCGGTGGCTATCAGCAGGCGGTCGTACGGAACCTCGTCACTATTTGCCAAGAGTACTCGCCGACTTGATCGATCCAGAGCGATTGCCGCGGGTCCCAGCCGCCAGTCAGCATCGAGGGCACGCAACCGTGGCAATTTTGTGTGATCGGCCCGCACCCAGCCTTTCAGTACCTGTTTCGAGAGGGGTGGACGATCGTACGGCTCATGCGGCTCATCTCCGATAATCGTGAGCGACCCGTTGAACCCTTCGTTCCGCAAAGCTTCGGCGCCGCGGAGACCCGCAAGTGAAGCGCCGACGATGACGATCCTGCCGCTGCGCTTAAATTCCGATAAAACTTCGCCTATCACTTCCGGCTTCACGAGGTCGCACCCCCATCTGGGCTTCGGAGAAGGTCGCGCACAACGGACTCGCTGGCGGCGGCCACTTCGCCAGAGTTTCTCTCTCGTTTGGCGCCGCCCCCAGCGGCCTGTGCGCTCTCCAGGCGATCTATAGAGATGGCTTGCACTGGGCAAGCCGCGGCGGCGCGCAGCACCCGCAGGCGCTTCGCTTCATCCGGATTCGGCTCATACATGAGCGCCTCTTCACCGTTCAGCGTGAAGGTGTCAGGTGAAAGAAAGACGCACTGGGCATACCCCACGCACCGGTTCAGGTCAACCACGATTCGCATCATCTATACCCCGTTGGATAGATGAGCGGCGCCTGCACGGGATTTTTTTTGTCGAGACTGTAGATGGAGGTGCATCGCGCAAAGCCTGTGCCGTGCGCTTGACCGCCCGATCCCCGCCCTGACGGGCGGGGCTGAAACTGGTCCGGTTCATTGCAGTCCCAAAATGTATAAACTCAAGTCACAGGCTGGAACCTGTGCCACCATCTTGCCCCACCCGAGTAAGCTTGTCCCGCCTGCGTTGTTGTAACCTGAATCTTTAACCGAAAAGCCGTGGCCCCTGGTTTGCAAAACGCCTTGCCCGCTCTGATTGTTCGCAATCTCGACGGCAAATCCATTACTTTTCCGCTAGATCGCGACCGTATCGGTTTGGGGCGTTCGAATGCCAATGAACTGTGCTATCCCGACGATCAGGGCCTTTCGCGGCAGCATCTGGCGTTTGTGCGGGAGTCCGGCGGATGGCGCGTGGAGGATCTGGGCAGCAAGAACGGCACTTTGCTCAACGGACAAAAGCTGGAAGGGACCGCGCCGTTCCGGCCCGGCGATCGCGTCTCGGCGGGCCATCTGATTATCGAGTTCGCCGAAAGCGCCGTGGCCGCGCCGCCGGAAACGGTGATGTTCGTCGAAGCAGAGACCTTTTCCACCACCGCCACCACGGTGGTCGCCAATCTGGAAAACGCCGAGAACGTCCTTAGCCCGCCGCAGGAAGACCTCAATGCCACACGCGTCATGCAGGGAACGCCTCAGATGCGAGCGTTGATCAAGGCGGGGCGCGAATTGGCCGGGCATCGGCCGCTGGACGAACTGTTCCCACTCATAATGGACCTGACGATGGACGCGGTGGGCGCGACGCGAGGCGTGCTGATGACCCTGGAAAACGGCGAGCTTCGCGTCCGGGTCGCTCGCGGCGAGGGATTCAAGATCTCGTCCACTGTGCGCGATCGCGTGATTCAGAAAAAAGAATCGCTGCTGGTGCGCGATGCGCAGCTCGATACCGCGCTCAAAGCACAGCGGAGCATCGTGCTGCAGAAGGTCCGCGGCATGATCGCCGTGCCGCTGCAAACCAACGACCGGGTGATCGGCCTGCTGTATCTCGATTCGTCCATGGCCAGTCGCGAATTCACGCGCGAGGATCTGAATCTGCTCACGGTCATGGCCAACGTAGCCGCGATTCGCATCGAACACGCGCGGCTAAGCGAAGTCGAAGAGGCCGAGCGGCAGATGGCCAAAGAAATGCAGCAGGCCGCGATGATCCAGCAGAGGTTGCTGCCCTCGGCGGCACCTGGCGTGGAGGGTCTGGATATCGCCGGCAAGACCGTCGCCTGCCGCACGGTCGGCGGCGATTACTACGACTTTCTGAAATTCCCCGATGGGAAGGTGGCCATGCTGGTGGGCGATGTAGCCGGCAAGGGCATGCCCGCGAGCCTGTTAATGTCGAGCCTTCAGGCGCGCGTTCAGGTGCTCTTTGAAGACTCGGCCGATCTGGCCCGCAAGATATCCCTATTGAATAAATCCACATGTAAAACTTGCCCCGATAACCGCTTCATTACCTTCTTCATGACCATCGCCGATCCCTCCAGCGGCCAGTTGACATATGTGAACGCTGGACATAATCCGCCCTTGCTGATACGGGCCTCCGGCCAATTTGAGGATTTGACCGGGGGAGGGATGATCCTCGGAATCATGCCCATGGCGACTTATCAGGAACGCCAGGCTTCTCTCCATCCAAGTGATGTGTTGGTCCTGTTCAGCGACGGAGTTACCGAGGCGTCCAATCCTAGCGGTCAGGA
Organism: Bryobacteraceae bacterium; assembly: GCA_036521975.1. Classification (GTDB taxonomy): domain Bacteria; phylum Acidobacteriota; class Terriglobia; order Bryobacterales; family Bryobacteraceae; genus Palsa-187. The sequence continues at coordinate 7,101 of DATDGT010000351.1, forward strand.
ATTCGGCGAGGGGCGCTTGGCAGATCTCGTCGCTTCTCTCCGCGACCGTCCCGCAGTCGAGATCGTCGACGAAATCCACAAAGCTGTCGCCGCATTCTCGGAAGGCGCGCCGGCGGCCGACGACATCACCGTGGTAGTTGCGCGCCGGGTCGCGTGAACGACAGGAGACAGGAGACAGGAGTCAGAAGACAGGAGTCAGAAGACAGAAGGAAGCCATCATCCTAACGCCCACTCGTAAATCTCCAGCGCTCCCGCAGCATCCAGCGGGCGGGGATTGAAGCGTCCGGTCCACTGCGCCGCGGCCTCGTCGGACAGACGCGGCAGCGCCGAAGCGGGCACGCCGGCTTCGCGCAGAGAAAGCGGGAAAGCGGCGGCTTCCGAGAATTTCCTGAGGCGCTGCTCCAGATCGCCGGCCCTAAGATCGTCGTAACGGTCCCCCGCTACGGGACGGTTCCAGCGAACCACGTGCGGGAGGACGAGCGCGACCGCCGTTCCATGCGGCAGGCCGTAATGCGATTGCAGCGGGCCGGCGCAGGCGTGCGCCGCGCCGAGCATCGAATTTTCCACCGCCAGGCCGCCGAAATGCGCACCCAACAGCATCGCGCCGCGAGCTTCCAAATCGCCCGGATCTTCCAGCATGCGAGGGAAAGCGGAATTGGTCAGCCGCCAGGCGGATCGCGCGAAGCAATCGGAAAGCGCGGTGTGGCGCGTGGTCACCAACGTTTCGAGAGCATGGGAGAGCGCGTCGTATCCGGTCGAAGCCGCCAGCTCGCGGGGCTGCGACAGCGTCAGCTTGGGGTCGAGAACAGCCGCACGGAAAGCCAGTTTTGGATCCCCGCAAGCCACGCGCGCGCCGGTCGAGGGATCGGTGACGATGCAAAAAGTCTGTGCCTCGCTGCCGGAACCGGCCGTAGTCGGCACGGCAATCATTGGCAGCATGGCTCGCGCCGCCTTACCGTAGCCGCGATAATCCTCGATGCGGCCGCCATTGGAAAGAATAAGATTGATTCCCTTGGCGCAATCCAACGAGCTGCCGCCGCCCAAGCCGACGATCAGATCGATTTGATTCGGCGTCGCGTAGTCGCGGCCCGCCTCCATCATGGCGGCGGTGGGATTCGAGTCGAAATCGTGAAACGCGAACACTTCCATGCGCCGCGCACGCAGGGAACGAATAGCTTCCTTGGCGTAGCCCGCTTCGACCATACCCGGATCGGCTACCAGCAGGCAACGCGTACCACCCAGTTCCCGCGCGACCTCGCCCAAGCGCGCGAATTCTCCGTTGCCGAAGATCACGCGTGTGCGGGGGCGGAAGTCGAATGGGCTCACATTGTCAGGATACTTGAGCACACAGCGCCCGGCGCGGGAACGGGCGTTCGCAATAGGAGTCAGGAGACAGGAGTCAGGAGTCAGAAGACGGTGCGCATGCGCTCAGGTCGAGGCCAGCAGTTTCCTTACGCCGTCCACGCTCAATACCGCGGCGTGCTTGGATGCGGGCTCCAGGCCGCCGACGAGCCCCTCCACCAAAGCGGGCGTCAGCGCCGCTAACTCCGCCCGCGACTTACCAATCAACCACTCGGTCAGCGCGCTTCCCGCGGCGATGGACGCGGTGCAGCCTCGCGTCTGATAGCGAGCCTCGGCGACTTTGCCGCTTTCGAAGCGGGCGGAAAGCTTCAAAATGTCGCCGCAGGCGGGGTTAGAAACCTCGATGGCCACAGCGGGCGGCGGAAGTTGACCCACGTTGCGAGGATTCCGGAAATGATCGAGCACGCCCGCGGAGTACATACTGTGCTTCAATTATCCCCAATGACCGTGGTTGCGGGAGTTACCCAGCGGGCGGGGAAGATTCTCATCTGTCAGCGAAAGCCGCAAGGCCGCCATCCACTGAAATGGGAATTTCCGGGAGGCAAGGTCGAACCTGGCGAGGACACGCGAGCGGCTCTGCGGCGAGAACTGCGGGAGGAGCTGGGTATCGAAGCCGTAATTGGCCTCGAAATGGGTCATTATCAGGTGCGCTACGACGACGGGCCGCCGCTCGATCTGGTTTTCTACCGCGTAGATTCGTATCGGGGCGCATTGCGGAATCTGGATTTCGTGCGGATCGTATGGGAGCGACCCGAGAATTTCGAACATTACGATTTCCTGGAGGGCGACCTGCCATTCGTGAAACGGTTATCATCGAAACCGATGACCTACTTCCTGGCTAAAACCGATCCGGAAACGTATTCTATCGACGATCTGGAACGCGAGAAGAAAACGGTCTGGGATGGCGTAACCAATCCCCAAGCGGTGCGGGCGATCCGCGAGATGCAACCGGGGGACCGTGTATTCGTCTATCACTCCGGCGGAGTTTCCGGAGTGGTGGGGATGGCGGTGGTCCGATCCCCGGCGCGCCCCGATCCCAAGAATCCGAAATCCGCCGTGGTGGATTTGGAATTTGCGGGCCGGATCGATCCGCCCGTGACTTTGAAGGAGATCAAAGAAACGGGAGAGTTCGCGGATTGGGCGCTTGTACGGCAAGGCCGATTGTCCACCATGGCCGCGCCGGAGAAATTCGTTCACTGGATGCGTAAGCGATATCCGGGCGTTTAGCGTTAGTTCTTGATGTTTGTTCTGTTCCTCTGCCTTCTGCTCTGCACGGGCGCCGGTCTCGTGCTATGAATTCCGCCACGAATCCGGCACCGTTGGGACCGGTCAATCCCTCTGCGGACTGGTTAACCCGCGTTCGCGTTCCTCCAAAGTCTGAATCTTTACTGAGCCGGTGATCCTCTATTCCGTGAATTCACGCGGAATATGAAGGGCGGCGGTTTAGATCACCTCCGCCGGAAGGAGGATCCGATGAATGCTCGTAATTCGGCCGCGCGCTTTGCCCTATTTGCATCGCTGGGCTCGGCGGCCATCTTGATCGTGGCTGGAGCGATGGCGCCCGGCTTGAAGGCCGACGCGGCGCCTGATCCACCGGCCAAAACCATTACGGATTTTGTCAACTGCGTGAATACGAACCTGATGGCCAAGAACAACAACCCCAAGATCAACAACGGTTCCGTCAGCATTGCTGACACCGTTGCGTGTGTGCCGCCCAAATGCTCCGTGATCGTGACTATGAGCCTAAGGAGCGACCAGCCAGCGTTGGCATTCGACATTCTGGCTCCAGCCAACTCTACGGTACAATTTCCACGCGTGGTCTTCAGTTGTCCCGGATCGAAAGCAGGCCTGCAATTACGGCCGTCCTACAGCCTGGGCTTTGATAAGGCGCAGTATAAGAAATTGGAGATAGCCGAGGACGTCAAAGCCGGCGAGATGATGATGGCCAACATTCCCATTTCAGGGGCAAAACGGACCAACTATCCCCGAGGGGAAATTCATGAAGATAGTGGACAATATGGTAAAGAACCAGCCCACCGGCAATCTTGATGGGCAAGGGGTCGATGGTGGGACTCAAGGTTGCAATGTGTGCCACTTTCCTGTGGGAAAAAACACGACCTCTGGCAATTTTCTGCTGTCGCAACCGATCGATCCTTTGAGCACGATAGCCAAGTGGCGTCAGGAGCCAAATGGCTTTAACTTGAAGCAGTCTGTCCTCTTCTCGAACCAGGGCGATCATACAGGTCTCGGGAAATACTGCCAAGCCATCCAAAAAAACAAGGCGGTGCTTACCAGCGCGAACGGGGTTGCTCGGCTACAGCCTCATTACAGCCCGGAAAGACTGATGCTGCTAACCGCCCGGAACGCTTAGTTGATATGACTCGACTTGGAGCATTCTGCTTTTTTTGCTCGCTCACGGCCGTTTTGTCGCCATTTTTGGCGTGGGCGGCCTTTGCCCTCTGAGTCGCATGGGCGTCCACGTTTCCTGTTGCTTTCCCAAAGGAAGTCTGCCATACTTCTGTTGGTAACCCAATAGAAGCATGAAAGACAAAGCCGATGTTCTCCAGGGCACCCTGGCTCTGATGGCGCTCAAGACTTTGGATGTTCTGGGTCCTCTCCACGGCTACGGGATCGCCCGGCGCATCGAGCAGATCAGCGGAGATCTCCTGACCGTCAATCAGGGCACGCTGTATCCGGTTCTTCTGAAGCTGGAGCAGGAAGGCTCCATCGCTTCCGGCTGGGGCGTCTCGGAGAACAATCGCAAGGCTCGCTTCTACCGGCTTACGCGCTCCGGACGCAAACAACTGCAGGCCGAGACCCGAAGCTGGGAGCAAACAGCGGCCATCATCGGGCGATTCTTCGCCGTGAAAGCGGAGCACCTCAAATGAGAGCGCTCAGGCGATTTTTCAGACGACTGTGGTCGTGGGCGGCAACCCAGCGGGACGAGGAGCGGTTGCGGCTGGAAATCGAAGAGCATCTCGCGCTTCAGACTGCTGAGAACATTCGCGGCGGATTATCGCCCGCCGAGGCGCGGCGCGAGGCGATGCTGAAGTTCGGAGCGGTGGAGGGAATGAAAGAAGATTATCGGCAGCAGAGAGGATTGCCGGCCTTGGAACGGCCGATACAGGATACACGCTATGCTCTGCGGCGCCTGAGAATGGCTCCCGCGTTCACAGTCGCCACGGTGCTGATTCTCGCGCTGGGGATCGGCGCGACCACTTCGATCTTTACTTTGGTGCATGCAGTCTTGTTGAAGTCGCTGCCGGTGGCGAATCCCGGCGAATTGTTCCGGCTGGGGAGAGAGTCGAATTGCTGTTACTCCGGCGGGTACAGCTTCGATAAAGAGTTCTCGCTCGTCTCGTACGACTTATACAAATACTTGCGAGACAACACCAAGGGATTCGCGGAATTGGCGGCCTTCCAGGCTTCGTTCCAAACTGCTCCGGCGATGTTCGGCGTCCGGCGATCGGGCAGCCCGGAAGCCGCGAAGAGTTACGGAGGGGAGTTCGTCTCAGGCAATTACTTCACGATGTTCGGCCTCGGAGCATACGCCGGACGAACGATTACCGCGGACGACGATCAGCCCGGCACTTCGCCCGTGGCGGTGATGAGCTACCGCTTGTGGATAGAGGGCTACCGATCCGATCCGTCTGTAGTGGGAAGCGTCTTCAGCCTCAACGACAAGCCGTTTACGGTGGTGGGTATTGCGCCGCCGGGATTCTTCGGCGATAGTTTGCTCAGTTCTCCACCGGACTTCTTTCTACCGCTGAACATGGAACCCTACGTGGAGGTCGACGCGGATCTTTATAAGTACGACACGCACTGGCTGGACCTGATCGGCCGTATCCAACCCGGCGCGAATCCGGCGGAGATCGAGGCTCAAATGCGGGTCGAGCTGAAGCAATGGCTGCTTCAGCACTGGAGCGAGATGAGCGCCGCCGATCGCGCGAGATTCCCGCAGCAGACTCTGTATCTGAGGCCGGGCGGCGCGGGCATTACGAGCATGCGCGAGCAATACGGGCGCTGGCTCCAGATCCTGATGACGGCTACGGGCGTTGTACTGCTGATCGTCTGCGCCAACGTGGCCAATCTCATGCTCATTCGTGGGCTAGAGCGGCGGCGGCAGACCTCGTTAAGCCTGGCGCTGGGGGCTCCGGTTTCGCGCATCCTGAGGGAGTCTCTCATCGAAAGCATGCTGCTCTCCTTGCTGGGCGGCGCTGCGGGACTCGCGGTTGCCTTCGCCGGCACGCGCCTGATTCTGCGGTTCGCATTCATCTCAGCCACCGGGTTCGCCGGCGTGCCCATCTCCGCGTCGCCTTCGATGCCCGTGCTGCTGTTCGCCCTGATTACATCGCTTGTGACGGGAATTGTTTTTGGCGGCGCGCCGGCATGGATCGCTACACGAGTCGATCCGATAGAGGCGCTTCGAGGAGCGAACCGCTCTACCGCCCGCGCAGGTTCGCTGCCGCGCAAAGCGCTGGTGGCGCTTCAGGCGGCGCTTTCCCTGGCGTTGCTTTCGGCGGCGGGACTGCTTACTACGGCTTTGCAGCGACTGGAGCATCAGGATTTCGGATTCGAGCCGGACGGACGAACCGTGGCGAACATCAATGCCCGGCTTGCCGGTTACCGGACCGAGCAACTCCCGGCACTTTACCGGCGCATCCACGATGCCATCGCAAACGTTCCCGGGGTATCCTCGGTGGCTCTGTGCCTGTATGCGCCGCCGCTCTGGGGTTGGGGCTCCGGCGTGTTTGTGGACGGCCGTCCCGCTCCGCAACCCGGCGACGATAACTCGGCTGCATATGACCGCGTAACGGCGGGATACTTCGAGGTCGTCGGCACATCCATCCTCCGTGGCCGCGGAATCACTGACGAGGATACAGCGATTTCGCGGAAAGTAGCCGTCGTCAATGAGGCGTTTGCGCGGAGGTTTTTCGGGACTGAAAATCCCATCCGTAGACATTTCGGCTACCGGCCGGGAGCGAGCGGTGAATTGGAGATTGTCGGTGTGACCAGGGATGCCCGATATTTCACGCACGGTCTCGATCGGCCGACCGGTCCGATGTATTTTCTGCCCGCGACGCAAGCCGATTACACGCGGCCCAACGTCGGCTCGCTTTTTCTGCACAGTATTGTCATTCAGACCAAACCGGGCAGCCTCGTGACGGCTGCGGCGGTAGGCCAAGCTGTGGCCTCGGTGGATCCAAACCTGCCGATCATCTCGATGCACTCTCTCCGCGAGCAGGTCACCAATCAATTCACCCAGCAGCGGCTTATCGCGCGCCTCACGTCCCTTTTCGGGATTCTTTCGCTTGTGTTGGCTTCCATTGGGATTTATGGCGCCACTGCCAACAACGCCGGCCGCCGGGTCAGTGAAATCGGGGTGCGGATGGCGCTAGGGGCCCATCGAGGTGATGTGATCCGGCTGGTGCTGCGTGGGGCGCTAGGACTGATCGTGATTGGATTATCGATCGGGCTGCCTTTAGCTTTCGCCGCGGGCCGACTCCTGGCCAGTCAGCTTTACGGGATGAATCCAAATAATCCGGCAGTGACGCTGTGGGCCGTCCTGGCGCTCGCGCTGCCGGCGCTGGCCGCATCCCTGATCCCGGCCCTTCGAGCAAGCAGGATTTCGCCGCTGGACGCCCTACGAACCGAATAATCGCGGCTACGGGCTCAGGTGCGGCAGGTCGCGGTGGAAAAGGGCATGGCTATTTCGGCAACGGCACCCGGCGCCGCAGCTCTTCGAACCAGTTGGAGACGATCGTCACCTGCCTCGACGATGCGTCCTGCGGCGCCAGGGCCCGCGTCAGGCCCACCATCCTCATTGGCTGCGCTTGTCGTCTATTGTGGCGGCGCCGCTGGGGCTGGGGCCGGAGCTGGAGTTGGGCTGACGTTGACGTTGAGATTCCCCGTGGGCTGGGCCTGTCCGAATGTACCCGACGTGCTAGTCACCGTCAACGGCGTCTCTTGTAGGCTCTTGACCAGAGTCTCTACTGGCACCGTTGGCGTTGGCGGCGTCACAGGAACAGGACCGGTGACAGCTAGACCGGGAGTCGACATCGGCGTTGTTGAATTCTGGGGTAGGAACGGAGCCGGGTAATTCGGCGTTTGAATCGCGATATTTGGCGGCGCCGGCCGAACAATCTCAGGCGTAACGATCACGATCAGCTCCGTATTCGTTTTGTTGGTGCTTTTGGATTGAAACAACTTTCCTAAGATTGGAATGTCTCCGATCAAAGGAATCTTGCTGAACGTCTCCGTTTCGCGACTATCAAGCAGGCCGCTGAGGGCGAAGCTTTGTTCTTCGCCAAGCTCGACTTCCGTGTTTACGCTTCGGACGTCGATTCCCGGAACAGTGAAGCCCGAAATAGTGACACCCTGGGCGTAATCGAGCGCGCTGACCTCGGGATTAACCTGCAGCCGAATCGTTCCGCGGGGGGTGATGGTGGGGATGAAGTTGAGCCGGATTCCGAACTGCCGGAATTGTATAGTAACTGCCGTAGTCCCTCCCAACGTGCCGCCCTGCACCACCGGATAGGGAAACTCCCCGCCGGCCAGGAAGCTGGCTTGCCTTCCGTTATAGGCAAGCACGTTGGGTTCAGCCAAAATCTCCGCCAGTCCCTTTTGCTCCAGCGCCTGAATGGTGGCACCGAGATTTACACTTCTATTGAAAACAAAGATGTTCAACAGGTTGCTCAGGCTAGCAGCAGCGCCAGTCGAGCCCGTCACGCTCCCAGAGCCGCTACTGCTGCCGCTACTGCCGCTGCTGCTGCCACCTATCACCGGGGGCGAGAACTGTTGCGTGCTGGTGGCCGCTAGAGTTTGTCCAAGGCTAAAAAGATTAATGCCTAAGTTGGTCAGTTTGTTCCGGTCGACGCTGGCGAACTTGACCCTGAGAAGGATCTGCGGATCGGGCGCCGGCACTTGCACCTGAAGCAAGTTTACGGATTTACCCATCGAAGAAGAGATCGCGAACGCTCGTTCGGCGCTAGTCAAATCCTTCACCCGGCCCCGCAAGAATATGAGATCGTTCTCGATCGTAGGCGCAATCTCCTGGCCAGGAAGTTCCAGATTGAGTTCCCGGATCAACGCTTCCAAGCGGGCGTTACGTGCAAACGGACTTGCCTCCACTCTCACGTCGAAAAACAGCTTGGCGCCGCCCTGCTGCCATATGATCAGGCTGGTCTCACCGGGCGCCTTTCCATTCACCAGTATTTCCCGGATTCCGACGGCGGTGGCTTCGGCGACATCGCCGAATCCTACGGAAACGCGCTCGATCGGGAGCGAGCTATTGACGACCAGCGATTTTCCAACCGTCAGGACCAGGTCGTTGGGCGCTTCTTCGACGCCGGGTTGCGCGGCTTGTTGAGGCGGCGCGGGTTGTTGAGGCGGCGGTGGCGCCTGCCAACCTGCCGCGCCGGTCACAAAAAACAATCCGAAAACACTGCCGATCGCAATCGCGGCAGCGAGCTGCGCCTTACGCTTTCTCACAAAAGCTCCTCCCTGACACTAGATTTTCCTCATTGTTGCGGTTGTTGTTGTTCCGAATCCTTGAACTTTTCCTCGGAACGCTTGGCTCCATTAAGAATCTCGATGAGGTAAATGGTTGGCTCCGGGGGTTTCGCAACCGGGGCGGGAGGCGGAGGAGGGGCGGCGGCAGGTTTCTTGACGGGCACGACCGGTCTCTCGGGCGGCTTAGGGGCGCCGCTCTCCGAGAACAGGTTGGACGCAAAAAAGGCGGGCGTCTCGGGCGTATCCGTATCGAGCGGATTACGCAAGACCAGTTGGATCTTTGTTTGATTGCTCGCCAGGCTGAGAAGTTCCGCCTGCTCCGGAGTCACCAGGAGGTTCACCACCGGCACTTGCACTGGCTTGCCCTCGGCGTCTTTTTGAATGTTGCTCCCCGCGGAAAGGACCTGTATGTTTTGTAACAGCGTCTTTACCTTTGGTCCCTGATTAGTGGTGCCCGGAGCAGTCCCGGATACCAGCACATCGACTCGCATCCCGGGGAGCACGAAACCGGCAACCCCCACCACATCGTCGACTCTCACCGCGCAGGCTCGCATGCCAGGGGGTATGGTCGCCGCCAGCCCACCACCGGAGCCCGCGGCTGCGAGCCGGGTCTCCAGGACCGGCTCACCCTGATAAATCTGTGAGACCACCCCTCGCCCCAATGCGGCGTCTTTGTTAACCAGGGCGCCCTTGGGGGGCGTCCCGACCCACTCGGCCGTGGTGAGGTCTACATCTCTAATCAGAGTCCCGATTTGAAGATCCCGAACCGCCACAACGATCGGGATTGAAATTGGCGCCGACTGTGCCGAGCGGCGAAGCTGGTTCTGAGTCACCCGATACACGACATAACTGGTTGCTGCCGCGATAACAAAAGCAATGAGGAGTATCGACGATACTTTCCGGTTCATTCGCAACCCTCTTTCGATGGGAAAGCCTTTTTCAGCAATCGCGGGGCCAAAAAGCCCGGCTTATCCCAACAAAAATCAACTGTTTGGCCCTCATGGCCGCATTAACTGTGCACACCAGTTTACATCCTCCGCGCCGCGGGTGTAGCGATATGGACACCGGTCCCGCCGCCATGCGGTATAACCGCTAGACTTATATCTTGGCCATTGTCTTGCCGGGAGTTCTAGCCCGTCTCTATAGCTGAATAGACCTCGGCACCCGAGCACCGCGTGAAAGCCCGTCTCCGCCCTATGCCAGCGCCGACCGCGATAATTTTCCAGCAACCCGACTGTCGAGCGTCTGCTGTTCCTCGGAGGCAGCGGTGGTTGGCATTCTTCGCCTCCGTGCTACTTCACTGCGCTGGCTTTACCGTGGTCCCCAGCATACGCATCAGCCCTGGTGGCGAGCGGGCCGATTTCAGCCCGTACTTGGTGACTCTCATGCACCTGCAACGACCCGAAGAATATCGGGCGCCGCCGGTTTCCATTCCAAGCCCGCCTAAAGAAGCGGGACCTCCCACTCGACCTGCGGAGGCCACTCGACCTGCGAAGGGGAAATCCGGACTACCCGAAACACCGCCCAGCCCAGCGCGCCCCGAGGAGACCGCCCCGCCCAAATCCGAGGTCGCGGCGCCTCCCGAGCCTCGCATAAAGCCGGAGCCGCGGCGGTTCCAATTGCCTCCCCGAACCAAGGCAAAACCCGTTCCGCAAACCGTGGTGTTGGATACGGTTCTCCCAGAAACGGTCCTGCCGGCCCAAGTTCCGCTTCCTACGCTGCTAGTGTGGACGCCACCCAAGCTGCGTCCCCCGGCGAAGCAATTTTCCGTGCCGACCCCTAACAGGGTTCCGCCGGCACAGCAGAGTTTGCCCGCAGCTCCCGTGCTCGAAGCTCCGAACCGGGAAATCGTGCTTGGAACCGTCAATCTGGCGCCCACACTCCTCAACGATTCCTCGCGCCTAGTCCACATTCCGACCACTTCCGTTCCGGTTTCGAGCGCCGGACGGGAACCGGCGAAGGACAGTCCACAGATTGCACGGACGACCTCCGATCAGCCCGGCGTGAACGTGATCTCACAACCGAATGCGCCACAGCCCTTGACGCCGTCTGTTGTTCCGCCCGCGAACCAGATTGCTCCGGAGGATCGCGCCGGGGGCGGACAGGAGGGCGCTCACCCTCCGGTTGCTCCGGGCTCCAACGTTCCAGGCACTCTTCCTGGAGCCGGCGCGGCCGCTCCAAACGGCCCCACGGCGGATCGCGCGGTTGGAACCCAGGAACTTCGCGGCACTCAAACCAGTTCCGGCGGCGCCTTGCGCTCTCCCGGTGGGAAATTTGCCGTAGTGGTCCAGCCTCCCGATGGGAAATTTGCGGTAGTGGTCCAGGGTTCCCCGGATTCACTCCATTATCCGGAGAGCGCAGGCGTTCTGGGCGGCAGGATCGTGTACACCGTTTACCTGCGAGTAGGCCTGCGCAAGAACTGGATCCTGCAATACACGCTTCCCAAAGACGCGCGAGCTGTTACCGGGACTAATGGAACCCCTATTGACCCCCCCTGGCCGTTGCTGATCTTGCGGCCCGATGAATTAACCACCCGGCCTGTTTACATCATCGTGCATGGGAAGATCACAGAGGCTGGCGCTTTTGACCAGCCCTCGCTGGTTTTCCCGCGCGAACTCGAAAAGCAGGATGTCCTGCTGAAATCGCTAGAGCAGTGGAAGTTTCGCCCCGCGCTGCGTGATGGGGAACCGGCTGCTATTGACGTTCTTCTCATCATCCCTCGTCAAGACTAGAACCTTCATCAAGACTAGACCCTTCGGGCGGGCGCGCTCTTCTGACGGCCCGCCATCGCAACCCGATTTAAGAACCGCTGTAAATCCAAGCGCCCCTGCTTTGTTTGCGGCACAAAACTGATCCCGATTCCATCCGGGCCCTGGCGGACCACTCGAAAGGCCATGGTTAAATCTAGTTCGCACGGTCCGCTGAACGTCCCGATGATTACCGTTCCAGGCTGCCACGGGTTCGCGCCGTACAAGTAAGCCCCCGTGATGCTGATGTCTTTGACCGGATGCGGACATGGTACGCCGCCATCCCAGTAATAGGCCACGATCGGCGGAGCCGGATACCTGGTTGCCCGATCGTTTCGAAGCCATTGCCCCAGCCTGGCCATCAGACGTTTCAAGACCTGCATACGACGCCAACTGTGTACGCCAGTGCACGCCATTCTCCGGTGATTCGACGCGTCGGGTTTGTATCATGAGCAACTTCGGGGATGATCCGCTTTGGAATCCTGATTGCGAACTCAGATACGTCGACGGAAGCGGGCATGTTAGAGGAGTTCGCGAATGCTTGACGGCAAACGGTATCGTAGTGGTCATGTCGGCGTCGTGCAGCGCCGCAAGAACACTCCAGATTACCGTCCGCGGACTTGCCCGAATCCGTCGACATGAAGATTCTATCAGACCCAGCATCCCGGTATTCAAACCTTCGTCCACGATCGCAATTACGGCTACGGCAGGAACCAGCAGACCTGCTATCGCGAGGCATTGGCCGCCGGCGCGGAAATCGTGGTGTATATTCGAGCCGACTGGCCGACGCATGTCGTGATCGCCGCCGCTGCCACGAACGCCACGTCGCGGCTGTTGCACGGGCGTCCACTCCCGTTGACATTCGTGCATTCATCCGTGGACACGAATTTCCGGCGCGGACGCCCGCGCCTAAATCGTTCGAAATGTCATAGGAGGGGCGCCGATGGGATCGGCATCAGGGGGACAACGGCGAACTTCTGGAGCTCGATCACACATGAATGTGGCTGCGGCCTCCCAACGAATTGCGGCCCACTCTCAGGGGAGCCGACTATCACGTAGTCGCGGGTTCATTGCGGTAAAGCGTAAACCGTAACCGGCCCGTTGCGGTAGAGCGCTGTGAAATCGGGGTTCTCCAGGATCGCGCGCTCCGCGGCCGCGCGATCCTCGCCGCGCAAACCTTGCACATCCGCGCCCGCAAATTCGAAATACTTGAGCCCGTGAGCCCGTGCGAACGGGACCGGATTCCCGATCCAATCGACCATCCGCGAATACTCGTCCTGATACCAAAACATAGGCGGCAGTAAATTGCTGATGGCACGGCGGCCGGCGTATAGAAACAATAGTGGGTCGTCTCCCCTAGTTGTGAGAAGATTCGCTTCCGCCGGCACGTTCGCGGCAATCCAGCGATAAGCGGCCACACGATTGGTATTCGCGAGCCGTTGCGCACGCGATGCGCCGGGAAGGCCAACAAAGGCGGTAAGGATCTGCAGCGCCAACGAAACGACCAAGACGACTGTCGCCACCGCCGCGAGCGCGCCCGCCACGACCCTCTGCGAACGATCGCGATGCCGCAGCCCGGCCCGCACCATGCCAGCCAGGTGCTCCATCTCTACCAGCAGCCCGGCCATGGCCAGTGGAAATAAAGGAAATACCAACCGCTTTTCTGGATAGTCCCACACGGCCAAGATCAGCATGGTTCCGGCGCCGAACAGAGCATAGAGCACGCCATGGCCGCGGCGCACCATCCGCACGACGCCCGAAATCGTCGCCACCCCCAGCGCCTGCGCCAGAATCTTCAGAACCTGCGAATTCACGCCCTCGGGAACAAACAGCGAACCAATCCCCCAAATTAAGCTGTCGATGTTCTTCCAGAGCAGTATGTGCAGACTGACCCTTCGCAGGGTATAGATGTCGTGACCCAGATAATCCGTGTAGTACCGCAACGCACTGTCGGCCGAGTGCGCCTCATAAAACCGCGCCCAGAGCAGCCATCCGGCGATAAACGGCGCCATGGCGGCCGCGAACCATAATCCCCTGCGCCAGTTGCCCCGCAGCGCAAAATATACAATCGCCGCCGGGAGCATGACGATTCCCGCCGAGCGGGTCAAGTAGGCGAGTCCCGCAACGGCGCCCGCGGCGATCGCCAGCGTCGTTCCGCCCTCCCCATCCACGCCGCTCTTTTGAAAATCGCGCACAACGGACTCGCCGGGCACGGACAAGTCTGCCGAGTTTCTCATTCGTTTGACGCCGCTCCCGGCGGCCTGTGCGCTCTCCACCAGCAGCATCGTCAATAAAATCAGCGCCAGAAACGGTAACTCCGACATCAAACTGCTGCTGTAAAGAATCACGTATGGATTCATCGCCATCAAGCACAGCAGCAGCCAGGCCCGCCATCCCGACACGCCCAATTTCGGAAAATAGGCCGCCGACAAGACGAGCATTGCCGGCAGCGCCAGCCACGAAATCCATGCCGCGACGGGAAGATTGCGCGGGAACTGAGGATCGATGCGCCAGGCGGCCGACAGCAGCAGCGGGTACAGGGGCGGATACTTGGTCTGCGCGGGCTCCCCCGGAAGACTTTCGATGCGATAGCCTCCGCCATCCGCCAGCGACTTAGCCGAAACGTAATACAACCCGTCGTCTTGCAAATCGCCAAATTGGGGTAGATCGTCGAAATGCCACAAGTAGGCCGCCGATGGGAGCGACAGCAACAGGACGGCCAGGAATGAGCGGGGTGTCAAGACTTTCCTCAAACAATGGGCCTCAAACAATGGCCTCAAGTAATGGGCGCGCGTCAGGCAACGTCCGAGATGTCAGAATCTTCTTGCGATCGGATGAGCCGGTGAAGGTAAGCGCGCGAGATGGCAAGGCTTCGAGCAGCCAGCGTCTTGTTTCCGTTGCAATCTTGAATCGCTTTGATCGCGATCTTGAATTTAAACTCACGCAGCATCCTTTCGAAAGATCCCGCCTGGGTTAGCTCGATATCGGAGAGTGCGTCGGCAACTCCGCGGCGCGTTTGCTGGAACTGTTCCGGCAAATCCGCCGCCTGAATGACGTCGCCATCGGCGCGAATGATGGCGCATTGGATGACGTTTTCGAGTTCCCGGACGTTGCCCGGCCAATCGTACGCTTCGAGCAACGACACAGCGTCCGGCGCGATGCCGGCCATTGTTTTCTGGAACTGATCCCCGTACCGGCTCAAAAAAAAGTCCGCCAAGGCGGGGATATCCTCAGCGTGATCCACCAGCGACGGGAGTTTGATGTTCATCACATTAATGCGATAGAACAAATCGAGCCGGAACGTCCCGTCCTCGACCATGGCCGAGAGATTGCGATTGGTGGCGAAGAGCACCCGCGCCCGCAAAGGAATGGGCCGTCCGCTGCCCAAACGCGTGAACTCCCGCTGCTGCAGCACCCGGAGGAGTTTGACCTGGATTTGCAAGGGTAGTTCGCCGACCTCATCGATCAGAATGGTGCCGTTCCCGACCTGTTCGAAGTAGCCTACCCGCACTCCTACCGTACCGGTAAATGCGCCCTTTTCGTGCCCGAAAAGCTCGGCTTCGATCAGCGATTCCGGGATCGCTCCAGCCGATACCGCCACAAACGGCGCCTGCGCGCGGGAACCCAAATTGTGAATCGCGCGGGCCACCAACTCTTTTCCCGTCCCGCTTTCGCCGGTGATGAGCACGGAAGCGTTGAGGCTCGCGACCCGGCGAATCATATCGTAGACCTTGCACATCGTGGCGCCGCCGCCGATCAGGCCATCACACCGAAGGGTCTCTTTCCTTTCCGCTGGGCCTTCAGCTCGCGGGGCGCCGCTTCGCCCGAGGCTTTTTAGCTCGCGCTTCATTGCCCCGTGTTCGTGCGCGCGCGTGATCAGAGCTTTCAACTCACGCAGCGCCGGCGGCTTTCGGCAGTATCCGAAGGCACCCCCCGTGACCAGATCGACGGCCGACTGGCGGGATCCGTCATCCGTCAGGATGATCGTTGGGATCCCGGCCGGGCGAATCTCCTCAAAAAATTTAACTTGCTTTTCGACCGTTGAGGGCTCCGATTCCAGGTCAAGAAGGAGCACATCAGTTTCTCCCTCGAACAGGAGTTGTTGGCAGGCGTCCCTATCAGAGTGCGGAACCAGTTTGAAACCGGATCCCAGCGCGGGCGCAAGCAGATGCTGCAACTTCACATCGGGCGTATACAACGCGACCTGGACCATCGAGCCGTTCCTTCGTGATGTGCCATAGCGATCTAGTATTTTTGAGGCTTGAGTATACCACGGTTTACCTAAGCGTACAAGAGTTGACCCAGTACGACCAGTTTACGAGGGCCTAGGTACTAAAAGAAATACTTACCCCGTCTTGGAGCAGTTTTTGTGCCAGACATGCGAAAGAGAAAGCTAACAGCTATAACCGATTGAAATGCTTGGTTTTGGCAACCCCGGGGACGGCGCGCTGATTTCTGTCCATCTTCGGGTGATTTCTGTCCATCTTCGGAATGTGAGCTGGTTGCAGATGACGCAAAATGCCGAAGAGAAGCTTGGGGGCAAAGAGCGGTATGGCTTTTGTCGATTATCTCGTCGCTTGTATCGCCGCCGTGCTTCTTCATGAAATAGCGCATGTATTGGCCGCGCGGGCGTCGGGCATTCGCGTCAAACGGGTGGGAATGACCTGGAAGGGGCCGTACATCGTGCGTGAACAGGGGCCGCCGTTCGCAAATCTTTGCATCGCGCTCGCCGGCCCGGTTTTGAACCTGGCGCTCGCCCTCTCGTTTTGGACATTTGCGCCACAGTTCGGCTTGGTGAACCTGGCGCTTGGCGGCTACAACCTTTTGCCATTTATTCGCGGATTGGACGGCTACCATGCACTCACGGCCTATCGGAAACTTCGCGTCTCTGGTGCTGTGGCCCCGGACCGGTCGTCTTCTTTGCAATGTGTAAACGCCAAATCAGAACTGTAACCCTGGGTTTACATCTCGCGGCTTAGCGCGACAGGATGTTCTTCATAGATCTAGTAAGTTGTTCGGCGGGAGAAGTGCGTTCAAGACCGTGCACCCGTGTTAGTGGAAACGGCTCGACCGCAAACCCTCACCGTCCCGGGTAAACAAAACCGGAGCGCACTTCGCGCCCTTTTCTCGTTTCCGATGGCCATGGCGGCCCTTCTGGTCGTCGTCACCGCGTGCACCGTGCGGGGACGGCTGAGCGACCCTGACTTGTGGTGGCACTTGAAGACCGGCGAGCTGATTTGGCGCACTCACTCGATTCCGCATTTTGATGTTTTCTCCTTCACCGCGGCCGGACACCCCTGGACCGCGCAAGAGTGGCTGTCGGAAGTGATCATTTACGGCGCGTACCGCGTGGCAGGATATTCCGGGCTGATGGCGTGGCTGTTCGTGCTCGCTTCCACCATTGTTCTTGGCGGCTACTTGCTCTGCACGCTCTATTCAGGCAACGTCAAAGTCGGTTTTTTAGGCGCGATGATCACGTGGATATTTGCCACCGTCGGCTTGCAGATCCGTCCGCATATGCTCGGCTTCTTGATCCTCTTATGCGAGCTCTTGCTGCTGGAACTGGGCAGGAAGCGGGATTCACGCTGGTTCTACGCGCTGCCGCCGCTGTTCGCGCTGTGGATCAATGTCCACGGTTCCTTCATTTTCGGTTTCGTGATCCTCGCGGTGGTTCTGGCGAGCGCGTTCCTCCATATCGAATGGGGACTCGTAGTGGCCCAGCCGTGGCCGCGTAAGAGCAGAGGAACTTTGGCACTGGCAGCCGCGCTCGTAGTTCCGGCTCTGTTCTTCAACCCGGTTGGTCCGAAGCTGATCTGGTATCCGATTGACTTTATGATGTTCAACCAGCCGCTCAACCTGAGATCGATCTTTGAATGGCAGGAGCCCGATTTCGGCTCGGTGCGCGGGGCGCTGCTGTTGATCATCGCCGGCCTGGTTGTGGTGGTGGCCCTGATCCGTTCCGCGAAGGTTCGCATCCACGAACTCCTGCTTCTTTCGGCCGTTTTCTATTTCGCGGTCCGCCATGTACGAATGGAGTTTATGTTTGGTGTTGTCGCTGCCCCGATTCTGTGCCGACTGTTGGCCGATACTTGGGACCGCTACCACCCGGAACGGGACCGGATTCTTCCCAATGCGGTTCTCATGCTGATTGCGGCTGGGGCCGTGGCACTCGCGTTTCCGAGTTCCCGCGCCCTGGCCGAGCAGGTGAACAAGGCCAACCCCGTGAAAGCCATCGAGTTCCTCGAGCGTTCCGGTCTTTCGGGCCGCATGCTGAACGACTACGCTTACGGCGGCTACCTAATCTGGGCGGCGCCGAAACGCCCGGTTTTCATCGATGGGCGGGCGGACGTGTACGAGCCGGCGGGCGTATTGGCGGACTACATGGGGTTCACGACCCTCGAAGCCGATCCGAGATTGCTTCTCAGCAAATACCGGATCGATTACTGCTTGTTCGCGCAGGATGCGCCGGTCGTGCGAGTGCTGCCGTTGATCCCGGGGTGGAGGAAAATCTACTCCGACGAGAAAGCGGTCATCTTTGCTAAGGGGCATTAATGAAAGCTCCTTCGCCCCCCGCGCATGTCTAACGGCTCACAAGCGGTGGTTTTCGCAAGGCAGGATTGATGCAGGGCGAGGCAGACAAGGCGGTGTCCCTCCCCGAGCTGGCAGTGCCTACGAAGCGGGAAATTGAGCCGTACTGGCAGCTTGCCGCGTTCTGCGCAGCCGTGGCGATCGTGATTTCGCGCCAGCCGGACGCCATCCGGCACGCGCAGTTCCTTGCAGAGGATGGGCACGTCTGGTTCGCGGACGCCTACAACTGGGGCTGGCTGGCTTCCCTCGGAAGAACGCAAAACGGTTATTATGTGACTCTTCCGCGGCTGGCGGCGGGCTTGGCGTTGCTCGTTCCTCTCACGGGGGCCCCGCTGGTCATGAACCTGGTCGGCCTCATCATTCAGGCCGTGCCGGCGCCGCTACTCCTATCGAGGCGGTTTTCCGAATGGGGCACGGTGCGGTTTCGGGCAGCGCTCGCGCTTGCCTATCTGGTCATGCCGAATTGCGCGGAGATCAGCGTATCGGTCACGCAGGTGCAGTGGCATCTCGCTTTGATCGCATGTCTGTTGGTGCTCGCGGGGACGCCGCCAAACAAGCTGTGGCACTGGTTCGATGCAGCGGTTTTCGTTTTGTTCGGGCTGACCGGCCCCTACTGTATTCTCCTTCTGCCGATCGCCTGCGCGATGCTGTACCTGAAGCGGGAGCCGGCGCGCTGGCGGCCGGTCTTCATCCTCGTCGGCGCCTCCGCGCTTCAGCTCAGCGCGCTACTGTTCACTGACGCAGCCGCTCGCGGCCGATCCTGGCCATTAGGCGCGAGTCTCGGACAGCTTTCTCGGATCGTTGCCGGACAGATCTACCTCGGCACCCTGATCGGCCACAATGTCCTCGCTTTCCGTTTAGCGCCGGTGACTCATGCATGGATAACCTTGGCGGGCACGGCGCTCTTCATCTGGTGGCTTTGCACGTCGGGACCGGAAATGCGGTTATTTGCTCTTTTCACGCTGTTCGTCCTCGCGGCTTCGCTCTATAGTCCCGGGACCGGGCCTCCTCCCCTCGGTTGGACAGCATGGCAGGTGTTATCGGCCGTCGGCCTCGGGATGCGCTACTGGTTCCTTCCCACGCTCGCCTGCACGTGGATGCTGGTGAGTTTCCTGGCCGGTCCCAAGCGAACAGAACTCACGGAATTGGTTGGCTTTGTGCTTCTCTTCGTCATGTTGTTCGGTTTCATTCGGGACTGGCGACATCGAGCCTATGAGGACCCGCACCTCGCCTATTACGCGCAGCAAGTGAAGGCAGCCAACGCGGGCGAAATCATCGTGATACCGGAAAATCCACCCGGCTGGGACCTGCGTTTGGTGAAGAAGTAGGGCGCCCACGTTTTCTCGCACATCGGGATCGCGCTGCCCGTCACGAATATAGCAGCCAGATTGTCCGTAAGGCGAAGGCGTTGACCCCGGTTATCAGTCCCACGGCTCCGGCTATCCACCAGCCGTTGAGCGTGAACCGCCTCTTTACGCCGATGAGCGCCAGAAGGGCGAGAGGCAAGAAGTATCGGCCCTGAATAGCCGGTATGGGTGCAAAGGAAATCGTGGCCTGCCTGACAAAATCAGGGGGCGCCTCCAAGACCCAGAGCAGTACGTGCAGGGAGATGTAGGTTAGAAACACGAATAAGGCCGCAATCCATTTTTGGCGGCGGCTGATCGTCACATTGTTGGTTCGCGTATACGCCGCCATGAGAATGCCTCCCAAATACACGAGAACAAGCGGCCAGCTCATTAAGTTCGAGAGGTGGCCGTAAGCAAACGCGTGGCCGAAGGCGCCCACGAACTCCTGGCACCAGTACCGGAAAAGCCAGAAGTCCGTGAGCAGTATCATCGCGAAGAACTTCATTGGGTGCATTAAGACGAAGAACGCGTTGCTTGCCGCATCAGGGCCTCTCGGATCCAGTTGCCGAAAGGCCGATATGGCTGGACTATTGAAGGCTTGCCACATCACGGCGGCCGCGATTTCCGCCAAGGCGCAGCCAGCGATGCTGAGCACGGCTCGGGTCCGAGATCCGAATTTCTCTGTGGGAATCAATGCGATGAGCAAGGCAGTCCAGAGATTAAATTTGCATAAGGCCAGTAACACGAGCAGCCCAACCAGAACGAGCAAATCGCGCATACTTACGTTGCGAATCCGTGTATCAAACGCGAGCCTGAAAACGTAGGCCGCAAACAGCGCGTTGAGGCCAAGCGTCAGAGAGTCTGCCGAAAACGATGCCCCCAAATACAACGACATAGGGGTCAGCGCGATCGTCAAAACTAGGAGTTGGAACTCCGGCAAAATCCGAAGCGACATGTAAACAAGCCAGAGATAAACCGCCCCATTTGCTAACCTGCCGGCGTACAACATCGCGAGGGGCGGCCATCGGGCTAGGCGCCCTACCCTAAGCACCAGCCCCGTGGTCAAATACGGCACGAAGCTGTAAAGATTGGCTCGCGGATTTTCTATCCCGGCGGTGGTCTCTTCGTTAAGAGGCTGCCGCAGCCAACGGGCGAGCTCCGGCCGCACTGCGCGCTTCCCCGGCATAGTCTCGAGAAGACGCGGGAATCGTTCGTTCAACTCCAGAAAGCTCACGGGGACCTGGGTTCGCGCCGGGCCTCTAAGATGCATCTCAGACACGCTATACGCGCGCCAGAGGTGGCGATCTTCATCGGGAACTTGGAAAGGCGGGACGATCAGAGCGTAGGCCGCCACAAGTAATGTTCCCAACGCGAGAAACAGGATCGGGGCGCGTTCGCAGAGAGTTTTGGGAGGCAGCGCCTTCGCCTCGATGACGGGAGGAGCGTCCTTCAGCGTGCCTCGGCTGACGCTAGACGGCACGGTTGGAATCCAATTCGGCGGCGGCATGGCGCCTTTGGCGGGGCCGAAAGACGAACTGCCGCTGTACGAAGAAATTGAATATGAACAGAATCGACTCGGCAATCATCTTTGCCCGAACGGCGCCAAGTGAGTACCTGGAAGTCAACAATCGGATGAGCGCATAAGAGGCGATTCCGCTCACGATTACGAGGAGCAGGTACCTCGGAAAAGCCGTCCGGTGCCGCTGGCGAGATAGAAACACAGCCTTGCGCCCCAGCGAGTAGTTTAGAGCGACAGAGGCGAGCCGGCCGGCGATTTGGGAAAGGCCCAGACCGAAGGAAGCCTTGAGCGCCAGAAAAAAAACGACGTTGTCCAATAGCGCGCTGAGAATCGAAGAGATGCTGAAGCGAAACAGCGTGAAGTAGATTTTCAGAGAGTCGAGAATGGGATTGAAATGAGACGATTTATTGCCGTCGATGTAGATCGTCCGTATTCTAACCTCGCGGATAGGATGATCGCTCCCCTGGGAGGAGATCAGCATCTCCGTCTCAAATTCGTACCCGTTGGCGGGAAATCTCAGAAGTGACTCTAGCAGTGAACGAGGAATCGCACGCAGTCCCGTTTGAGTATCGGTCACGGACTGGCCTGTCATAACGGATACGAGAGATCTTGTTAGCCGATTTCCGATGCGGCTCCGAAGCGGGACCGCATTGCCGAAAGTACGTACCCCAAGGGTCAGCGCGGAAGGCTCCGAGCAGAAGCCTTGCGCCACCTTGAGAATGTCCTCGGGATGGTGCTGACCGTCGGCATCGGCTGTGACCACCCCTAAATGGTCTGGAAATGCTCTCAGGGCATAGTCGAAACCGGATTTTAGCGCGGCGCCTTTGCCAAGGTTTCTTGCATGCTCAACGAGATGCACCCTCGAAGCACGCCGAATAAGTTCGAAATACTGGGCATACTGGGGCCCGCTACCGTCGTTGACGACAACGATCGCGGCGATCGGGCTTTCGGACAGTTCTTCGACAAGGTGTACGAGCCTGCTGTCCGGCTCAAAGGCAGGTATGATGGCTGCGCATTTCATGATCCGATGGTCCCCGTGCGTTAACGCCGGGCGTGCGTTCGTAGACGCTTCCGGTGGGCATTTGGCCAGAAGTGGTGGCATCTTATCCAGGTACCGCAATTCCCGCGCCATCGATCTGGTCCCGAACGCGATCGGAGCATTCGATTCCGGGCACCCGTGTTGCCGCAAGCTGCAAAGCGCCCACCAGCGCGATCGCCAAGGTCAAAAGTTGCACGTGAATCAGCGATGCTAGAGCCGCACTGAGCCAGGAGCACAAGAAGAGCAGCAGCATACTAGCCTCGAATGCGCTACGGTGGCCCAGCCACAGTATGCCGGCACTTGCAATAAGGCTCGGAATGATCAGAATCGTATCGTAGAGCGGTACATAGGGGCTGAGAATCAGGGTCCAGGTAAGCGTGCCCGCCCAGGCAAGGGATGGGTTGTGTTGATAGCGCCGCCAGGAGGCAATCAGGAACGGAAGCGCGCAGAAGGTACACAGCACGACCAGCACGCCGCCAAGACGGTTCCCCGCCAGCAGCTTGAAAAAAGCCGCCAGATCGACGAATTGGGTAGTAGACTGGCGGAGTCTCTCAAAATTGCTAACCGACAGCACCAGGCGCGCGTAGGCTGCCCAAATATGCCAGCCAAACGTAGCAGTCGCCGCGCCGGCCAGAACGCAGCCGCCGGCTGCAAATCCAAGCAACACGCGGAGCTGCCGGCCAACGAGCAGCATCGGAATGAATAGAACCAGCAAGGTGGGCTTGTAAAGGCATACGGAAAGTGCTAGGCCGCTGCGGAATCGATGTCCCGCTTTCTGCTCTATGAGCGCCCCAGCCACCCCGATGAATCCAAGAGCCGATAGCTGCCCGTTGAGCCACGCATTCGAGATCCATGGCAAATAGGCGAGCGAGAACGGGACCCACAGGCTTGACAGACTCGGCTGCCCGGGGAAATAGCGCCGCAACAAAAGAATCAGGCCGGTCAGATAGAGCGCCAACGAGATCGCCTCGTCAATCCGGAACGCCGTCCAGAACGGCAGGCGCGAGGCGGGCGCGAAGAGCAGCGCAACAAAAGGCGGATACGGGGAAGGCCCGTAGGAGGATTCTCGATTGGGAAGCGGAAGAATCTTTTGACAGGCTGCCTTTTCAATCTCTGGATTGTAGATATTCTCGGCGGGAGAATCGCGGACGATCGTCGATATGGCGTAGAAATAGACGAAATCGATTGAACGCTTCTCCTTCAGTATCCGTTCTTGGATCAGCACGGGGAGTCCAATCAGGACGGCCGCAACAGACCAGATAAGTAGCCAGGTGAATGTATCCATGCGGAGGGAGGGCGTCAGCCGCCCCGTTGAAGAAAGACAGGCTTCAGCCTCGCTCGCCCAGCGTGACTCAAGTCCCGCGGGGACTAAAGTCGGCCCTCCGGAAGCGCCCTCAGAAGCCTTCACGGGCCCGCCCCCTTGCCCGGGTAGGGGATGACGCGGGGCGGGTTGCAATCGGGTTCCACCAGCCAAGCTTTGCGGCCCTTGTAATAGTCCAGCAGTTGCCGATTGCTTTCCGGGTCCATCTCCCGCGCCCAGACCACCTTCGATTTGTCGATCTCGGCCGCGTTGTAGACCCATTCGGGATAGAGATGATCGTTGGGGTAGCGAACAACGGCAAGCTGCTGGCCGGGTTGGCGTTCTAGCTCCGCCAGCACGCGAGCGCGCGTCTGGCCCGACTCCGGCGTTCCTCCCGCCCACGTTCCGGCTTGCTTGAGCGGCGAGGCAAGCTCAATATGCAGCGGCTGGGCGCAAATTCGCACCAGGGCCAGGAGCACGCAGGCCACCGGTATCGAGCGCACCAGCATCAGGCCGGAACGCCCCCGCGCGCGAAGATGACGCATCGACTGGAGAAGCAAGGCGATGAGCAAGGCGGTAGCGGGCGCAAGATAATGCGGTCTAAAGAACGTTTCGATTCCGAGGCCGAGGGCAAGAACTATTGCGGTGGCGGTCAAAAAGCGAATCCGCTTATCACGGAAAGCCCAGGGAAGCATCACCAGCGGTGGAATCAACGTGAAGCTCAGATAAAACGAACCGATCTCCAGAAGCTTCTTCCCGCTCTCGGACAGGAACCCCGCGATCGATCCGGTCTCCTCGCGAAAAGTTTTCAACTCCCAGCCGGTGTAGAAGTTGCGGATGGCGGTGTGGCGATAGACGGGCTCGGGACGAGCGGATTGCCAGATGAAATATGGGGCCGAGGTGTATGTGTCCCGGTTGACCCTATACGGTGGAATGAATGGGCTTCCAAATACCCGATAATTGTAGTACCCCATGAAGCCCAGCGTCGCTATCAACAAGACGGCCGCGGGAGCCATACGGCGGATCAGTACGAAGATTCCGGGATGAGGCCGCTTCCACAATTGCCAACCGAGAACGGCGAGCGAAGGCAGCGATACAAGCAAGCCTTCATAAGGCCGGCTGTTCGCCAGGATCGCCAGGCCGAGCGCCATCCAAAAGAAATCGCGAGCGCGGAAGCCGCGCAAGCGCACAGCGAATGCGTTGTGCGCGTTAGGCAGGATACGGGGCAGAGCGCCGAGCACCAAGGCGCCTCCGATGGCGGATACGGCGCCCCCCGTATACGTGTTGATCCAGTAACTGAAAGTGGCGAGCCGCAGGACCGCCAGCATCGCGCCCAGCAGCGCCCAGCCGGAGGGGAGCCAGCCTTCGAGCATCCAGCAAATCGCGGCGCACATCAAGCCGCAGCTTGCCCAGACGCCCCACCAGGGGTGGCCGGCAATCACCTGTCCAACCGCCAGCACCAGGCCTTGGGCGGGGAAATACATGGACATGTAGGTCGGCTTCAGCGTGATATGGAAGCTTTCAAAGTGCGTCCACATCGCGGGAGTGGGGTTGGTCAACCGTCCGTGGGCAAAAGTATCGGCCGCAAGGAGAAAACTGAAATCGTCCTGAATCCAGGGTTTCGGGATGGGTGAGATGGGGAAAAGCAGCAGCCGGAGCAGGCAGGCGCCGGCGCCGGCGATAAATATCGAAAGTCCGCGCTTGCGGGCCAGCCGCCCGAGCAGCCCTTCCACGCGAACGAACAAGCTCGCCCCCGTACGGGGGAAGCACAATGCCAACGCGAGAATGATGAGCGTAGTCCCCAGTTCGATGACCGGAAGGCTGAGGCTGGCAGGGCTTGGCGTAGGGCTGGGCACGGGAGTATACTTGGAAAGAGAAAAAGGGAGGAGAGCAGTTCGTGCTAGGAACTGCTCCCCTCAAATAAGCACACACAGAACCAGAGTGCGGCAGCCCTTGCTGAAATCAGCGAGTAAGCTGCGGCGCCTGTGTGCACCCCCCGGTTGAAGAGATTGCAGCCGCAGCAACTCTGCGGCGCGGAGCCGCCTACCTGTAAGCGGCTTCGCTTGGCCTCATAAACGATTCACTTCAACCGATGACTGAGTTGAGATACGATCCGACGTTGGTCATCGCATTGTTGATCGCACCGGCGAGAGTACTCATCCCCGTTACGAGACCGAGCACCACAATAACCAGCACGGCGGCGTACTCCACGAGATCCTGTCCGTTTTCTTCCAGCAGGGTTTGCAAGAGCAGGCGGCCCTTCGAACGTAGACTCATGCTCGAAAGATTAAACATCGACTTCGGTTTCCTTTCTCTTGTTTATCGTACAGGAGCGCGAACGTAACAGTCGCCTGGGTACCTGGCTAACCAATGATACTGTTTATATACGATCCGACGTTGGTCATCGCGTTGTTGATAGCATTGGCGAGCGTATTCATTCCCGCCGTGAGACCAAGCACCACAATAACGATCACCGCAGCGTACTCCACGAGATCCTGCCCGTTTTCCTGGAGCAGGGTTCGCAAGGCCAGGCGGCCCTCCGAACATCGACTGATGGTCGGGATATCAAACATCGAGCTTGGTTTCCTTTGTTCTTGTCGTAAAGGAGCCGGCCACTGTGCAGGAACATCGGCTAGCCGATTATTGAGCTGATATACGAGCCAACGTTTGTCATGGCGTTGTTGATCGCATTTGCGAGAGTATGCATCCCCGCCGTGAGACCAAGCACCACAATCACAATCACCGCAGCGTACTCGACCAGATCCTGGCCCTGTTCGTCTTTCACCAGCTTCCAGATCAACGTCTGGCCTCTGGTGTACAGATTCAAAATTGAATCGCTCATCCGACAATTCCTTCCGTGTAAGGTCCCTACCAAAGGCAGGTGCCAACGAGTCAGGCAATCGGACCGCCAAACCTAAGAGCGCGCGTTCGCGCTCCCCCGTGGGTTCCCCTAGCAGCATGCGGAGTAAGGCAATCAGCGGTCGAGACGGCTCGCCGCGTCCGTCGAGCGCTGGCGCGGTCCCGGCCCTGCCCTCTGCGGGCAGATGCGGTTTTTCGACGAATGTAAACGCCGCATCACGCGGTTCGGCCAGAGTGTGTATACCCGAGTTGACACCAGCCACCCACGATTCTTGAACCGCGCGTCCGTGCTTCCTGGAATTCCTTTGTTTCGAGCGTTCTTGTATGGCTGTCCAATTGCGGTGAGCGGGGGGCAACTCTATATGCATTCCATTGCCTGGTGGCCGACGCTGCTCACCGTAACCGTGGCCGTCGTCACCGATCTTCGCACGCGGCGCGTCCCGAATTGGCTGGTGTTTCCATTCCTGCTGATGGGAATCGCGGTTTCCGCCATAACGCGTGGCTGGGCGGGGCTGGAGTCTAGCCTCCTGGGGATTCTGGCGGGGGCAGCGGCGTTGGGGCTGTTCTACCTTCTCGGGGGGATGGGAATGGGAGATGTAAAACTGCTGGCGTCGATTGGAGCTTGGATCGGTCCGCGGCAGATTTTGCTTGCGTTCGTGTTCATGGGGCTGGCAGGGGGCGTCATGGCGCTGACCTGGGCGATTCGGGGCCGCTTTGTTCAAGAGTCGCTGGACGGCGTAGCGGATCTTATTTTCGGATTCCGGAAGTGTGGCTTGCGGCCTCATGGAACACTGACATTGACAAATCCGAACACGCGAAAAATGCCTTACGCTCCCGCCATAGCAGTTGGCGTCATCCTTTCCTTCTTTGCGTTGCCATGAAGAGAACGTCGCTGTGCAACACTAACACGAGGGAGAAGATGTTGATGTCGACCTTCGTAAGCGAACCCGATTCTCTGAGGATGGATGCGCTCTCGGCCGTGCTTATCGGTCCGGAAGAGGAGCAGCGGCGCACCATGCGGAAAGCCTTGGCGGGCCCTCAGGCGAGGGTCGCGCGGGAGTTTTCGAACTATCCGGATGTAGACCAGCTCGCGGAGCTGAGCGCCGGGGATTATGACGTCATCATCGTGCATCTGGACCCCGATTCGGAGAAGGCTCTGGATGTGGTCGAAAGTCTGTGCAGCGGCGGCGGTTCGATTACGGTGATGGTCTATTCGGCGCAGCCGAATCCGGAGTTGCTGCTGCGCTGTATGCGTGCCGGCGCGCGCGAGTTTTTGACGGACCCTCTGCTTCCCAACATTATCGGCGAGGCGCTGGTGCGCGCTTCCGTGCGAAGAAGAGATGAAGTTCACCGCAAGAAGGCGCCATCTGGAAAGCTCCTGGTCTTCGCGGGTGCTAAGGGTGGGGCTGGGGTGACGACCGTGGCCAGCAATTTTGCCGCAGCCCTGGCCCGGCACGCCAAAGTTGCCCTAATCGATTTGCACCTGGAGCTCGGAGACGCCGCCCTGACCCTGGGCTTGAGCACTACATTCACGACGCTTGACGCGCTCGACAATTTAGCCCGGCTGGATTCCGATTTTCTGCTCAGCCTGATGGCCAAGCACGACTCCGGCTTATCCGTGCTCGGGGCGCCGGACACGATTCCAACGAACCATCCTCCAAAAGACGCGACCGGGCGGCTGTTGCGGCTGGCGCGAGAGGATTTCGCTTACGTTGTCGTGGACGCGGGCTCCCACTCGCTCGATTGGCACGAAGAATTGTTCCAGGCGGCGACGACAGTGTATTTGGTGACTCAGGTAGGCGTGCCCGACTTGCGCAACGCCAACCGTTTCGTGACTCGTTACTTCAGCGGCTTCAACCGCGAAAAGCTCGAGATTGTCCTGAACCGGCATGTCACGCGGAATGTGGAGATCGATGAAGAGGCCGTCGCCAAGGCGCTGACCCAGCCCGCCAAATGGAAGCTCCCCAACGATTACGCGGCTGCGCGGCGGGCTCAGAACACCGGAGTCGCCGTTGCTATGGACAAGAGCCAGTTGGCGCAGGCGTTGGCACGGATGGCCAACGCGGTTTGCGGTGAAGGTCCCGATAAGCGAAAGAAAAAAAAGTTTGGATTATTTAAGGTCCGCGGTTGAGAGTGATCCCGTACAGGCAAAACAATGGAAAATCTCAATTTTGAACAGTTCAAAGCGGATCTTCACCGGAATCTGATCTCCAAGCTCGATCTCGAGAAACTCGCCACGGTGCAGCCGGCCCGAGCCAGGCAAGCCGTGGCCGCTCTGGTCAATGACCTCGTCAGCGTTAACAAGGTGCCGCTGAACGCAGCGGAAAAGGAGCGGATTCAGACGGAACTGCTGGATGAGGTTTTCGGGCTCGGCCCGCTGGAGGCGCTGCTACGCGATCCGAAAGTCTCCGACGTTCTGGTCAATCGCAAAGACCTGGTGTATGTGGAACGCGGCGGCAAGATCGAGAAAGTGAATGTGGTGTTTCGCGACGACCGCCACGTCATACAGATCATTGACCGGATCGTATCGAAAATCGGCCGCAGAATCGATGAATCGTCGCCCATGGTGGATGCCAGGCTCCCCGATGGCTCGCGCGTGAACGCGATCATCCCCCCCCTGGCGCTCGATGGACCGACCCTATCCATCCGCCGCTTTGGGACCGGGCCTCTGTCGGCGGAAGCGCTGGTCGGGTTGAAAAGCGTCTCCAACGAGATGTTGCAAATTCTCGCCGCCGCCGTACGCGCCCGCATCAGCATTCTCATCTCGGGAGGAACGGGCGCGGGTAAGACGACATTTCTGAACCTGCTCTCGCAATACATCCCGGCGAGCGAGCGGTTGATTACCATTGAGGATGCGGCTGAGCTCCAACTTGCCCAAGAGAACGTGGTGCGCCTTGAAACCAGACCCCCGAACGTGGAGGGACAAGGGGCGATCCACCAGCGGCAGTTGCTGATCAATAGTTTGCGTATGCGGCCGGACCGGATTATCATCGGCGAGGTTCGTGGAGACGAGGCTTTTGACATGCTGCAGGCCATGAACACCGGCCACGAGGGATCGATGACGACCATCCACGCCAACACTCCGCGGGACGCTCTGTCGCGGCTGGAATCGATGATCGCCATGGCAAACCTGAATCTGCCGGAGAAAACGGTGCGACAGCAGATCGCCTCGGCTATTACCATCGTCGTGCAGATCGCCCGTCTCAGCGACGGCTCCCGCAAAGTGATGTCCCTTTCGGAGATTACCGGAATGGAGGAAAACATAATCAGCATGCAGGAGATCTTCAATTTTCAAAGGAAAGGCATCGGACCGAAGGGAAACGTAGTGGGAGCGTTCCAGCCGAGCGGTATCCGGCCGAAGTTCCTGGAGCATCTGAAAGTTGCCGGCATTCAACTGCCGGTCGCTCTATTCGAGACTTCCCTGGAAGTGGCGTAGGAGAGGAGTAAATGCTGCTTGCGATCGTCGTTTTCATCGGCGTTTTCAGCGTCGTCGCTTTTCTCATTCTGGCCACGGGCGCCAACGCTTCCGAGCAGGCTAAGAAGGCATTGGCCCGTCTGGAAGTGCTGATGGCTGCCTCAAGTGGAAACAAGGACGAGCACGTCGACATTCAGAAACGCGAGTTAGTCGGTTCTATCCCCTTCGTCAACCGGATTCTCTTGCGGCTGGAAGTGGCGCCGCAGTTGCGTCTGCTGCTGCATCAGGCGAATGTCAAATGGACGCCGGGAGGCCTGTTGCTGCTGTCGATGGCCGCGTGGGTTGTTCCCGCCTACATGCTCTACTTACAAACCGGGGCATTTTGGTTTTCCGTGCTTCTCGCATTGGTCCCTGCGGCGATTCCGTACGGATTCGTGCGCTGGAAGCGCTCGCAGCGATTCCTGAAGTTTGAAGAAATGTTGCCGTCCGCGCTCGATCTGATGGTGAGTGGGCTGCGTAGCGGGCAAGGCTTCGTTACGACTCTGAGTCTTGTCGGGCGCGAAATACCCGATCCGGTCGGACCCGAATATCGCATTTGCTTCGATGAGCAGAACTATGGCCTGGAGCTCCGCACAGCCTTCGAAAACCTGTGCACGCGTGTCCCGCTTCAGGACAACCGCATTGTCATGACTGCAATTTTGATTCACAAGGAAACGGGCGGAAATCTGGCCGAAGTTTTGGAGAAATCCGCGAATGTAATCCGTGAGCGATTCCGGTTGCAGCGCGAGATTCGGACCAAAACCGCCCAAGGGCGCCTCTCGGGATTGGTGCTCGCATTACTGCCCGTCGTCTTGGCGACGGGGATGTACCTCGCAGCCCCGGAGGTAATCAGCCTATTGTGGACACGCCCGGCGGGCTTGAAAATGCTGTATACCGGAATCGTCATGCTCGTTGTGGGAAGTTTGCTCATTCGGAAGATTGTGAATGTACGCGTGTAAGCAAGGAGTGTCTAAGCGAGGAGTAATAGGGTGGGACTAGCTGTTTTCACTTTTTTGGCCATATTCGTCCTGATCGCCAGCGGCGGGCTATTGCTCTTCTTCCGGGTTGGTATGACACAGCGGCTTTCTTCCGCCATCGGGCCTGCGGAGGAGCGGGAACCCTGGTGGAGCCGGTTTAAGCCCAGCCGGGCCAGAGATTCGATTCGGAGCATGATCCAGCCGTTAGAAAAGGTTCTGCCCAAGAGCCCGCAGGAGGTTTCGGTCGCCCAGAAGCGTCTCATCTATGCAGGCTTCCGGGAAAACAGTCATCTCCGGGTCTTCTATGGCCTGAAAGCGCTGCTGCCCGTCTGGTTTTGCCTGATGGTCGCCGTCAGCGGCGTGACGGATGACTTCAACCCCTTCATCGCGTACACGCTCGCCGCCGGCTTCGGCTATCTGGCGCCGGATTTCTGGCTGGGCCGCAGGATCAGGCAGCGCCGCGCGAAAATCCAGTTGGCGCTTCCGGATTTCCTCGATCTTCTGGTAGTCTGTGTGGAAGCCGGGCTAAGCATGGATCAGGCGCTCCAGCGGACCACCCAGGAGATGCGCATCAGTTCTCCCGATATTGCGGATGAAATGGGACTGGTCAGTCTCGAGCAGCGCGCCGGCCGCCCACGTGCGGACGCTTGGAAGAACCTGGCCGGGCGCGTGGAGCTGGATGTATTGCGAATGCTGGTGACTGCGATTGTTCAGGCCGACCAGTTCGGCACAAGCATTGCCAAGACCCTGCGCACTTATGCCGAGGGTTTGCGCACGCGACGCCGGCAACAGGTGGAGGAGATCGCGGGGAAAATGGCCGTAAAGCTGGTGCTCCCGCTGGTGGTCTTCGTGTTTCCCTGTATCTTCATCGTCGCGCTGGGACCGTCGCTGCTGTCAATTGGAGAGCAGTTTCAGAAATACTTCGGAGGGTGAAAGGAGAAGAATGGATAACGTTACCATCATCCGGATCGTGGCCGGGATCTTACTCGTTATCGTGCTGCTGTTTCTCATTCAGCGGCGCAGAACGAAGGTTCAGTAAGAGCGGCGAGTTTTCCGGTGAAGCGTTTCTGCAGGTTTCCAGTAACGCTTGGTCTTGTTTGACGCATTCCTGCCCCCGGCGAGGGATCAGGAAACGGTAAAGGTATGGCTCGGAGTGTGCATATCAAATTAAACAACAGCGAGGGCAAACGCGGGAAAACTTACTGCGTGTTCAATCAGACGCGCGAGTCTTTCCTTAGTTTAAATGTAACCTTGACGGACACCCATGTCGGTCGCCTTAAGGGGCTGCTAGGAAAACTACGGCTCAAAGGCGATGAAGGGATCTGGATTGTCCCTTCACAGGGGGTGCATACCATAGGCGTGCTTTTTGCGGTCGATTTGATTTATCTCGACCGGAATAATCATGTCATTCATCTAGAGGAGTCGTTCGGCCGATTCCGGATCGGGCCGGTCCGGACTGCGGGCGCCAGCGTGCTAGAACTGCCCACGCGCACTATTTATTCCTCTCAAACCCATGTGGGCGATCAACTTTTGATTTGTTCTCCCGAGGCCATGCAGGAGTTTTTGGGTGGGAAAAATGAAGCGCGCTCCGAGGCTGGGGGCGCCGAGGGGACGCGTCTGGAATTGGGTCAGCGGTGATGGGAGCAGTCCAGGAGCCTACGTTGAAACAACCAGGGACGGCTCCAGCCGCGCGGAAGGCGGCGGCCAGCGCGCGCGGCCAATCGCTGGTGGAGGTCGCCATCATTGCTCCCTTCGTGTTTTTCCTGATTGTGTTGGTCATCGATTTTGCCGGGCTGATCGGCGCCTGGATGGTAGTAGCCAATGCCGCGCGGGCAGCGGCGGATTATGCGATTCTGAGCGGATCGTCGGCGGGCCTGCCCGGCGAGGCCACTTCCACTTCTCTGCAGAATCTGATCAATGCGGATATGGCCGCCCTCCCGGGTCTGAGCTCGACAAATCCGAACGCCTGCGTTCAGGAGAATAACAACGGAACCTATGCCATCATTCTGCAGGTGCCGAGCGGCGCCTGCGCAAACTACTCCGATCCCCCTTCAGATGGCGAAGACATCGCGTCGGGGAGCACCACGCAGTACATTAACCTGGCCGTCGACATTACCTATACGTACACGCCATTCATGGTAGGTTCTCGTTTCCTGGGATACTTCCTCCCTAATATACCCACCAGCGTGCATCAGCGCTCCGTGATGAGGATTCTATGATGAGAACTCGCCTCGCCGGCGAGTGGAGGGCGGGCTTTAGCCGCCCTATTGATGAAAGACAGGCTTTAGCCTCGACCTGGGGTTTCTACATTTCGCGCAGTTGGGTTGGGCAAGATGGTGGCACAGCGCGCCTTCGCCGCAAATCATGGAGGGCGGGCTTCAGCCCGCGCGAGGCTTTAGCCTCGCTTCCCGCCAGCGGGACTGAAGTCCCGCGCGGACTAAAGTCCGCCCTCCAAAATCTGAGCGTAGGCACCAATTTCCGACGAGCTGTACCGAGCCGCCGCGGACAGGCCCTGGTTGAATTTGCCATTTCGGCCCTGATCGCGCTCCTGCTGATCTTCGGCGCAGTCGAATTCAGCCGCATTATGCTGGTGTACACAACCCTTGCGGACGCCGCCCGGCTGGGGGCGCGCTACGCCATCACCCACGGTACGATTCCCGGCAGCACCGGCGCCACCGATCCGACCGCCGGCGTAAAGGCCGTCGTCCAAAAATTTCTGGCGCCGGGAACCGTGAATATCAATGCCGCCGTTATCAGCACTTCTTTCCCGGACGGCACAACGAAACCGGGGAATCGGGTGCAAGTGAACGTTTCCTATCCCTATAACTTGCTCATCTCTTATTTGCCGATAAACGTTACGCTCTCCACCACCAGCGAGGGAATCTTCACATGGTGAAAACGGCTGCGCGAAGGGTAAAGGGTGAGCAGGGTTCCGCCGTGGTTCTCCTGGTTGCCTCGCTGGGTTTCTTCCTGTTTGGGGCGATGGGCCTGGCCATCGACGGCGCCCAACTGTACGCACAGAGGCAGATGGCGCAATCCGCCGCCGACGCTGCCGTGCAAGCGGGCATCGTCACCATCTTCGACGGAAGCACCCCAGCTATCGGAACGAGCGCTTACTATTGCACATCGACGGATACCACCAGCCCTTGCACCTACGTTTCGAAAAACGGGTATACGGCGGGTGCGTGCAGCTCCCAGGGCAGCGCGGCTCCCGGCGCCGACTGCATCTACGTGAACCCCAATCCCGGCGTAACGGTTTCCAATCTGGACTCGCAAACGCCCAACAAACTCCAGGTCACCCTGACCAGGGCGGTCCCGATGACCCTCATGAAGATGATAGGCATTAATTCCCTGGATGTAACCGCCCAAGCCACGGCCGCCATCGTGGATGTGATGTCGCCGGTGCCGATAATCGTAACCCACCCCTCGATGTCGGGTTCTTTTAGCCTTGGTGGAAGTGCGAGCATTACGATCTGTGGGGGACCTCAGCGGAGTATTCAGGTAAACTCCTCCAGTTCGACCTCTCTGGTAGGCCCCACATCCGCGACCGTCGATCTGTCCGGAGCGAGTTGCACGCCCGGGACCGGGACCGATTTCGGCGACTTCGGGGGCCCGAGCAGTCC
The DNA here is from genome assembly GCA_036521975.1 of Bryobacteraceae bacterium. Classification (GTDB taxonomy): domain Bacteria; phylum Acidobacteriota; class Terriglobia; order Bryobacterales; family Bryobacteraceae; genus Palsa-187. The sequence continues at coordinate 41,427 of DATDGT010000351.1, forward strand.
TCCGTTTACTTTGCTCAAGGGAACCACCGGACACTATATCCAGCCGGCGGATCCGATCCTCGATCCCCTTGTTGCAAGCGTTGCGCCGCCCGGCCCCGCCGGTCCAACGGACCCCCCGGTGGGCTCCGTGCCGGCCGGCTCGAACAACTGTCCTGCGAGTGCGAGTACCGGGTGCGTGCTTTACCACCCAGGAATATATATCACCACCGGAATCGGCACCGCAGGAACTCAGCCTGTGCTATTTTCTCCAGGCATCTATTACCTGACCGGCCCGAGCACTGGCGTGGGCGTCGGTTTTAACGTGAGCGCGGGCGGAGTCGCGATGATGGCGACGGGGTTCACGGATACCACAACGGGCACGGGCTGGACCTCCAACATGCTGGTTTACCTGACGGGCCATACCACCACTCTTGGCAGTTGTCCGGCTGCCCAAACCGGCACGATTCAGGTTACGGGTAATGGTTTAGTGAATCTGGTCGGCTCGCCTAGTGGCTCCGCGTACAAGGGCATCCTTTTCTTCGTCGATCGGACGGCTGCTACGGCAGTGCACACTTTAGGCGGGCCCGGGGGAAGTATCACGATGACCGGCACCATCTACGCGACGGACTCGGTCAGCCAGATGACGTGCGGCCAATATCAGACCCTCCAGTTCCAGGGTAGCGGCACTCAGATTGCTGGGAAGGTTATCACTAGCGCGCTGCAGGTTAGCGGCAGTATGACGGTGAATGTGGATGCGAATCCGGTGACCGTCCGGCAGATCGCTCTAGTGAATGGAGAATGAAGCTCCGAGCTAAGAGGCGTTGCCAGTGAAAGATCTTTTCCTAACTCTGGTGGCATTAGTCGTCGTGACCACCTTCTTGCTCTGGCAATCTCCTGGCAGATCTCTTCAGTGGATTGCATTCTCGGCCTCCGCTCGCGAGACGCCAAAGCCGGCGGCGGCGCCGGTGCCGCCCACTAAGACGGCGTCAAAATCTGCTCATGTGGCAAAAGCAGCGCGAACCGCTGCAGAAATCTGTTCGGTCTCACTGCGGCCCCAACAGCCTGAGCCGGATCAATACTCGCTTATCGTAACGCCTGATGCGTACTTTCCATCTCGCCCGGTGGCCGGGGTGGTGCGGATGGTTCCGCCTCCCGACAAGATCGCGCTGGGAGTTGACTCGGATGTGGTGACAGATCAATACGGCGAACCTTCCGCATGGGCGAGCGCCACGGAAGGTGGCCACATGGTAGAAACTTTCGTGTATGCTCAAGTACACGGAGGGCCGGCCACAGTGATACGGATTGTAGACGGCAGAGTAGTAGCGGCATATAAAAAAGTTGTGCCCCTTTCGGCGGGCGGGTCTTTGGTTCGGAGGCTCGGCCTGCCAAACTAGTCTAGGGCCGCGGCGTTAGCCGGCTCAGGGCGCCTTCTTCATCAGCACCGCCAAAAGCCTGATCGTATCCGGCGGCGCGGCGCGATTAATTAGTGGTGCCCCGCCCCGTGCGAACGTTAGAATCTTTCGAATTCAAGTTGATCGCCGCATTGCGTCCCGGTTTCCGCTAGTCGCCCGGCCGGCAGCTCGAGCACCGAAGACGCCCGGATGCTAAACGCAATCCGTCCGCGAACCAGATTGGGGCGGATCTTGACCACTTTTTTCTTCCGGCTGACAAAGACCACGTCGATGGGGAAACGCATGCCGAACGTGTGAACCGCTTCGCACGGCGCGATCCACAGGCCCTCGCCGGGCGCGAGCGAAGAGTGCTTCAGCAGCCCTGTGCGAGCTTTGGCGCCGGTATCGGCGAATTCGGCCCTGTCGGCCAGCAGCGTGCCGCGAGTGATGTTGGTCACTCGAAGTTTAGGCATGTGGATAGCACGCTCCTCTATTCAATAGCAAAACCAGGCAGCCGATTTCCATTGGGCAGACGCCCCACTGGCACAAAATGGCACACTTTGCGGTGACCCCGTTTGTGAGACACGGTAGAAATGTCGCGCGTCCGTTCGCTCACGGGAGCTGATCTCGGGGATGAGCATCTCCGAAGAGCGTTTGCGGAGCCGCGACTGAGCCCGAGGCTTCAGCCTCCGTCCTGAGAAGTAATAGCGTAAAGATTGAGCAGGGGCACGAGAATGATCATTTGACCGAAGTCAGCCTTGCGGGGCGTGCAGATTCCTCGCAAGAGATCCTCTCGTGTCACCCTGCTCAAAGAAGCCGCCGGGTCGGAGGGGCCGACGGCCTGCTTATTGTACCGCACCATCCGGCTGCTGTACAAGTCGTTACTGCCCAGTGACGGTCCAGAATCCGACGTTCAGGGGCGGGCACCCAGAAGACTGTTGAAGGCCTTAAGTCCAAGTTGCTTCAGGACTTCCTTCATGTATATAGGTGAGAAATTTGACTTTTTGGCGCATCAAATGGAACGGTACGCCTTCGCCTCCCGAACCGATTGCCGTGAGACCTCTCACATCGACAATCAGTTCCCGGTCTTGAAGATCTCTCTGGCCGTTTGGTGGGCCATGCGGCGAGGGACGAAGCCGCGCAAAGGCACACGCAACGAGCATCGCTCGATCCGGTTTCTTCGAAGCGGCCCAGGCTGCACTTGCGCCTGCGGCGGCTTGGCTTTCACGGCCCGCACTCCTGCCGTCTTGCACCGTGTCTTCCCCCAAAACGAGGTCATTTGGTGCACGTCCGTGCGCAGCGGAACGCTAGAACTCAGTTCGTTCGTGCATGTTGCTGCTGGATGGTATACTGTGGGCGCACTTTTAATGCGGTGGTCGCGGGTGCGATTGCCGCCCGGGTCACCAAAACAACTCGCGGTTTCGCTCCGTTGGCGAGTTCCTGTGTTGTCGCGAAGATGTGCGGATCGGAATTCACACCTCCATCGCCGGGTCGCTGGAGCGCGCGGCTTTGAAGGCCGTCGAGCTGGGCGCGAACACTTTCCAGATTTTCTCTTCCAGCCCGCGGCAGTGGAAAGCTTCGACACCCAGCGGGTCGGCCATCCAACTTTTTCAGCGCGCTCGCGAGCGGCACGACCTGCGCCCTCTCGCGATTCACGGGAACTATTTGATTAATCTCGCGGGGGCCAACGCCGGGATCCGCGCGCATTCCATAGAGGCGTTTCGCGGCGAAATCATGCGGGCGATCGCGATCGGAGCGGAGTTTCTGGTGGCGCATCCCGGCAACCACCGGGGACATTCCGTTGAGCAAGGGATTTTTCATTTCCTCGAAGGGGTCGCCGCGGCGGCGCAAGGGCTGGAAACCGGAAAATTGGTCCTGCTGGTGGAGAACACCGCCGGAGCGGGCGCGCAGCTTGGCAGCCGCCTCGAAGAGCTTCACGCGATGCGCGAATTCGCCCCACAATTTACTCCTCTTCCGATAGGTTTTTGTCTGGATACCTGTCATTTGCTCGCCGCCGGATACAATATTGCGACGAAGAAGGGCCTGGAAAAGACGGCCCTCGAAATCGAACGCCTGATCGGTCTCAAGAACGTCCACGTGATTCACGCCAACGACTCCAAAGCGCCGCTGGGGTCGCGCGTAGACCGGCACGAGAATATCGGCGAGGGGCACATCGGTCTGGCCGGGTTTCGCCGCATTCTCGCGCATCCAGGACTGCGCGATAAAGCGTTCATTCTCGAGACCCCGATGGAGGAGGGGCACGACCAGCGGAATATGAACACGCTGAAGTCGCTGGCCGGAGGGGCGGCCGGCCCGTGGCGGCCGGTCTAGAATACCGCGGCGCGCCGGCAGCAAATCGGGCGGCCGGCGGTCGTTTGGAGCTAGCATGTGGTCATGAGGTTGTTCTTTTTTGCGCGGTTGTTCTTTTTTGCGCTCTTGCCAGCGGTGGTCTTCTCGGCCGATATTCCTCGAGGAAGCCATCTCCTGTTGAGAATGGTGAATTCGATTAGTACGCGAACGGCGCAGCCCGGCGATGTTGTTTATCTGCGAACCGCTAGTCCCGTTACCGTGAACGATCAAATTCTCGTCCCACCAGAATCTTACGTCACGGGAGTGGTTTTCGAGGCTAAGCGAAGCGGCCGCGTGACGGGCCGCGCGGAATTGGCCATCCGCCTGGACACGCTGACTCTGCCCAACGGCAAATCTTACAAATTCTCGCCGCATCCCGACTCGGTCGATGCGGGCGAATTTGGTCAGAAAGTAGAGGGCGAAGGCACGATCAAGCAAGCGCCCAGCAAAGGACAGGACGCGGCGCGCATCGCAATCCTTGCAGGCTCGGGCGCTGCCATCGGCGGCATCGCGGACCGGAGCTGGAAGGGCGCGGGCATCGGCGCAGCGGCAGGGGGCGCGGCCGGATTCGCAGTCACCTTGCTGACGCGCGGCCACGAAGTCGAATTGCGCGCGGGCTCGACGTTGGATGTCGTATTCGATCGCGCGGTAGGGATCGACTGACGTGCAGCTCTCAGCTTTCAGCGATCAGCATACAGCTAGCTGACTGCTGATAGCTACTCCTCATCTCGCAAACGATTACTCTCCATCCACGTCCAGATGGGAAGCCGATCGATGTCGCCCATCGAGAGCTTCGCGCCGGGATGCAACCACAAATAGCGCGGAAGCGGCATCTGGCTTGTAAAAGGATCGTAAACTCTCTTGCGAATGCGGTCGATTTGATCAAATCGGAATTAGAATAGAATTCGAGCAGCGGAAAGCAGGGTCTCCACCGACCAACTGCAGCAACATCTCCGCAAGGAGGCCCCAATCACTGGCCTGAAGTGAAGCAGCGGGGCGAGCTGACATCTTTTGAAGGGAGACAGTATAAATGACGATTCCTCGGAAATTGCTTTTCGTTTATCTCACGGCGATAGCTTTGTCTGGCTGGCACACCGCATTGGCATCGGACCAGATTTCCGCCGCGGCGCTCGGCATCTCATTCGTGAATGGATCCAATTCGACGGTTCTCATTCAGCGGGACGGTCGAAGCTACCTGGTGGATATTGCCGCGCAAACGGTTCGCGAAACGGATCCGCCCGCCGGTCCCAGTCAGGCGGCAGGTCAGGCGGCAAACCAGGGGCCAAGTCAGGCGGGCGCAAACGTGTTCGCCCAACGCTGCGCCCAATGCCACGGCGCCGACGGCAAAGCCGTGCGCACTGCCGATTTCACGAATTCCCAAGTGCAGGCCTCTCTGACCGACGCCCAAATGCTCGAGATCATTAGGCAGGGCAAACCGGGCACCGCCATGCCCGCCTGGTCCGGCAAGCTTTCGGATTCCGACATTCGGGCAGTCGCGAGTTTTGTACGATCGCTCGGGTCGCAGACAGCCGGTCAGGCAGGAACGGCCGCAGCGGCGTCAAAACCCAACATCTACCAACCCGGCGACGACCGGCTCATGACCTTGCCGACGGGACGGCCCGTCCAGGAGCATGGACTTTACGTCAATTTCTCCCACCGCTTCGCTTTTCAGCCGGCCTTCAGCGGGACGGCTGCTGGAGAATCCTTATTCGGTTTGGACAACTTCGCGCTGTCTTCGTTCGGTTTCCGTTATGGCATCACCAAGAAGCTCTCCGTCGATGTGTATCGGGAGCCAACGTTTATTGCGCGTCCGATCCAGATCAGGCTCGCGTACAATTTCCTTTCGGAATCGGAGGGAGCGCCGCTGAATTTAACAGGGGCTTTCGCGGTGGAGGGAGAAAACAATTTCCGGGTAAATTTCGCCGAGAGCATCGAATTTATTGCCTCGCGCAGCCTGGGTCATCGCGTTCAGCTTTACTTCGTTCCCACATTTTCCGCGAACGCGCGTCACCTGTTCTCTCCAATTTCTTTGGAGTCGAAATATATTCCTCCCTTGCCCGGCTACTATACCTTTTCCACCGGAGTGGGCGGTGCGTGGGACGTGCGTCCCACGGTGGCACTGATCGCGGAGGTGACTCCCACCCTGCTCAACAAAACTCCGCTCGGCATTCACCGACCCGCGTATGCGTTCGGTATTCAAAAGAAGATCTTTCGGCACGCATTTACATTCGGATTTACGAACGCTCCGGCCGTCACGGTTTCTCAGCGCGCGGGCACGACAGCCGCGTTCCTGAATGAGCCCGGCGCCGACAAATTCAAGGATCTGTTCATTGGCTTCGACCTCACCCGGCAACTGTTCTGAAAAGGCCAAGACGTTCGCCCGCGGCGAAAGGCATGATGGCCTATGTTAATCTGGCGTGTTCAACGAACAGGATGCGGCGGCGGAGCTGACTCGGATTGCGGCGAAATAGGACGTGGAAAGGGATTGCTGGACCGCGACTCTATACGGCGCTCCATCAGTCTATTCCACGTTCTTTCGATGAAAATCCACACTCCGGTGGCCTTAAGCACGTAGATGCACATCGCAACAACCACCAGAATATTGAGGATCGCCTTGATGCTCTCGGCCATGGGAATGTAAGTATTGATCAGCCACAAACCAATTCCCACGACGATCAACATGAACACCAGACCTAACACCATCCGGGTGTTTCCCTCCGCCGGGACATAACGATCCATCATCCATGCCAGAATTACGAGAATAATAAGCGCTACTACGACTTGAAAGAGAGGCATCAATACGGTTTGCATCGTCGCACCTCGTCTTTAGAACTGGCAATTGAGATTCCAGTTGGGCCGGACGCCAACCGGCCGTCAGGCGCGTTTTCGCGCATCTTCAAAGCGCTGAGTGTTTTCGGCGCGCCCGGGATTCTGGAACAGTGCACGCGCCTCGCCCGCCAGAAATAGAGATCCGGTAATGACCACCGCATCGTCCGAAATATCTTCCTGTGTGCCGTGCAGCCGCACCATCTCCAAAGCCGCCGCGACATTCGGCGCGGTCTCGCCCCGGCCAGCCAACTCCACCAACGCTTGGGGCCGCAGCGCGCGATCCGATGCCGGCGCCGTGAAGATCAGTTCCGCGGCGAGCGGGAACAAGATCCCCGCAATCTCCTCCACCGCCTTGTCTCTCATCGCGCCGTAAAGGAGCCAAATCCGCCGTCCTGAATAGAAGCGCGTCAGGTACGCAGCCAGCGCGCGAGCTCCTGCCGGATTGTGCGCACCGTCGAGAATGATATCGGGGTTGGGCGCGACATGCTCCAGTCGCGCGGGCCAGTGCGCCTGCGCGATTCCTTCGGGGGAAACCCCCAGCGCGGCCAACGCCAGCGCCGCCGAGACGGCGTTGTCCACTTGATGCTCGCCCGCGAGCGGGCAAATCAATCCGCTGAATCTCGAGCCGCGCGCGTCGATTTCCAGATTTTCGATCTTGAACTGTTCCGCGTGAATCACCGGCGCCGCCACTTCGTTCGCTCGCGCGCGCAGCACAGCTTCGGCCTCGGGCCTCTGCCGCGCAAACACCGTGGGCACACCGGGTTTCAGAATCCCCGCCTTCTCTCCAGCGATGGCTTCAATGGTGCGGCCCAAATAAGCCTCGTGATCGAAATCGATAGGCGTGATGACCGCGAGCGCCGGCTCAACCACGTTCGTTGCATCCAGCCTCCCCCCCAATCCCACTTCCACCACCGCCGTTTCGACGCCCATCTCGCGAAACAGCCAAAAGGCCATCGCTGTGACGGTCTCGAAATAGGTGGGATGGCAATCCAGGCCCAAGCCTTCCGCTATTCCGTGGACCATTTCGAAGGCGCACGAGAACTGTTCCGGCGTCACGGGAGTCCCGTCGATCTGGATGCGCTCGGTCGGCTCGATCAGATGCGGCGAGGTGAATAATCCGGTGCGAATTCCCGCCGCGCGCAGCCCTGCCTCGATCATGGCGCAAGTGGAGCCTTTGCCGTTCGTGCCGGCAACATGCACCACCCGAAATTGCCGCTGCGGATTGCCTAAAGCCTCCAGCAGCGCGCGAATGCGCTCCAGACCGAGCTTCGCGGTCTTAATCTCGTTGCCCAATTCATACAGAAACCGGACGGATTCGGGATAGGTGAACACACGTTCCCATTCTCGCGCGCTTGCACGGCCCGGTCCGTCCAAGCTATAACTAAAGCTTGACGACTGGTGGCCTCATGCGGCTCGCCGGCGGAGCCGGCGCGGCGCTCTTGCTTTCCGTTTGCGGGTGGATTGCCTTCCGCGGCCCGCAGGGATTCCCCGTGCTGTTCGAAAAGCGGCGCGAGATCCGTCTGTGGGAAGAACGGAACGCCGCGCTGGATCGCGACAACCAATTGCGCCGCGATCGGCTCAGGCGCCTGGAGGAAAGCCCAAGCGAGCAGGAGCTGGAGATTCGCAAACAATTGAAGCTCCTGCGTCCCGGCGAAACCACCTTCATCCTGCCGGATACACCCAAACACGAAAACGACAAGTAGCCGGCTTACCTAATGCGCACAACGCATTCACTGTGCGCTTTAGTTAACGCGCACAACGCATTCGCTGTGCGCTTTAGGAAGTTCCGCGGAAAATCTTCTCTCCCAGCCAGCGCCATTCGAGCGACCGCCGCATCCGCTCGTTCAAAATCACCGGCGCCTTGCGCGCCGCCAAATAATCCAGCATTTCCGAGGCGGGAACGAACCATCCGTTCTTCCGGCTGAGCCGTTCCATCAGCCAACGAAAGCGAGGATCGAGTTTTCCGCCATCCACAAATCCGTGGCCGAAGTGGGTGTACAGGATTGAGGCGCCGCCTTCCGCCTCCAGGCGATCCTGGTGCGCTTCGGCGATAGCCCGAAAAAAGGCCGGGCCTTGCGCGCCTTCGCTGGCCGCAAACCATCGGTTCACACAAGGCTTGGCGGGGTCGTGATACGGCATCCACGGGCAGGCGCGAAGAGTGTTGAGATTGGAAAACACGAAATTCCGGCAATAGCGGATGCGTTCGCGGCAGAGATCCCCCCAGAACCAGGGATGATCTTCGATGTGTCCGAAGAATCTATTCGCCTTCGCGAACCTAGTGAGAGCCGAGTAAGCCCAACGCCGCGACCCGGTGACGCGCGCCGGCCCCCAGTAGATGGCTTCTCCGTTGTAATGATTCGCCATGGACGTGGGATCGGCGCCAAACAGACCCCGGAATCGTTCCAAGCCCTCCAGCGTTTCAGGCCGCAGCGAAGTGTGCAGGGTGGCGCCGTGCCAGGCGATTTCAAAACCCTGGGCCGCCAAACTCCGCAAGTGATCCACGTACAAGGGATTGGCGCAAGTCTCTCCTCCGGAGTTGGGCTCGCGGCGCGCGCCCAATGGCCAGACGGCGACGGTGGTGCGAAATCCCAGATCGGCCAGGAACCGGTAGACCGTGCGGCTGGTTTCCAGCGTCTGGCCATCCGGGTCGTCGAAAACGGTAAAGGCGAAACGACGCCCTTCGGGCCAAGATTCGGGTGAAGACAAGGGGGGCATTGGATCAAACACCGCGGGGGATCACACAACTCGGCGCTCCGCTATCAACTCGATCTCTTCGCCCCATTGAAACAGCGGATTGCCAATCTTCTCGAGCAGACTAAACAACGCGAGCGCGAGGCGCTGAGCGGGATTCGGTTGGAAGTCGCTGTGGAAATCGCCGGTTCGCCGGACGGCGTAGACGTGCTCCCTTTCCCGGCGGGCGCGCCGCGTCAGCGTTCGGATACGCCGCACGCGCAATAAACCGCAAGACTCACAAATCGCACGCACCGACGTAGGCGTCAGCAGATTCAAATGCCGCGGCGCATCCAACGCGAGCCAGTCCTGGTGGAAGAGCCTTCGCGCCAGCCCTTGAAAGTTGGGGGTAATGACATACAGGAAACCCCCTGGCCGCAAAAAGCCGGCAGCGCGTGAGAGGAAAAGACGGGGATCGTAGACGTGCTCGATCGAGTGCAGAGCAACAACGGCATCAAAACTCTGCTCTGGAATTTGCGCGCTTTCGATGGTCCCAGGCCAGATAGTAGCGCCGGTGGCGCGAGCCGCCCGCTCCGCGGCCTGAGGATCCGGTTCAATCCCGTGGATTTCCCAACCCAATTCGCGCATGGGCAAGAGATAGTCGCCGTCGCCGCATCCGATCTCCAATAGCCGGCCATGAGGGCGGTAAGGCGGTATGGCTCGAAGGCGGCCAAAAGTCGCCCGGCGATGGGCCGCGGGGATCGCGTATAAGAGACACCCTAGGGCATTGGCGAGAGGGATCTTGGGACGCAGCGCAGTGTAGCCATAGCGGGCGCTTAGAATCGCTCCGCGCAGCGCGCGCATCAGCGGATTGCGGCCGAGGCTGACCGGCTCCAGATGCCGGGCGTGCGTATAATATCGGCCCCCATAGGCGAGGGCCGCGTCCTCGGGAATGGGATGTGGATCGAGCCAAGCGAAATCGCAATCCCCGCAAACCCGGAAGGACCAGGAGCCGGGAACGAAGAGATTCCGATCGCGCACGCCTTGGTACAGGATGCGCCCTTCGCGTCCGCACAGAAGGCATGAGGGAGCGGGGCGCGTCCGAATCACGTCGGCCTCGATCACGCCGCCGGTCATGCCACCGGTCGGGGCGGCGCGAATCCAAACTTTCTCAATCTGGCGCGGCAAGCCTGAATGGCGCTCCAGCCGAGCATCGATACCATGGACCAAATCACGGCGGGAGAAGAGCGAATTCCAAGAGTGATCCAAAGCTGCCGGTATCCGGCGCCGACCTGGCGATAAACAAATAAATCCCGGGCCACTTGGATGGAGCTTGCGGCCAACTGATCTCTGATGGCGCTGTGGGCGGGCAGGCGTCTCGCAACGACGGCCATGCACTTACCATGGTCCTGGCACTCCAGGTTCGCTCGTCTCAAGCGGAATGTTTCTGAGCCTGGGTGGGAGCGATAGCAGGCGAGCATCTCGGGTTCATACCAGATGGGGTATCGCGCGGCGATCCGGGACCACATTTCCCAGTCCAGCGCATAGACAAGTTCAGAAGAGAATCCGCCGACCGCAGTGTACGCGGATTTTCGGACCACCATTGCCGGGAACTGGACTCTCTGGTGGGTGGACAGCCGCTCCAGACCGTCCTCGAGGACGCCGGCTTCCGGCCGCTCCAGCGCCGCGGTCTCCAGGACATCTCCGTTTTCCTCGATGATGGACCAGCGCACAAAAGCGGCGCCCAAGTCGGGCCGCGGTGCGAGGCTTTCGCGAAGCCGCGAGTAAAAACCGGGCAAGACCAGATCGTCGGAATGCAGGATGTGCACCCATTCGCCGCGGGCGCGCTGGATGCAACTGTTCCAGTTGGCGAACATCGGCAAAGGTTCCGCATGGCGGAACACGGCGACGCGATCACCCGCCACGCGGCGAACGAGAGCTGAAGGCTCATCACGTGTGGAATGTCCGTCCACGACCTCGATTTGCATGTGGTCCGGTCCGGGGTCCTGGCACAGCACACTTTCCAAGGTCTTCGCCAGAAATTCGATAGAGTTGTAGACTGGGATCATCACCGACCAAAAAGGAGACGGTGACGGCATTGCTTCAGCGTAACACGGTGCTTGAGGAAACCCTTCTGTGATCGGGCGAGCCACGCCTCGCCGATTCGCGATCAATGTCGCCAGCGGTTTCGGATCGCTCTCGCTAAGTCTGATCCTGGGCCTGTGGTACACGCCCTTCATGATCCGGCGGCTGGGAGCGCCGGTATACGGACTGATACCGCTAGCCAGTTCCATCACGAACTATTTGTCGATCGTGACCGGGGCCATCGGCAGTACGGTGGCGCGATTCATCGTCGCCGATCTGGCCCGCGGCGACGCGGATAACGCCAATCGTCACTTCAACACGTTCCTGGCTGTGGGCGCGGCCATTGCAGCGGGGCTATTTGCAGTCTCCAGCGCTTTCGGCTTCACGCTCGTACCGGTGGTCCTCAAGATTCCGCCCGGTTATGAACGCGCCACGGAATACCTGTTTATCGCGGTGGCCGGGACGTTTCTGTTGTCGACCATCACCAATATTTTTGCGTCTTCCATCTGGGTCTCCAACCGGTTTGAGATTCAGGGTCTGATCGAGGGCTCTACATCGATTCTGCGCGTCGGCCTCATCATCGTATTCTTCGAGATCTGGCGGCCGGCGCTCTGGCAGGTGGCGATCGCCATCGCGGGAGCTGGGGTTTTCGGACTCGTGGCGATGATGCTCGCCAGCCGCAAGCTTGCGCCCGCATTGCGCTTGCGGCCTTCCGATTTCGACCGCAGCAAGGTGGCGGAGTTGCGCTACACCAGCAGTTGGCTGGTAGTCTGCACAGTCGGCAATGTTTTGTTCCTGAACATGGATCTCCTCCTGGCCAACGTTTTGTTGGGACCGAAAGCCTCAGGCTACTACGCTCCCCTGATCCAATGGCTGGTCCTGCTGCGTACGTTGGCGGGGGTAGTAGCGGGCGTACTCGGCCCGCCTCTGATCGTGTTTTTTGCGCGCCACGAGACGGACAGCTTGCTGCGCTTATCCCGGCAGGCCGCGAAATTCCTCGGTCTGCTGATGGCTCTTCCCATCGGGCTGCTGTGCGGCTTTGGCCGGGCGGTGTTGCAGACCTGGCTGGGACGGTCGTTGCCCGACATTGTGAGTTATGCGCCTCTAGTCTGGCTCCTCCTTTTGCCTCTGTGTCTGGAGGCCGCCCAGATGCATCTTGGGTCGGTGATCATCGCGGCCAACCGCTTGCGGACTCCCGGATTGTTCTATCTCGGGTCCGGCTTGCCTTATGTATTAGGGGCCTTATGGCTCACGCGCCATTATCAGCTCGGCCTATATGGCATCGCGGTGGCGGGCGCCGTAGTATCGCTGGCACGGAGCGTCTTTAATTCCAGCTATGCCACGCGAGTCATTGAGCGCAAGGGAAATGCGTTCATTGGAATGATGACCCGGGGAGCGGCGGCGGCTTTAGCGATCTCGGGAGCGGCGTTGATCGCTTCGCATTGGCTTGTGCCGGGCTCCTGGATCCGGTTGGGACTGTTTGCCGCGCCCTTGGGAGGGCTTTATCTCTGGGTGGCCTATTCGTTCCTTCTGAATGAGGAGGACCGCACGCGGGTCAAGGATATTCTCTTCTTGCGGGGCGCCGCCGAAACGGAGGCTGCGCCCGCCACGAGCGCTTCGCGATAACCTGGGACTGAATTGACTCTGGTCAGCGTAATCGTGCCCGCCTATAACGTGGCGGAGTATATCGGGGAGACCCTCGATTCGATCTTCGCGCAGTCCTTTCGGGATTTCGAAGCGATCGTGGTAAACGACGGCTCTCCGGACACGGTGGCGCTGGAATCCGTTCTCGCTTCTCATTCCGATCCTCGTCTTCGATATCTCCAAAAACCTAACGGCGGCCCGTCCAGCGCGCGTAACACGGGAATCGCCGCGGCGCGCGGGGAATGGCTGGCGTTTCTGGATGCCGACGATCTCTGGCTGCCCAACTGCCTGGCCTCTCAACTGGCGCTGTTGGAGAGGGAAGGCACGGCAGCGGCGGCTGTGCCGGATGGGTTCGTCTTCGGAGACAGTCCGCTGGCCGGTAAGCGGCTATCGGAAATCAAGGAGTGTCAGCCAGGCCTGGTCACGCTGACGGAGATGCTTGCGGGACGCAGCAGCCCCCCATACTGCTGTGTGGCAAAGCGGGCGGCGATTGAACGCATCGGCGGCTTTGACGAATCCTTCAAGAGGAGCGAAGATTACGACCTTTATCTTCGGTTGCTGTTGGCGGGCGAACGGATTGTCGTGAACCCCGAGCCCCTGTACCGCTACCGGCGGCGCGCCGACAGTCTTTCCGCTGAAGGCATCAAGCTCGCCCGATCAGCGGCCCGGGTTCTCGAGAAGTTGGAGGCGCGATTCGCCAGCGATGCGGAACTGGCCCGTCTCGCGCGCGATCGCCGGAGTGACCTGCTGGCGACCGTCGAGTTCACGCTGGGCCGCCAAGCGCTGGAGGAAGGACGCTGGCTGGAGGCTCGAGACTATTGGCGCGCCCATCAACAGTTGCGCCCGTCGGGAAGGATAGCCTTTGCATTGGCGGCGATCCGAATATCGCCTCGGCTGTTATTGGCCTTGATCAAGGCCAGGAGCCGAATCGCCGGCGCGAGGTGAGCGGCGCCACTGCCGGCCCGGACCGTTAGGTTCGATGCGGAGCGAAGCTTCTATACTGAAGCTAATTGAGGCACATGGTTTCCTTTGAACCGCCTTCTTCCCCCGCCGATGTTCTCCAGTTGCTGGAGTGGGCCACCTCGCAAGAGGCGCCCTGTTCGGCGACGGAGTTGCGCCGGCTGGAGCATGTAGCCCGCGCGGTGGCATCAGGGGATCCCGGGCTGGCCCTGGATTTAGCGACCCGCCTTGAACCGGTCCGGACCGATGGAGGCGGATGGCTGCGCGCGATGCTGCTCGAAGCTTGCGGCCGCTCCGGCGAGGCCGCGGCGGCGCTGCATTTGCTGCGAGAAAAGTTTCGCGGGGAAGAACGCGCCTGCGTCATGCTGGCTTCGGCTCGCAATCTGTTCACCGCCGCGAGGCTGGAGGAAGTCTGGTATCCGCTGGCCCAGGCGTGCAAGTCGAGCGAGGCGCCGCGTGTTCTGCGCAACGCGGCGGCTTTGCTGGCGCGAGTGCGCAAACAAACGGAACCGCCGTTCCGCCGGCGGTGCCGGCTCGCGCTGTTGAGTAGTGTCACTCTCGATTTCCTGGCACCTATCCTGCGGGCACAATGCTTCGGCGCAGGGATCGATGCGGAGATATACATCGGCCCCTTCAACCAATTCGAGCAGGAGATCCGCGATGCCGATTCCGGATTAGCGCGGTTCAGGCCGGATGTGATCGTGATCGGTACGGACTGGCGTTCGCTCGGTTTGCGCGATGAAGAGGACGCGCCCGGCGAGATCGTCCGCGACCGCGTGGCCCGGCTGGAGTCATTATGGCGGGGAGCGCGGGAACGATTGGGCGCCAGCGTCATCCAGTTCAATTGTGAGGTACCGCCGGACGATGCCATGGGCCACTTGGGCACGGCCCTGGCGGGGGGGCGCGGCCGCCTGCTCCGGGCCATCAACCTAGCTCTGTGGGACGCCGGCGGGCGCACGCCCGGCATCGTAATCCTAGACGTGGACCAGATTGCAGCGCGTTTCGGCAAGGACCAGTGGCACGATCCGGTGCTGTGGCACGCCGGGAAGCAATATCCATCCGCCGAGGCGATGCCCGCGCTGGGGCGCCAGATCACGGCCAGTCTCCGCGCCATCCTGGGCCTGACTTCTAAGTGCCTGGCGCTGGATCTGGACGGCGTGCTTTGGGGAGGAGTGATCGGGGAGGATGGACTGGCAGGCATTCAGCTTGGCGGAGGTCCCGCGGGCGAGGCCTATGTGGCCTTCCAGAGTTTTCTGAAATCGCTCGCGCGCACCGGAGTGATGTTGGCGGTCTGCTCGAAGAACAACCCCGAAGACGCCCTACTGCCTTTCCGCGAGCATCCGGAGATGGTGCTGCGCGAGGAGGATATCGCTATCTTCTCCGCCAACTGGAAATCCAAAGACGAAAATTTGCGGGAGATTGCCGCGGCCCTGAATATCGGCCTAGATGCGATTGTATTCGTGGATGACAACCCCGTGGAGCGCTCGCGCGTACGGCAGAACCTGCCGGAGGTCGAAGTGGTGGAGATGCCGGCGGACCCGGCCCTCTACATTTCCACCTTGAGCAAATTGGCGCTGTTCGAAACGCTCGCGATCACCAATGAGGACCGGCAGCGCACGGCCTCGATACGGGAGAATCTGGAACGCAAGGCGCTGGAAACGAGCGCCGCGAGCGTTGACGATTATCTGGCCCAACTGGATATTAAAGTGCGGTTGACGCCCTTCGACGAGGCCAACCTGCCGCGGATCGTGCAGTTGATCAACAAGACCAATCAGTTCAACCTCACGACCCGGCGGCGTACGGATGCCGAGGTGCGCGCCCTGGTTGCGGCCGGAGCGTATACGCTAGCTATGCGCGTCGGCGACCGCTTCGGCGAGAGCGGGCTGACCGGTGTGTTGATCGCGATTCCGGAAGGCACAGGTCTGCGCGTGGACACGTGGCTGATGAGTTGCCGTGTTCTGGGGCGGCGGCTGGAAGAGGTGATGTTCGCCGCGCTGGTGCGTTATGCAGCCCGGCATGGTTACACCGAACTTGTCGGCGAATATATCCCCACCGCTAAAAACGGACTGGCGGCAGATCTCTACGACCGCCTGGGCTGCGTGAATTTGCGTTGGGATACGCGCCGGCCGTTTGCCCTGCCGGCCATGATCGAGTGCGTGGACCTGACGCAGCCGAGCGGCGCCGCGGCTTACCAATCGTGAACGGAAAAATGATGACCCACGGAGGGCGGGCTTCAGCCCGCGCGAGGCTTTAGCCTCGCTCACCCAGCGGGACTGAAGTCCCGCGCGGACTAAAGTCCGCCCTCCAACTGATCCTAGACAAAACGATGACTCTCTTCGAACAACGCCTCCAACAAATCTTTCGAGAAGCCTTCGAGAACGATAAGCTCCTCCTGTCCGACTCCCTCTCGGTGGAGAACCTGCCGGAGTGGGACAGCGTCGCGCAGCTCCGGCTCATCACGGGCTGCGAGGAGGAGTTCGGCGTGAAATTCAGCATTGAGGAGACGGTGGAGAGTACCAGCGCGGCGAAACTCAAAGCGGCGCTCGCAGCCAAGGGAGTTGGGCGCTGATCTCGCCGGTGGCCGAATCCGAATTGGGCGAAGTGATGCGCTTCCTGCGCGCCGTTTTCTCCGTGGATGAGAATCATCGCATGTTTCAGGAGGATGTGTTGCGCTGGAAATGCTTCGCGCCGCATCCGTTCTGGGAAGGCAGCCGCGGCTACGCGTTGCGCTACAAAAACCAAATCGCGGCTTTCGGCTGCGTGGTTCCCTGCCGCTTCCTGACCGGATCGGGCGCGGTGGCCAGTTGCAATGTCATCGATTGGGCGGCCAGCAAGGCTGTGCCTGGCGCGGGGATTTTGCTATACCGCCATATCCAGGGTCTGGCGGGCACGATGATCAACATCTACGGGAGCGATGACGCCCTCAAGGCGCTGCCCGCGATGGGGTTTCGGATGGTGGCCGAGGTCCATCACTACACCCGCACGCTGCGGCCGTGGCTTCACTTCCGGCAAGTGGGATGGCAGGACTGGAAATCGCCTCTGCGGTTGGCGCGGGACGTGTGGGAATGGGCGCGCACGGCGCGAACCGGCAGACGCGCGCTGACCGTGCGACGCGTGGAAAACTTCGAGGGGGTTGCGGACACCGCGTTTCCCGATCCCTCAGTAACACACCAGGTGGTATGCGCGCGCACTCCCGAGTCACTCGGCTATTTCCTCAAGTGCCCCGCCGCCAAGTTGGAAGCGTACCTGTTGGAGCGCGAGGCTCAGGCCGGTTATTTCGTGCTGAGCCGAGTAGGTGGCCAATGCCGGATCGCGGATCTCTGGATCCGGTCAGCGGATGAGCGGGATTGGGCCGCGGCTTACGCCGCAGCTACCGAGGCTGCCTCAAACGACCCACAGACCAGCGAAGTTACTGTCGCGGCGCAAATGCCCCCTCCAGCCTACCGGCACACGCATAGTGAGCCTGTATTCCTGCTCGATCCGGATTCGCGTCTCGAAGGCCGAACCGATCTCTGCATTAGCTTGATGGAAAACGACGGGTTTTACTGGAGCGCCCATCCGGTTAATAACCGCCGGTAATACCAGTCTTCTTGAGACGGATCGACGGGGATGCGGCGTAACAGGAGGGCGTCGGAGTGATTGTGGTTCAAGCCGGGCTCAGCCGTGACCGCGGTCCGCAAGCCTGCTTCCTGCACAGCGGCTGCCGCGGCGGGTCCAATGTCCCGCATTGTGCCGTTCGGATAGCAGAAATGCAGTACCGGCCGGTTCAATTCCTCTTCGATGCGGGCCTTCGAGCCGGCGATTTCTTCCCACAGTTCTTGCGGATCAGCCAACGCCGATAGGATGGGATGGGTCTTGGTGTGCGCGCCGAACTCGACGCCGGATGCCGCGAGCGTCCGGACGGCGGCCCACGATAACGGCTGGTATTCGGGCGGCGGTTGCCGGGGGTCTTCGGCTTGCAAAAGGGATGACAAATCACCTACCAGCTTGCGCCGGTCCGCCTCGCTCCAGCTCACGGCCAGATCGGCAAGGCGCTGGCCCGCTGCGCGACGCGAAGCATCGGACTCCAGTTTGCATTCGAACATCTTCCCATCCGGCAATGGAATGCACGCGGCGGAGCGGGTCGCTTGCCGGAAAGCATGTAGGATCCGGTCAAACCAAAGCCACGATTTGCCATCCATGAAATCCGTAACGAGATAGACGGTGACCGGGATTCCATATTCGGCAAAAACGGGGTAGCCCGTTTCGTGAAAGTCTCTATGGCCGTCGTCCACCGTTACGGCCAGGGCGTAGGGGGGCAGGCTGCGGCCCGCGTGCAGCCACTCCGACACCGCAGTCATCGACACGGGATGATAGTGCTTGCGAATGTGGGCACACTGGCGAGCCAGCGCGGCGCGATCCCAGAAGTGGTGATACATCAGGATGCGCACCCCCCGGGGATTGAGCCAGCGCGCTAACGCAAGGCCGCCCGTATGTCGAATAGCGAACTTGGCCGCGGACATCGCGGAGTTTGCGACCACCATACCGGGCCAGTTTAACAGGCACTAACACTACCGTCGGCCGTTCCGTCCGCCTCCAAGATACGACCGATAGACGTCCTCCATTCGCGGCACCGCTGTACGCCGGTCAAACCGTTCGCGGATCGAACCGGCCGCGCTCTCGGCCAGCGTTGCGCGAGCGCGATCGTCATAAATCAGACGGCGCAGTTTCTCCGCAAGATCCTCGACATCGCCCGGGCGGAAGAGCAGACCCGTTCGGCCGTCCTGGATCAATTCGGGGTTGCCCCCAACGTCCGACGCCACCGCGCAGCAGCCGCAGGCCATCGCTTCCATCAGGGAATTCGACAGCGCCTCGCTGCGGGAAGGCAGAACGAAGATATCGATCTCCTTGAGCCAGGGCGCGACGTCGGTGACCTCGGGCTGAAACACACACCGGGAAAGGATGCCCAGGTCGCGAGCCCGGTCCTGAAGAGCCGCCAGCATCGGTCCGCTGCCTACGATGAGCAGCGCCAAACGCGGGGCGATGCGCGAAACCCGCGCGAACGCTTCGACAAGAGTAGGCAAATCCTTTTCCGGCCGCAGCACACAGACGGCTCCAATCACGAGCGAAGCCTGCGCCAAAGCGCCGGGGCGAAGCTTGGGTTGTGGATGAAATCGTTCGGTGTCGATCCAGTTGTAGCAGACATGGATCAGGCTGGCCGGCGCGCCCTCGTCTTCCACCATGTGGCGGCGCATAGCCTCGCAATTGACCACGATGCCATCCACCAGGCGATCGATGCTGCGCATCAGACGGCGGAAGCGCGGTTCCAGATCCCGGTGAGCCCTTTGGCTGGAGAGCACGCTCGAAACGCCGAACATTCGCGCCACAGGAGCGCCGAAGTAGGCAAGAGGACGGTCGAACGTATGAACAAGCTGGATGCGGTGCCGGCGGAGGTAGCGCCCCAGAATCCAGACGCCTCGCGCGGCGCTGAAGGAGAGAAACGACCGCACCGGCAGACAAAGGACGGGCACGCCGCGCCGCCGAAGTTCGCCGGCGCGAATGCCGTCATTGTGGAAGCAGCCGACGTGGACCTTGAATTCAGCGGGGTCGAGAGCGAGCGCCAGCTCGACCATCTGGCGTTCGCTTCCGCCCGCGCCCAGGCTGCGAGCCATCAGTAGGATGGGCGCGGGTTTTGGGGCGGAGGGCATTTCTATGCCGGACCTAGCCTCCGCCGGAAGATTTCGGCCAGGCAGGCCACATTGCGGCCAAGGTTGTATTTTTCCACTACCCGCTGCCGCGCCGACTTCCCCAAACGGCGGCGAAGGCCGGGATCGTCCATAAGCTCGCGGATCGCGGCTGCCAACTCCGCCGGTTCGGACGGAGGGATCAGCCACCCATCCACGCCATGGCGAATGAGTTCCGGAATCCCGTTCACCCAGGTCGCGATGCAAGGGAGTTCCATGGCCATCGCCTCCATCAGCGCCACCGGAACTCCCTCCGCGAAACTGCTCAGGACGAATGCATCACTCTGCTCGTAAAACGCGAGAACGCGGTCCTGGCTGCACGCGCCTTCGAGGCGGATGTATTCGCCCAATCCCTGCTCGGCGATCTCCCGTTCCAGGTCGATCCGTTGAGGTCCATCTCCCACCATCCTCAGCCGAATTGATCGCCGCCCTTCGCGAACCAGTTCGCTAATAGCGGCTACCATGATGCGGTGACCTTTGACCGGGGCGAGCCGCGCGACAGACAAAATCTCGAAGAAATCGCGTTGCTCGCGATAAGGCGGAGGGTGAAATACGTTCAGGTCAACGCCGAGACGCGCGACCTCGAGTTTGTCCCAATCCTGCGGCTCGGACGCTCTCATCAGTTGACTGCGCGAATAATTACTGATGGCGCACAAGAACAATGACTGAGCGATCTTCTGAGGCAGAAAATAGCCGTTGGTGTCGATGAACTCGTCGGGGCCGTGGATAGTGACGGAAAAGGTCAGGGGGAAAACGCGTGCGACCAAAAGCGCGACGGTGGAGCTGAAATGGCAATGCAGATGCCCCACGCCGACGCGTTGGGCTCGCGCGCCGACCAGGACCGCTTCTCCGAAATACATCAAATTCCAAAACATCTTCCGCAGATCGAGACCAGCTAGGCGCAGGGCGTAAACGGCCCCCGCCAGGTATCGCCGGGGGCTGTTGATCAGGATGCCCAGATGAGTCCACACCACGGAACCGAAGCTTTCTTCCAGAACCACGTAAGTCCGTTCTCGCTCCTCCCGCTCCTGGGGAGAAAGCAGATGGTCGGGCCGGTCGCATCCGCGGACGGAGATGACCTGGAGGTCCAGACCGGAATCTCGCAGTGTCCGAATCTCCCTCAACAGGAATGTATGCGTCACGGTGGGATATTGGCTGAGCAGATAGGCCAGACGCATCTCTCTCCTGATTCGGCGCAAAACGCAGCCCGCCGCGGCGACGAGTCAACGGTACTTTGGGCCGCCCGTGCCCTCGGCGGGCGCTGTGCGCCGAGGCATCGCTATTATAGCGGCTGCTATCTCTCTTCCGAAGGTGAGGACTTTGGAGAAACTCGCGTACAACGGACTCGCCGGGCCCAGCTAAGTCCGCCCAGTTTCTCCTTCTTTTGACGCCGCGCCCGGCGGCCTGTGCGCTCTCCACTGACCCAGCGCACAGCGCAGCCCACGGCGGCGAGTCAGCTCTCCGGATCCCCTACGGCACGCGCGTGACGATCCAAAAGGTGAGGACCGTCGAGCAGGGCGAGGAGGCCCTCCGTGCGCTTGGTTTCCGTCAATTCCGGGTGCGCTTCCACAGCGACCTGGTGCGGATCGAGATCGCGCCGGAAGAACTGGACCGCCCGCCGACGCCGGAGATGGTCCGGGCGTTTATCCCGGTCTTCAAACCGCTCGGATTCCACCACGTGACGCTGGATTTGGAAGAGTATCGCCGGGAGTCGCTTAATGAGGCGTTGAGCGCGCTGAAGTAGTTCAATCCACCCGCCCGGGCGGGGCCAGATGAAGTCAGAATGAAACAGGATGAATGTGTAGGCGGCTTAAACCGCGCCCGGGGGGCGCGAATGAAGGCAGATTGAACCAGGTGAAACACTCCGTCAGGCGTTGCTCCATATCTGTAGTAGAATCACTCCATATCTGTAGCGTTTTCAGGCCACGCCCCGCGCGGGGGCGCGACTACACCAACGATCCGGCCGACAGCGCAAGGGCGTGGCATTGCG
The DNA here is from genome assembly GCA_036521975.1 of Bryobacteraceae bacterium. GTDB lineage: Bacteria > Acidobacteriota > Terriglobia > Bryobacterales > Bryobacteraceae > Palsa-187. The sequence continues at coordinate 63,047 of DATDGT010000351.1, forward strand.
ATTTAAACGTTCCTGGTGCACAATTCGTTTATGACGATATGAAGAACGCGGTTATCGTCCTGGGTATCGCAGCATCGGCGCTTTACGCTCAGCAGCCTTTTGCCCAGCAAGCTCCCCGGCTCAGCTTCGAGGTTGCCTATTGCGTCAACGGGGACCGTAGAAGCCTGAGTCACAGCAGATGCGCGATTCCAAGCCGGCGCGCGACTTGCTCGAGGTCGTAATTCAAGTCGAGCTCGGCCGGCATATTGCGGGTGTCGCCTTCGGGACCGACGCGCTTGTAATCTGTCTTGGCGATGGAAGTACAGTGCCCTTCTTGAATCGGGCGTGAGGCGATGGAAACGACCTTGCCTCCGTATCTTCGTTTCCAGTACATCGCGCCGAAACCGAAATCGTCGCCGTACTTCAGCCGCCGCGCTCGCTCGGCGTCATCCGGGCAGTTGGGATGGTGGGCAAATTGACGCCACCAGCCCGCGCCTTTCTGAAACTGATCCAGGCTGGCGGCTGCCGTGATGCAACCGGCCAGCTCCCAAAAACGATGTCGGCGGAAGGCCAGCGTGTAGCGCCGTCCGCCGGTGTCTAACACCGCGGCCATTTCTCCGTCCTTCAGCTCCTGAAAAACCTCCGCGAGCTCTCTCATCCGGCTCGCTCGACAGAGGAGATCGGCATGCCAAAAAGCCAGCCGGGGAGCGAATAGAAACGCAAATTCCAGAGGGAACATGAAGAACATCACCGGAAACTGAAAATGCCGGTTAAAGTCGATGAGAATTCCCCCCGGCTCGATGGGAGGAACTCCCGCGCGAGGATCGAATCCCACCACTGGCGTCCAGCCGGCTTCCCGCACCAGGCGCTGTTGCAGCACGCACCAGCGCGCGCTCACGTTCCAGCACAGCCAAGGCCTGTCCACCCCAGTCAAAACTTGCTTCCATTCCGCGGCGGCGCGATACACGATGTCGCGATACACGATATCGAAGGGAAGATTGAACTCTTTCCAGTTGCCGTGCCCGAGCACGGCGGGCGGAACGTCAGACATGGTTATCGCGATCGCCCGAATACGAACTCGTTACATCCCAGGCTTCCCCCACAGGTTTTGAGCTTTATCAGTTCGTATTTTCGCTTCCGGTAAAAATCGAAAATCTCTTCGGGTCTCGCGACCTCAAACGGATACCCGCCGACCCAATCGATAACGTCCCGCCAGGGAGACATCCCGCGTCCCGAAGAATAAGAGCGCCAGGTGGAAAAAGGACGAAGCCGAAGAAAATCCTTGAGCGTGGGGCGCCACCACTGGTGGACCGCTACGGGGATAACCACCAGAAAGCGTAAGCCCCGCGGCATGCGATTGTACAGGCGCTTGACCGCCCGCCAGCGGCGGCTGTGCCCTCCCTGGTCGTTGTAGATCGCGATGAAAAGAGTGCCGCCCGCTGCCAGGGGAATCGTCGCGTTTTCCAATGCCTTCCACATCGCCCCGGTATGGTGCAGGACGCCCCAGGAGTAGACGATATCGAAAGACCCCAGCGAGCGAAGATACGAACCGTCCAGAGCCGATCCTTGTTCCACCACCCAATTCCCGCCGTCTTGAGGGTAAAAACGGTTGCGTAGTTCGAGGGTGCACGCCACGGACTCCGGATCGTAATCGAAGGAGTGAACTCGCGCGCCTAAACGCCGCGCAGCCAGGCTGGAAAGCCCGCTGCCGCATCCAATATCCAGCAGGCGCAAACCGCGGAGATCGTTCATCTCCATCATGCTCGCCAAGGCGTCCATCGCATTCTGAATTTTCTGTTCGGTCAGCGACGAGAGGAACCGGCGCCAATTCCGGCCGAACTCGAAACGCTCCCTCGCCCCAACTTCTTGCGCAAACGTCACGTTCCTCAATTTTATACTTTCCTCAATTTTATGCTTCCCTCAATTTTATGTTCGCTGGGGATGCTAGATTGGAGCAGATGTGTGGAATCGCCGGCTATCTGCTGCGCGAAGGTCCCGCTCAGCTTTCCGTCGTCAAGACGATGTGCGACCAGATCCGCCATCGCGGACCGGACGACGAAGGGTTTCACGTGGATGGCGCCTGCGCTATCGGCGCGCGCCGTCTGAGCATCATCGACCTCGAAACCGGGCATCAACCCATCTCCAACGAAGACGGCTCCATTTGGGTGGCGTTCAACGGTGAGATCTATAACTATTCCGAGGTTCGGGATTTCCTGGAAGCGCAAGGCCACCGGTTCTATACGCACACCGATACCGAAACCTTAGTGCATCTCTACGAGCAGGAGGGGGTCGAGGGGATCTCCCGACTGCGGGGCATGTTCTCTTATTGCATTTGGGACGGCCGCAAGCGCCGCGTTCTGCTGGCGCGGGACCGCCTCGGGAAGAAACCGCTTTACTATGCTGCGCTTCCGCAGGGTCTGTTTTTCGCGAGCGAGCTGAAATGCCTGCTGGCGGCGGGCCTTCCGAGAGAGATCGATGAAGAAGCGCTGCGGCTGTACTTTCTGTTTGGCTATATCCCGGATCCCTACACAGTCTTTCGAGCCGCACGGAAACTCGAGCCGGGCTGCTGGCTGAGTTACGACTGGCGCGGAGGGCTGGAAAGCAGGCGCTATTGGACGTATCCCTCGCTCACCGAGCAAGCGCCCGAGTTCTCCGAGACCGAAGCTTGCGAGCGCCTGCGCGAACTCTTCGATGAAAGTGTCCGGCTGCGCCTGATCGCCGACGTTCCGCTGGGAGCTTTTCTCAGCGGCGGAATCGATTCGAGCCTGGTAGTTGCGTCGATGGCCCGTCAGTGCTCGGGACCGGTGAAAACATTTTCGATCGGATTCGAAGAGGCGGAGTATAACGAATTGCCCTTTGCGTCGCTGGTCGCGAAAGCTTACGCCACCGATCACCATGAACTCGTGGTACGGCCCGACTCGATTGCGCTGACTCAAAAGCTGGTGCGGCATTTCGATGAGCCTTTCGCGGACTCGTCGGCGATTCCGACCTATCTGGTCTCGGAATTCGCGCGGCGGCACGTGACTGTGGCTCTGAGCGGGGATGGCGGAGACGAGCTGTTCGCCGGCTATGACAGTTTCCGCATCATTCAGCAAGCGCGCCGGTACGACCTCATTCCATCGCCGGTCAAGAGCCTGCTGGGCTGGATTGGGGAGCGGCTCCCCTATTCCGCGTACGGCACGAATTTTCTCTACGCGATCAGCCGTGAAACGGGGCTGGAACGCTACTTCCAAACCAACTACGCTGGGCATCTGCGGATGCGCCGGCTGCTCGAACCCCACTGGATGCTGCCGGCCGACGGCGCCTATCTTACCCGGGTGTTTGTCCACTACCTGCCGTCCGGTACCGCCAGCACGCTCTCTCAAGCCTTGTACTTCGAGGCGACCTCGAGGCTTGCGGGGGACATGCTGGTGAAGGTGGACCGCATGTCGATGGCGGCGTCCCTGGAGGTCCGCTGTCCTCTCCTGGATCACAAGCTGGCGGAGTTCGCGGCCACGATTCCGAACGATTGGAAGCTACGCGGCAGCGAAGGCAAATATATTCTTCTTCGCGCGCTGGGCGAGCGGCTTCCACCCGAATTGCTGCGCCGCAAAAAAATGGGCTTCGCGATTCCGATCCGCAAGTGGTTGAATGGTCCGCTTCGGGAGATGACGCACGACCTAATTTTGGGACCGAACTTCCTGAACCGAGGCATCGTCTCGCCGGAATTCGTTCGCCAATTGCTGCGGGAGCACGAAACCGGCCGCCGCGACAATCAGACCTGGTTGTGGTCGCTGCTGGTCCTGGCGATGTGGCTGGGGGACACCGCCGGCTTGGCGATGCCCGTTTCGGGTGCCGCATTCTCCGGTTCCGAGGCTTCAGCCTCTCTAGCCAGATGACTTGCGCCTAAGTGGAAAAGGAGCCAATCGGCAAGCAGATCCGGAGGGGACGCCGACGAATCGTGCCCGCATTTGTAACAGAGGCCAAAGAAGCGGAATGGTGGTACAAAAACCGTGAAAAGCATGGCCAACAGATGCTTGAGGCCGTGAAAAGCGGGGAAGCCCAGGTACCGACAGAGGAGAAATTGCGGGATCGGATCGAGGCATCCAAGAAAGCTGCTTCGCTTACGGTGTCGTAGCGCATCCCCGCGGCGGACCTGGCGTTGGCGCGCAAGCAGGCCGAAAGAGAAGGCTTGCCATACCAGACCTACATCCAATCCCTGCTGCACCAGACGCTCGCGAAGAGAGAGAAGCGGGAAGCGCGGAGAGCGCGGTCGAGCTCGGGGTCCCACGTCCGGGTTATCGTGGAGCGATGGAGACTGTATTCGCCTGGATCTCCGCCTACGGCTATGCGGCTATCACATTGCTGCTGATGGCGGGTATCGTCGGCCTGCCGATTCCCGATGAAACTCTGCTGGTGGGTTGCGGAGCTCTGATTGCGCGCGGCAACCTGCACCCTTTGGGAGCCTTTTTCGCGGCTCTGGGAGGAAGCTGGTGCGGCATCACGGTGAGCTACTTGATCGGCAGAACCCTCGGCCTCGGCTTTGTCCACCGTTTCGGCAAACGCTTTCATTTGACCGAGGAGCGCTTGGCGAAGGTTCACCAATGGTTCGACCGCATGGGTCATTGGGCCTTATTCGCCGGATATTTCGTCGCCGGATTGCGCCATTTGACCGCGATCATCGCCGGGACATCCGAACTGGCCTATCCGTCCTTCGCTGCTTACGCCTATTCGGGCGGCGCGCTGTGGGTGGGAACTTTTCTGACGCTCGGCTATTTCGTCGGCGAGAACTGGAAGAGCATTGCGGAATCGCTCCACCGCTGGGTGGGCGTGGCATCGATTGCGCTGATTGTCGCGGTGGTCGTATATCTCGTGTTAAAGAGCCGGAAGAGGGCGGGACTAAAGTCCCGCGCGGGCTAAAGCCCGCCCTCCAGGTCAGTGGAGGGTCAGCTTCTGGATTCGCCAGTTGCCGATCTCGCCCACGTAAAGTTCGTTCTCGCTGCGGCAACTGATCTCGTTTACCGTGCCGAACTCTTTCGCAAGTTTGCCCGCTTTGCCGAATTTACCAACGACTTTACCCGTTAGATCCAGCTTGTAAATCTCGCCTCCCGAATCGATATCGTCAGGCGGATTGGAGTTCGAGCTATAGAGAAACTGGCGCGGCGCAGGCGTAATGCAGAGCGCCGCGGGAGATCCCACATTGGCGAACTGCGTCTTGAAATTTCCGTCGCTATCGAATACCTGAATGCGCTGGTTGCCGGTGTCGGCGACATAGACGTTGTTCTGCGCATCGGTGACTATCGCATGGACCGTATTGAACTGGCCCTGGGCGGACCCCCGCGAACCCCACGACTTGACGAACTTGCCGTCCTTGTCGAATTTCGCCACTCGCGCATTGCCGAATCCATCGGCCACATAAATATTTCCAGCCGAGTCCCATGCCACGTCCGACGGCCGTTGGAAGACGTCTTGCGGCTGGCCCGCTCCCGGAGGCCCGCCGCGTCCGCCGCGCCCGCCCGCCGGGGCTTCAGCACCCGCCCCGCCTCTTCCCGTGAGAGGCCCGGCGGGCGCAGCTTGTCCTCCCGGCGCTAAAGCCGGCACTCGCTCCGACTCGGCTTTTCTGCCGAGCAGGAACGCGACTTGGCCGTTCGGGTCGAATTTCATCACCATGCTCGACATCTGATCGACTACCCAGATATTGTCCTGAGGATCGACGCGCACCTGTTGCGCAACCATGAATCCATAGGAATCCTGTCCGATCTCGCGAACGAATTTTCCGCTGCGGTCGAACTCGAACAGCCGCGAACCTCCATGAGCGAAGGGCCGCGAACTACCGAGCGAAATGGTCGGATGACCGGTGCGGGTGTAGACAAAAATGTCGCCTTTGGAATTTGTGGCTACGCCGCCTACTTCGCCCAGAAAAATATTATTCGGTAATTTCAAAAGGTCGGCGTTGGAATCGAAAGAGATTTCGGGAATTTGCGCCGCGGCGGGAATTCCACTGAGCAGAACAGCAGTTAAGAAAACGTGTCGCATGGGGATCTCCTTATCGGGCCGCGCTTGAAGACGGGGGTTTCGCGGAGGACGGTTTCAGCAGCAGTTTCTGAACACGCCACGATTCGATTTCGGCGACGATGATCTCGTTGGGGTTGCGGCAATCAAACATGTGGACCACCTGAAACCCTCCCGGGAGCTTCGAGGCGTGACCAAACTTGCCGATGATGGTTCCGTCCAGCTCCATCTTGTAAATCTCGCCGGTGTTGTCCCACGATCCGGGAGGATTGCCATTGGGGTTGGAATTCGAGGTGAACAGGTACTGATGCGCCCCCGGCGAAACGCACACCGTCCAGGAAGTGCCGATATTGTCGTAAGTGGTCTTGAATTTCAGATTGTTGTCCAGGACCACCATCCGGTTGTTGGAACGGTCGGCCACGTAAACGTTGCCCTGCGCATCTACCGCGAGCCCGTGCGGCAGATTGAACTGACCCGGCCCCGACCCCGCCGTCTCGCTTCCCGCTTGCGCGAGGAACCTCCCGTTCTTGTCGTACTTCACCACGCGGTTGTTGCCGTAGCCGTCGGAAATGAAAATATTGCCTTGCGGGTCCCACCCGACGTCGGTGGGGCGGCTGAAGGTATACTTCTGCGCGGGCGGCTTCGGAGGCGGAGGGTTGGTGGCGACAGCGCCCGCGATCACCTCGGGCCGGTGCCCCAGCACCATGACGATTTTCCCCGCGGGATTGAACTTGATCACCATATTGGTTCCCTCGTCCACCACCCAGATGTTGTCCTCGGGATCGACGCGCACGGAATGGGCGAATTCGAAACCGTAGCTCCCCTCGCCGATCTCGCGAACGAATTTGCCGCCCTGGTCGAACTCGAAAAGCCGCGTATTGGCGCTGCGGGTGTACACGAACACATGCCCTTTCGAGTTCGTGGCCACTCCGATGGCTTCGCCCAGGTACAAGCCCGTGGGAAGCTTCAAAAAATTGGGAACCGAGTCATAGGGAATCTCGGGAACGTTTTGCGCCTTGGCCTTGCTTTGAGCGAGCAAGGGAGAGCCAATCGCCGCCACGGCCAAACCCAGAATCCAGCATCGTTTCATGAAAACCTCCAGATACCGGGTATCAGCCTATCATACCCGCGGGTGAAGAGCGGCGACCGGCCCGGCGGGCACGGGGCAGATGGCATAATCCGTCCATAGCGCGACCGCTGCCTGACGGTCGCGGCTCCGAACCGGACGTTTTGCGGGAAGGCATGCCTCGCTAGTGGGTCTTGTTCGCATGGCTTTCTTTCCGGTTGTTGACAATAGGCACACATCACCATAGAATTTGAATTGGATGAGTTCGACTACGACTTCGACCCGGAGAAGAACGCTTGGCTTCTGCGGGAACGTGGTATTGGCTTCGAGCAGATCATTGCGCTCGTCGGGACCGGAAAGCTCGTTCGGGTGCTCGAGCATCCAGACAAGAGGAAGTATCCGAACCAGCTTCTTTACGAAGTGGATGTCGACGGCTACATCTACGTTGTGCCCGCCGCTCGGCGGGGCCGGAGTCTCTTTCTGAAGACGATTTATCCCAGCCGCAAAGCCACTCGGCAGTATAGGAAGGGAGGTCGATAATGACGCGGCGATTTCACGATGAGGAAGAAAGGGAGACGATCGCCGCTTATGAGCGCGGCGAGTTCAAGCCGGTGAGAGGGCAGAAGGCCGCGAAAAAGGCGGCTATCGGAGCCGCAAGGCGCTATTTGAGAAAAGATGCGCGCATTAATATCCGGCTCTCGAGCGCGGATCTGGAAATGTTGAAGCGCCGAGCCGCCCAGGAAGGGCTTCCTTACCAGAGCCTGATCTCCAGTGTGCTCCACAAGTATGTGGCTGGGAGCGGAGGCGAACAAAAACCGGTTTAGCGGAACCAAGCGCTGCCGAACAACTCCGACACGCGCGACGCTAAATCGCGGCTCCTCCTCTCGCAGTAGCCTGAAAGAATCAAATGATCCGCATCGGTCCCGCGGGTTGGCACTACAAGGACTGGCAGGGATTGGTATATCCAAATCCAGAGCCGCGCGGGTTTCGCGAGCTTGCCTATGTGGCGTCGCTTTTCGATGTCGTGGAGATCAACACATCGTTCTACGGCCCTCCGCGGCCGGCGGCCATCAAGTCCTGGATACAGCAAGTCGCGGACAATCCCCGGTTCCGATTCACCGCCAAGCTGTGGAAAGGTTTCACGCACGAACGCAACGCGACCGCCAAAGACGAGCGCGAGGTGAAAGAAGGATTGACGGCGTTGGCCGAATCGGCGCGTCTCGGCGCGGTGTTGCTGCAATTCCCGTGGTCCTTCAAAAATGAGGAAGAAAATCGCGTATACCTGTTCGGATTGCTCGATCGGTTCCGCGAGTTTCCCCAGGTGATCGAGGTGCGGCACGCGAGTTGGAATCAACCCGCGATCTACGACTCGTTGGCCGCGCGGGGCGTGGGCGTTTGCAACATCGATCAGCCGTTATTTAAGCGGTCGCTGAAGCCGGGAACCCAGGTTACTTCGGGCGTAGGATATGTCCGGCTGCACGGGAGGAATTACAAACACTGGTTTTCCCCCAAGGCGACCGTGCGGGAGCGCTACGACTACCTTTATTCGATGAAAGAATTAGAGCCCTGGGTGGAGCGCACGAAAGCCATCGCAACCCAGGCGCAGGAAACTTACGCCATCGCCAACAACCACAATCTGGGCAAGGCCGTCGTGAACGCCGCGGCGTTGGAGGTGCTGTTGGGTCAACCCGCGCCCAGACTCCCCGCCGCGCTCCTCGAGCGATACCCCGAGTTTCGGGAAATCGTCACAAACCCAACTGGCGCCGATAGCTCCGCCGGTTGATCAGCCGCGCACGCAACACGCGGCAATTCCGGAACACCGGGTCGCCCTCGATCTGCTCTTCGACGCGCCGGCGTTCCGCCATCGAATGAAACAGCGCGACCAAAGCTGATCCGCTTCCTGTCAGGCGGGCGCCAGCCGCGCCCAGCTTGGCGAGCCTTGCGCGAATGCGGCCCAGTTGCGGATGCCGCTCGAAAACGCTCGCTTCGAAATCGTTCGCGCTAATCCCTCCCGCAGCCGCGGCGGAGCGCCGTTGTTCCAGCGCCCAAACGTAGGATCTGAAATTTTCAAGGCCGGAAGGATCCGCCGGGCTCGATCCGCGACCGAGCGCGCGATACGCCTCCGCCGTGGACACACGGACCTCGGGAACGATCACCAACAGCGGCTCCGGCGCGAGATCCGGGAGCGGGTACAGCTCGGCGCCCCGGCCCGCGCCCACCGCTGCTCCGCCCAGTAGAAAAAACGGAACGTCGCTGCCCAGGCTCGCGGCGATGCGCATCGTTTCTTCCAGCGGCAGCACGCGCCGCGCGAGCGTGGGAACGGCCAGCAGAACGGCCGCCGCGTCGCTCGACCCGCCGCCCAGCCCGCCTCCCATCGGAATCCGCTTCGTCAGGCGCATGCGGAGTCGCCCAGCGATTCCCAGCGCATCCAGCGTTGCTTGCGCCGCCCGCACCACTAAGTTATCGGGAATGGAGGCCGGATCGTCCAGAACGATTTCCTTCGGCCGAGCGGGCTGGTATTCCAGTTCCAGCGAATCTGCCAAGGAAATCGTATGGAAAACCGTTCGTATTTCGTGGAAACCATCGGGGTTTTTGTGGAGGACGCGGAGATCGAGATTGATTTTGGCAAGCGGGCGAAGCGCCGCCCGCCGAATCACGCCCGGCATCTACTTCTTTGCCGTGACCGTCCGCGCCGGAAGGCACCAGAGAAAGCGCGTGGGAGAGAGTTCGACATCTCGCGCGCCCAGCGAGCGAAGAACGCTCGCGTATTCTCCGGAGCGAAGCACGTCGAAGATGGCCATCCGGCCTCCCGGCTTCAGCACCCGAAATGCCTCGCGGAGAAACCGGGCGCGCTCCTCTTGCGCGTCGATCTGATGCAAAGCCAACGCGGATAAAACCACGTCGTAATGCCCATCGGGATAAGCGAGCTTCGAATGGCTAATGGAATCGACGCGGACTTTATCCGCAACCCCTTCGAGCTTCGCGTTTTCCTTGGCCGCCTCGCCCGAGCCGGTAAAATCCACGCCCGTGACGCGTCCCGATTTTAGCCGCTTGGCCGCGCCGATCAGCATCACTCCGGTTCCGCAGCCCAAATCCAGCACGCGCTCGTCCCCGCGCAACCCGACTCCCGTGAGGGTCTTCTCGCGAACCTGGAATTTTGCCACGCGGCTCGACCAGACCATGAAGAACCCCGCGGCCAGAAATGCCGCGCCAATCGCTCCCACCGCGATCAGTAAGTGCGCGGCGGGGGCGGGATATTCGACGCGGTTCATGAAATACAAGGCCAGCGCGAAAGCCAGCGTCCAGCCGCCGCGCGAAAACATGCTTCGCACAGTCGTGGGCGAATCCAGCCCATAATCCGGTTTCGTAGCCACAGCAGCCGTCATTGAACCTTCATGGTAAACGATGCATCTCGCGCACGCGCCGCGAAGACTACAATAGGAGACGAGGACATGAAAGGCTGGATTCCCGTTCTTCTTTGCGGTGCGTTATGCGCCGCCGCGCCGCAGGCGCGCAGGGTGATCGCGCCCAAATTCTCGCTGGCCGACTCGAGCGGCGCCACTCACACCGAAGCCGAGTGGAGCAAGTCGTCGGGGGTGGTGCTGTATTTCATCACTACCGATTGCCCCATCAGCAACGGTTACGTGCCGGAGATGAATCGTATCGCCCAGGATTATCAGGCGCGCGGCGTCCGATTCTACGGAGTCATTGCTGATACGGATACGCCTCTCGAAGAAGTCCGCAAACATGTGCGGGATTTCTCTTACACCTTCCCCGTGCTGATCGATCCGCATCAAGCGCTCATCCGGCTGACGAACGCGGACGTGACCCCGGAAACGGCTCTGCTTTCCGCGCGCGGCGAACTGAAATATTTGGGCCGGATCGATAATCAAGTGGAGAGCCTGGGAACCCATCGGCCGCAAGCCACGCAGCACGAGTTGCGCCAGGCGCTGGATGAGACGCTTACAGGCAAGCGCGTGACGAAGGCCTCCGCGCCGGCCGTAGGCTGTGCAATTAATCTCGTGAGCCGATGAAATCTATCGTTTTGATGTGCGCGACTGCTTTGGCCGCTTCGGCCGTGCCGGCGTTCAACGCTCCGACCTTCAACAAAGACATCGCGCCGATTCTCTATCGCAATTGCGCGGGCTGCCATCATACAGGGGAAGTGGCTCCGTTTCCGCTGCTGAGCTATCAGGACGCCGCCAAACGCGCCAAGCTTCTGGCCGCGGTTACCGCCAGCCACTACATGCCGCCGTGGAAGCCGGAACCCGGCTATGGCCATTTTCAAAACGAGCGCCGTCTGACCGATGAGCAGATCGCGCTAATCGGCGAATGGGCGGCGAATGGGGCCCCGGAAGGCGATCCCGCGGATAAGCCCGACCCGCCGGTTTTCACCGAAGGATGGCGCGCAGGAACGCCCGACACAATCTTCACGCTGCCTTCGAAATACACGCTCCCCGCTGGGGGCGCCGATCAGTTCCGCTGTTTCGTGATCCCGATGAACCTTGATCACGATGTCTACGTGAAGGCTTTTGAGTTCCGCCCCGATAACCGCCGAGTGGTGCATCACGCGATTTTGTTCACCGACCCCACGGGAGCCGGGCGCAAGCTCGCCGGCGGTAAAGACAGCTACAGTTGCTTTGGCGGCCCGGGATTCGTGCCGCCCGCGATCTTGGGCGGCTGGGCGCCGGGTATCGATCCCGAGGTGCGCGCTGCAGGCATTTCCGTTCCCGTGCGTGCGGGAAGCGATTTGGTGCTGCAGATTCATTACCACCTATCGGGCAAAGTAGAAACGGATCAATCGTCCCTGGGATTGAAATTCGGCGAGCCGCCGAGCGTTCCCCTGGGCCTGGTGCTGGTGAATTCGCGCGCCATCGATATTCCGCCCGGCGAATCGCATTACGTGGTGAAATCGGCGGTGACTCTTCCCGAGGACGTGACGGTGCTGGGAATCTCGCCGCACGCGCATTATCTCTGCAAGGACATGAAAGTCGACGCGCGCCTTCCCGACGGAACCGTCGAGCCGCTGATCCGGATCAAGGATTGGGATTTCAACTGGCAAGGACAATACCGCTACGCCGATCCGGTGAAGCTTCCCAAAGGCACCCGCGTCGAATTCGAATATACCTACGACAATTCCACCGCGAATCCGCGCAATCCGGCGGACCCGCCGGTGCGCGTGCATTGGGGCGAGCAGACCACGGACGAAATGGCGCTGGTGTTCCTGGGCGTGGCTCTCGCGCCCGGCGCCGATCAGCGGGCATTTCAACAGGAAATGGCGATGCAATATATCGACGCGTTTCTCGAGCAGGGCGATAGCGGCATGGAATTGCCTCCTGAAATCCCCGCCGCCCAGCGCGCGCAACTGACTTTGCTGATAGCGTGGTTCGACAAAAACCACGACGGCAAACTGGACGCCGAAGAACGCAAAGCGCTGATCGACTTCCTTCGCTCGCGCATGCGCTGACGGCCGCCCACAAGCGGGGATATCGCACGCTGTCTCACTTTCTCGGTCGCGCACTCTGTCGCTCTACCGATGACGAAAACACCAACCAGGAGAACGCGATGCAACAGTCTGCAGGTCGCCGCATGAGAAAATCAGCGCGGTTAACGAAGTAACAGGATTTAGTACCATAAGACAGGCCTCAGCCCGTGAGAGTGTCCCCATAGTCGAGGCCGTAAGCGGGATTCTGGAGCACGTCCGCACTGCGTTGCAACGAGCGCTGGCGCAAGGGACCCGAAGCGAAGACCTGTTGGCCGGCCCCGAGCCGTGTTTCGCCGGGATCGGGTTATCGAACCCCAGGAGCAAGGGAAGCCATTGCGCGAAACCGCGAAGGCGCGCAATGTGGACGGCGCCACGACCGCCCGGTGGGTGTATAGATCGATTTCGGGCGGCGAGGGCGTACCAAAATCAGGAAACCAGGATTAGGCCCGCCGCCAGGTTCTTATGCGTCAAACCGCTGGTATGATTGCGGGTTGTGCCCACATCGCTCGACTGGACGAATTTACGGCCACTGGACAACTCGCAGCAAAAAGCCTTCGAGGAACTATGTGTTCAGCTATTTGCCGCAGAGCCGCCAAATTATGCACGTCAATTCGTGCGCAAAGGAACCCAGGACGGCGGCATCGAAGCATATTGGGAACTCTTGAATGGCGATGTTTATGGTATACAGGCGAAGTTCTTCAGGCAAGCTCCGCAGACTTCTGAATGGGGGCAGATCGCGAAGTCCTTCGAAAATGCACTTCTAAAGCATCCGAAGCTCCGGCGATATACCGTATGCCTGCCGATTGACCGCGGCGACCCCAAAACGCCAGGCAAAACTTCCTTCATGGATCACTGGAACAGCCATGTTGGGAAATGGCCTTTGGCGCTTGGCAAGAGTAGACCAGTAGAACTCGGCTGAACTGACCCAATCCGAGAACGGGACTGGGAACGGGAGCGAGATCAGGGCTGCCATCCACGCCGAAGGCGTGCTCTGTGGGAGTGAAACGAGCAGCGGTATT
>DATDGT010000352.1:0-2308 GCA_036521975.1 Bryobacteraceae bacterium
CCTGACAAAATCGCCTTGTTAGGTGTAAGTTTGGGGGGAGGAGAAGTAGCATACATAGCAGCCCAAGACCGACGAGTAAAGTGTGTTGCCTCAATGGTCTTGGTCGGTGATGGCGAGCGGAGAATGCGAAGATTTCGAACCGAGCAGGAGTGGGAAACTCTAATGCAAAAAGTTCAAGAGGACAGGATAAACAGGGTTTTGACTGGCGAGTCCAAAGACTTCCGTGGGTTTTTGGGAGAGGGAACCGATTCGGTACTGATAATACCTCCTGATCTGAGCTCTTCCTTGAAGAGTGCTGAACAGGTGGAAAAGGAAAAAGGCAACAGCACAACTCTCGCAACCGTTGATGGGTGGTTGGGCTACAAGCCGGAAGAGATTATTGACAAGGTGTCTCCAACACCAATTCTCTTCGTTCAAGCTGAGAAGGACGAGCTCGAGGCTGATGACGCCAATATATTATATGGTAAGGCTAAGGAACCGAAGAAGCTCTTCACTCTAGAAGGCGGCGTACACTTCGACGTGTATGGGAAGAGGACAAATGAAGCTATGAAACCGGTCCTCGAATGGTTCAAACAGTACCTTCAATGAATCAAATGCAGGATCGATCAAAATCTACAAGTGTGACCGTTCAAACGTAACGTGTATATAAGACAGAAAGGTGGCCCGCATCGGATCAGGATCGGGCCCTTCGCGCCGAGCGTCGGCCGGGACGAACTGGAGGCCCCAACCGCGATGCCCAATCGGAGGTGCAGCAAGTGAGTCAGGAATTCGCGGCTCACGCGGCGGCTGCCATACCCCCAATTACAATTCGAGATCCGCGAAAATGAGCCTATTCGCAGTGGTGAGGACGGGATACAGGGCGGTCGAATTGATAACGAGTGCGAGGTAAGGAGTGAAAAAACCGGCTTCTGCTCAGCAAATTCTGGCAGAACAAGGTTATATCATCCTGACCGCCGACGTCGCGTATCCACTGGGCTCGATGATTCCCCTTGCCGATTGCGGGCCCGACTATGAACGCATTCCCGGACCGATGGTCGTGATCGGCGGACGGTTCGTTGCGCCCATCCGGCCTGCGTTGCCTGTCCAGGTTTGTGGGGGGCGGTTTGGCGAATGGTGACATAACGCCGGATTATCGGCAATTGGTTTGGCAGCTTCCTGTATGATCGAGCTAGGCGGGAGGTGTCCATCCATGCGCATTGTCCTTGCTTCTAGTGTGTTCGGCTTCTTGATCGTCGCGAACATTGCCTCACGCGGGCAGCAGACGCCTAACCTCGAATTCGAGGTTGCGTCGATGCACCCTTCGACCGCACGCGAGGCGCGCGAAGAACGGCCCTACATCAACGGCCGGCGCATCGGCGGCCCGGGCAGCACTGACCCGGAGCGAATCACGTACTTGCGCGTGCCGCTTGATCAAATCCTCTCTGAGGCGTTCGACGTGTCGCGCGACCAGATCCGTGGACCCGACGTCATTGTCACGCAGCGATACGATATCGTCGCGAACGTCCCAATAGAAACGTCACAGCAAGAAGCAAAGCAGATGTTGCGCAGTCTTCTTGCGGACCGCCTTCACCTAGCTGCGCATCTAGAGACCAAGATCGTCCCGGGTTACGAATTACGCAGGGGTGACGGTGAATTCAAGTTGAAAGAAATAGCAGCAGACCCCAGCGAACGTTTGCAAGATCCCGAACTAGGCGAAGTCGGGGTAGGTGAGGACGGCTTTCCGACACTACCCCGCCGCGGCGTGCGTTGGGGGATCATCTATCAGGCCGGGCATACGCGTTTACGCTTCCGCGCCACCTCAATAGCGGAATTCGCCAGCTTCTCGGGCTCCCGGCTGGGGTCACGATTTGTGGGCGGCGCGGCAGTTGGCAGAATGTGGCTTGAGTCGGCCCCAGTCTCGGACAAAACCGGCATCAGCGGGCGGTACGATTTCACGTTTGAGTACGAAGCCTTTGCCTTCACTACGCCAGGCACTCTCCCAGACGTTCTAAGCGCCATCGAAAAAGCGCTCGACAAGCAACTCGGGCTGAAAGTGGTGTATGCCAAGGTTCCTGTGGACACTTTAGTCATCGACCGCATCGAAAAAACACCGTCGGACAACTGACCTCGGATAGCGCCACATAAAGGACGTTAGGTTTCATTAATCGGCTTCTACGAGACTGTATATGCTGTTCGCGCACAGCAGGCAGTATACGGGATTCCATGAGAGCCGCATTGAGGCGGCCATTCCACTGCTGTCTCTGATAGACTGCCAAATGGCGACGGCTCTGCACGAGGGGCGGTTTTCAATTCAAGGAGATCATAATGA
>DATDGT010000353.1:0-2858 GCA_036521975.1 Bryobacteraceae bacterium
GTTTCCTCGATATGAGCTACATGCGGTGGGATCGAGGGCGGCGCGACCAGAACATGTGACGCAAAATTGCTCTGAATAGTGGTGACGCTCTCATGATGCACTGGAGCCGGTGGCGGTGGCGCGCCCCACGAGACCGGAGTCGGCAGAACCCTTGCCGCCGGCAAACCTACGGTTGTAAGAATCGGAATTAGCAGCAGCAAGCCGACCACGACGGCCTGCATTCCAAACGAAGTCAGAGTCGTCAAACTGCGGCGCGAGCGATGGTCCCATGAAGTTTCCAGCAAACTGTCGGCAAACATGCCGTGTTTAAACATGGCGTCCTCCCAGCGTGAGAACTGCTTGCTGCTATGGACACCGCGAAAGCTCACCCTGTCGCCGCGTTTGCAAATCGGGATAGGGGAGACAGTTGCCTGTCCTCCCCTCCCACACCACCGGACATGCGGGTCCGCATCCGGCGGTTCGGCGGCTTGAGCTAAGACCGCACGACCATAGGCGGAAGTCCAAGCTGTGTAAAGTAAGCAGTCGGCAAAGCCATGTTCAGAGCGGGCGAGTTCGCGATCCGCCAAGGGCCGTGCGGGCTGCCGGCAGTTTGCGCCGCCAGGTCCTTACGAATCCCTCGTTTTCGGAGTTCGCGAAACCGAGTTCGTCCGCGCTTCCATTGCTTCCACACCACCGACCGAAGTCGGCGGCGTAGCCACGTTTCAAGCCGTTGCAGCACCGAGGGCGTTTGACAGTCGCCGAAGTATCCGAGCCAGCCGCGCAGGTAGATCGTAATTTCCTTGACCATCTGCTTTAAGCTGATGCCGCGGGTTCTCTGCGTCTGTTTCCGAACTCGCTCCTTGAAGCGAACGATAGCCTTGGGGGCGATCCGCCGCCTGGGTTCTCGTTCGCCGGTGAAGCTGAATCCGAGAAACTTCCTTTGCCCCGGTCGGGCCACCGCGCTCTTCGCCTGATTTACCTGGAGCTTGAGACGGTGCGTGATGAAGCGTGTAACGCTCTCCATCACTCGTGGTCCGGCTCGTTCGCTGCCTACATAGATGTTGCTATCATCGGCATAACGCACGAAGCGGTGACCGCGCCGCTCTAACTCCCGGTCCAGTTCGTCCAGCGCCAAGTTGGAAAGTAAGGGTGAAAGCGGACCGCCCTGAGGCGTCCCTTCCTCCACCGAACTCACCAACCCATCCTCCATTACACCGGCCTCCAGAAACGCTCGGATCAGCTTGAGCATTCGCTTGTCAGCCACGCGCTCGGCCACCGCCGCTAACAGACGGTCGTGATTCACTCGATCAAAAAACTTTTCCAAGTCGAGATCCACCACCCAGCGGTATCCTTCGGCGATGTACGGCTGCCCCTCGTGCACCGCTTGCTGAGCGCTATGCCCCGGTCGAAAACCGTGGCTGTGTGCGGAGAACGTCGGATCCCAGCGCTTCTGCAGAACCTGCAATACCGCCTGCTGAACAAAACGATCCAGCACACAAGGAATGCCTAACTTGCGCATTCCCTGGCCGTCCGGCTTCGGGATCTCCACTCGCCGTACCGGTTGCGGTTGGTAGGTTCCGTTTCGTAGCTGTTCCCCGATCTCTGGCCCATGCTGCTTCAGGTATTCCGGTAGTTCGTCGACGGTCATCCCGTCCACTCCCGGACTGCCTTTGTTCGCCTTGACTCGTTGGAGTGCCTGCTTGCAGTTTTCCAGCTCGCAGACTTCTTCCATCAGTCGTTCAGTTCCGGCCAGGCTTTCAGATCTGCGCTTCGCCATTAGCGTTTCGGTCCCTTTCTCGGCGGCCTTCGGAGCATCACTCCTACTTTCCGCCGGAAAGGCCAGCTCCCCTTGTGCGGGCCGGTTTTTCTGCCGCTGTCCGCTCATGAGTCGCGCCACTTACTTGCCCTTCCCTTTCATCCCCTTGCCGGGTACCGTTCGGGCCTTCGATCACCGTTCCCGGCTCGGCCCATCGGTTGCTCCGCCTTTCGGCCTTGGAGTGCCTCGATATCCTTGCCGACTGCATGACCTACTTTGCCCTCTGCTGACTTCTACGGCACGGTTAGGATGAATCGCTTCACCCTCAGTCACCATTCCGTGACATGCCGCAGATCTCCCGAGGTAAGTTCGATCGCCTTCGACGCGCAACCCCCGGATTTACCACCAGTGGGCTTGATGAATATGGGCTTCGCGATCATTTGCTCGCTCGCCCGCCACCCTAGGCCTCGTATCCAGTTCTTGTTCATCGGCTCGCCTCTTGGCTCCGCGCTTCTTTCAGGCCTCGCCTCGCGGCGAGTGTTATTTCACCCTTGCGCTTCGCTATCACTTCCCGTCCATCACGTTGTGAAGAGGACTTTCACCTCCAAGCTGTCGAACATGCTCGGCACACAAAGTAAATCCCCGGCGGGCGGCTCGCCCACCGGGGAAGGCGTTAGTTTTATTTCTCGTTATACGGGGACGATCGTCCCTTTTCCTAGCTGGCTTTGGCCTTTACGCCCGCTAGTTCTGGCTTGTGGTGTGCTGCAGCTTGCTTTGCTTCTTTCGCTTTTTCCGCCGCCATCGCCGGCCCTAATTGCTGCATAACCGTGTCAAGGTTGAACGACGCTGCCTTCTGCCGTGGCGGATACTTGACGAAGTCGTCGACCTGTTGCTTCACGACGGCCTGCGCTAGGTACAGGTATGGTGCGTGATCGAATACCCATTTCCAGTAGACCTGGGAGTTAAAATCCGCACGTTCGAAAGGATCTCGGCGAAGGTGGAAGATGTGGGGAACCCGTAGATGGACAAAGGGCTCGGCCCAGACATTTGAGGTCAGGGCGCGCTGCACTTGAAACACCAACTTATAGTCCCGCACCCGCAGCGCCATGATGCCGCCATCGTC
>DATDGT010000354.1:0-2742 GCA_036521975.1 Bryobacteraceae bacterium
TCGATGGCCCGCTTTTGCTGGCGAAGGATGTAGTCGCGCTGTTCTTTGGACATCTCCTCGCGAGCTTCGTTCGCGATCTTGTTGCGCAGCTCCAGCACATCCACTTCGTGCGAAAGCCAGCCGTGGACCATCCTTAACCCTCCCAGCCGCGTCGGAGTTTCCAGCAGCGCCTGCTCTTTGGAAGCGTCCAAGTTCATTAATGACGCGATCATGAACGCCAACTGCAGCGGGTCCTGGCGCGCGAATCAGGGGCTCCCACGCCTACCTCGCTCGTCCGCCAAGAGAGATTCGATCAATTGCGTCGGCGCGTAGAAATTGGTTCTGAGCAGTCGCGGCAAAACGTCCGCGAGCATAACGTAGCCTTGCTTCGACGCAGCCTCCAAAACTCCAAGCGTTCCAGTGTTCGGAATCCCGCGGCGCACTGCTTCGCGCCGGCCTTTCGCATCGTCCATCAATAAGAAAGCCATCGGGCGCATGCCCTCGGCGAGCTGGATCGCCGCTGCCTCTCCTCGGTCCAGCGCCTTCAGGGTTGCATCGATAACGGCGCTTGCGGGCTGAATCTCGAGCCATGGCGGTAGCGCGGAAATCCACTCCCTTATCAGCGGCGGAGCGTCCGGATCGCATAGTTCCGCGTATACCTCGGCTGGGATCAATACCCGTTGAAACAGCCTCGGAAGCACTTCCTCGGCCTGGATCAGAACGAGATAATGAACGGGGGATGTATCGGCGACGACGATCACTTGCGGCCGAGGCCCAACACGAGTTCGCTGTCTCGATGAACCTCTTCGGCGCTGTCTTGAATCGCGATCCCATGAACCTTCAGGAAACCGTCGACTTCGTAGCGTGTCTTAAAGCCGAGTAGCCTTCGTACTTGGCCGCGCGAAAGGGCGCCGGAACGAACTCCCTCCAACGCGAGCGCCTCGAGCGCGGCGCGCTCGATTGATTGCGCGTCGTCCCCGAAATTCCGGGCGACCTCTTCCGGCACGTTCAGCGTGATCTGCATCTCCAGCCCCTTACCATTCTCCAACATGGTATCCGCCTTTGGTACGATTGGCCCGAGCTACAAGGAGGAAAACTGAAGATGAACGAGAATGGATTGTTTCGAGCCGCTTGTTTCGCCGCCATGGTGCCGACGCTACTGACCGGCCAGGCAACGCGGAATCCTGATCCAGTTATGCTCAAGCATTGGGCGGCTCCGCTGTATTGGCAGCCCCAGGCGCGTGAAGCTGCGGCAGCGAGTTTACCCGCGAACGCTAATCCTCTCGTGTTCGTCGCGATGACGCCCTGCCGCGTTATCGATACGCGAGCCTCCCAGGGATTTCCTGGTGCATTCGGAGCGCCGAGCCTCACCGCCGGAGTTAGCCGGACTTTCCCGATACAATCGAGCACGACCTGCTCGATTCCCGCCGCTGCCCAAGCCTACTCGCTCAACATCACCGTCGTCCCCGCGCCGGGATCGACCGGCTTCATCACTGCCTACCCGACCGGCCAGCCGCTTCCGGTCGCGGCGACGCTGGTCTGGTCACTGGGTTCTATTACGAGCAACGCGGCGATTGTGCCCGGTGGCGCAAATGGCTCGGTGGACGTGTACGCAAACAATCCTACGGACTTGGTGATCGACATCAACGGGTATTACGCGGCGGTCGGAGGTGCTGCGCTGGGAGTCAACAACACCGCCTTGGGGGTTGGTGCGCTGCAGAGTAACACGGGGACCGACAACACCGCAGTCGGCGCGGGCGCCCTGGATGCGAACACCAGCGGAGCCGTGAACACGGCGGTGGGTGCCGCCGCCCTCGCCAACAACACTACTGGGGGCGTAAATACCGCCGTCGGCCACGGTGCGCTCGGCCTGAACACCTCGGGGAATGAGAACACTGCGAGCGGTTTCGCGGCACTCGGGCAAAACACTACCGGGAGTAATAACGTGGCGACGGGCGACGGCGCGGCCGCGAATAACACAACGGGCAACAAGAACGTGGCAATAGGTGACGGTGCGGTGGGCACTACATCCGGAAACAACAATATCGGGATCGGGTTTCAGGCCGGCATTAATGTGTCGGGGGGCAACAGCAACAATATCCACATCGGAAGCCAAGGCGCGTCTGCCGACAACAACACCATTCGAATCGGCACGCCCGGAACCCAGACCTCGTTCTTCGCCGCCGGTATTCGCGGGATCAGCACCGGCAACAACGATGCCATTACCGTGGTCGTCGACTCGAACGGCCAGTTGGGGACAATCAGCTCCTCAGCGCGATTCAAGGAGGACATCCAGGACATGGGCGACGCCAGCCGCGCAATCCTCCAACTCCGCCCCGTCACTTTCCGCTATCAGAAGCCTTTCGACGACGGCTCCAAGCCCGTCCAGTACGGCCTCATCGCTGAGGAGGTGGAAGAGGTCTTCCCAGATCTCGTCGCCCGTTCCGCCGACCGCCAGATCGAGACGGTGAAGTATCAGGTGCTCGATTCGTTGCTGCTGAACGAGCTACAGCGCCAGGCACCGGAAATCCGCACTCTCAGCGAACGAATGGAGAAGCTCGAATCGGAGAGCAGGTAACTCACGCGGCCTTGGCCGGCGGCGCCAATACCGCTAAGTCCGGCAGCGCCGCCGTCAGCACGTCCGCGACGCGGTCGGCGAAGACGAACTCCATCTCCTGCCGCACTTCCAGCGGCAGGTCGCGCAGGTCCTTCTGATTGCCGCGAGGCATGATCACGCGCTTCAGCCCCGCCCGGCGGGCCGCC
>DATDGT010000355.1:0-5068 GCA_036521975.1 Bryobacteraceae bacterium
CTACCACCAAGTCCAACGACAATGAAGCACGCCCACAAGGTGCCGCTAGCAATTTGGCCTTTGCTGCTCAGCGGGGCAGTGAAGGCGGATTATGAAATAGGAACGACAATTCGATAACAGTTATTTGTGCGGCCGGACTTAACAGGCTGGGGCGATGCCTTTCGCTCGCGGTCTTCGCGACAATTCTTAGGTCTCAGGAGGGTCCCGCAGATCGCTGTGGGAAGTATGAGATTACCTGAAGCGCGACCTCGAAATGGATATCCAGAGTTCATGCTGGCGATCCATCGTTCGGAGAACGGTATTCTACGCCTTTAGGAGGACCGAAGTGGACTATCATCCGAGGGCCGATTTGACGCAACATGCGCTCCACGTGGCGGCCATGAGCGGCAATGAGGCTAAGGTCTCGCGGCTAATCGTCGAGGGAGCCGACGTGAATGAGAACCTCGATTGGGAAGGAACCCCACTCCACATTGCAATCTGTTACGCCCCGGCGATCGCCCCAGATCATATTCATCTTGAGGTCGTCAAAATTCTGGTGGCGAATGGAGCCAGCTTAAATGCGCGTCGGTTATACGAGGGGACACCCCTTCACGATGCTGCGCGCAGAGGACTGATTGACATTGCCGAATTCCTGATTTCGTCTGGTGCGGATATCAATAGCAAGGAAGATGACCACAGACGTACGCCTCTGCACCGGGCCGTCGCAGCAGGGCAATCAAAGATGGTTGGCTATTTGCTCTCAAAGGGGGCGGACGTGAACGCTGTCGCAGACTTCACGCCCAGACCGTTCGACCCGAGAAGATACTCTGACCTCGGGCTAGCTCCGCTTCATGTGGCGGCACGAGAAGGACACGATCATATTGCCCAAATCTTGCTGGATGCAGGGGCCCTCGTAGACATTCCCTCCACACAGGATGGGTCTACAGCATTAGCTGAGGCGACGTTTGCGAAACGGGCGAACGCGGCAAAATACGATTGGATCATCGGCGCCGTCGGATTAAGAAAGAGGACGGGATACCTTACTTCTGATGCCGAGCCGGCTCTGATCGCCGCTCTAGATGACGAGACATGGCAGGTGCGCCACGCCGCCGCGGCCCTGTTGAAAAGGTTCGGACGGGCTACTGGTGCCGCCGTGCCAGCCCTGAAGGTTGCTCTCCGTGATGACAGCGCGGACGTCCGCCAGGCCGCCGCTGAGGTGTTGGGAGTGATCGGAGCCAGCGCATCTGACTCCGTAGCAGCGTTAAGTGCCGCTTTGGAGGATGAGAACGGTCTTGTGCGGGAGGCGGCTGCCGAAGCGCTGGGCGCAATAGGCGTCGCTGCAGTAGGTGCTGTTCCCAATGTGGTCGCCGCCCTGCGTGATGAAAGCGAGCAAGTGCGCAAAGCTGCCACTCTCGCCTTGGGAAAGATGGGACCCACGGCGGTTCCGGTCCTGCTTTCCGCTCTATATGATCAGGATTGGGAGGTACGCCGCGCCGCAATTTATGCATTGGGGAACATTCGGCACGTTGGCAGTGCGATCTCAGCCCTAACCGCTGCATTGCGTGATGACAACTGGCAGGTGCGGCGTGCCGCCGCCTATGCTTTGGGTAGTGTCAAACCAGAAGTTGATGGTGCCGTACCGGCTCTGACGGCTGCTCTGCACGACGAGAGCGAGCAAGTACGCCGAGCCGCTGCTGATGTGCTAAGCCGAATAGCTGCCGGGCGGTAAACCCCTCAATAGGGATCCGTGATTTTTCTGGCTTTTCGTAGACACCCACGTTGCGCGATGTCATCGCCGGCCAGCGCCCGACCAAAAATGCGCATGCGGAGCGATGCGCGATTGGCAGAGCTAGCGGAGCGCCCTGCCGTCATCGAACGCCCGAATGCCAACCGATAATGTGCGATAACGTTCACCGTTCCAGCGATGCGGATCGGATCGCTCTTTTTCAGTTCAAACGCAAGTTGTTTTCCATACGTCGAAACTGAAGCGCGATTGGTCGATTGAAGCGGCGCGGGCATTGTCCCGTTCCCCTGAGCGCTCGCAAGTCGGCGCCGCCTGTAATCGTCAAGTGAACGTGCCGGGAAAATTCAAAAGCAGACTTGAGCCTACAGTCACCGCCGGTGCTGCTGGCCAAGCACTATTCCATAAGAGCTGCGGCACGGCGGGCATGCTTCCCACTGTAGTCATCGCGCCGGCAACGGACACCTGCAGCGCCGAGCCGCCACGCGGAGCAATAGCGGCGCGATTCCTCTTTCTTCTTCTATAATGAGACTTGCAATAAAGGGAGGGCCTGTGCGGATCGTAAGTGTGTTGCTCGTCTGCCTCGGAATGGCTGTATCCGGTTTAGTCACTTTGGCTCAGACTTCCACCCCGCGACCCCCTACGGCCACTTCGGGGGCCGAGCCGCCTCGCGCACCGGCGTTTGAGTACCTCGGCACGCTGCGCGCCGAAACCGGCACCCGCAGCGTTGTCGAAAAGGGCCCGCAGGGGACGCGCACGATCGTGCAGGTCGTCGGCGGCCGCTTCGAAGGCCCGCGTGTCAAGGCATCTGTCCAGACGCCGGCCGGGGACTGGATCACCAACCGGGAGGACGGAAGCTACCGGCTCGACGTTCGCCTCACCCTGAAGACGGACGATGGGGCGCTGATTCTGGTAACGTACAACGGCATCGGCCAGACGACGGATGCAGGCGCATCCCTGCGGATTGCCCCACTGTTCGAGACGGGCGATTCACGCTACGTGTGGCTCACGCGACTGCAGGCGGTCGGCGTCGGCGAGCGCGTCGGCACGATGGTCAGATACGACATCTACGCACTGAAATAGGGATCGCGAATTTGTAAAATCCGCGCCTTTTTCTGCTAGACGCGGACTTATTCCAATTCCCGGCGCCTCCGGATTTGCATTGCCCAATGCCGACGGGCTGAGAGATGCCGGCTATCCGGCACTCAGGGGAGCGGTCTTCAACCAGGTGCTGGTCTCGTTCGGCGAGGATGAATTCACGGTCTCCAGCCCGCCAACCTACCTGGTATTGTCGTGATGTTCGAGCGTGACGTAATGCCCGGCGTCTTTGTCGACGCAGGGTGCGGCTTCTTCCAGCGCGTCAGGCTGAAGTGTCAGCATGCGCGACAGAGTCCATGGCTTCTGGAGAACCTCGGGATCTTCCGCAGTCATTTTGTACTCAATCGTGTCTCCCACCCGCCGCAGCCGTTCCGTGACGTGCAGTTTCCGGCTGTGGAACAAGCCGTTGTCTCCCAGCCAGGTTTCATCAGTGAGCCGGGTCACGTCCACCACCAGCGTGTCGCCTTCCCAGTGCCCCACCGAGTCGCCGTTATATGTCGCGCCGATCTCGGGATCGGTCCCGTGGGGGCGTCCGTCGAGCGGAATCACGCGCCATTGATTGCCCGTGTTATCGGCATAGAGGAAGATCGCCTGCTTGGGCGTATGTGCGATCTGATGCGGAGGCCCCAAGCGCGGAACTCCGGGCGGCATGCAATGCAGCGTTGGATCTTCCTTCACCTGGTTATCATTGAGCGATTTCACTCTGGCCACGAAATCCGGTTTGTACTCCGGCTTGGGATCGCCCAGAGGAGTCGAGTAGACCGCGGCCGACTTCGGACTGAACGCCCCGCCGACCACGAAGCTATCGCCCACCTTCTCGATCGTGCCGATGCCAAAAAAGTGGTGCCAGACGCCATTGAGGTCGGGGTGCCCGTCCGCCATGCGCGGCGTCGTCTTCGAGGCCGCGCCTGGGTTCTTCGCGGCTTCCGCAGAATAATTGGTTTGCGCCGTAGCGCTCACTGTCGTGATCAAGATGGCCGTGGCGAGCACGGCGGGCTGTATTGTTCGGCGATTTACGATTACCGATGCCATAGTTTCCCTCCTGATACCTTGTCTGACGCTGGGGCGAGTTGCCGGAGTTCGACGCTATTTCTGTCCTTTCCGCAGGCTGGGGTCGGCGTCTTGCGGAGACATGCTGAATACGTGGCCGTCCGGATAACTCAACTTGGTCATGAACCCGTAGGCGTGCGTCCCGTCTTTGGCCGGGTTCGCCGTCACGGTCACCTCCTCCTTGTTGCTCAGCAATACGTCCTTCGTCAAGCCGCTTCCGCGAAAGAACAGCGGCGGCAGCGATTGCAGTGCCCAGGTGGTCGTCTTTCCGGTATCGTCCTTCACGTCCAGATAAACGAAGATGTGCGGATTGATCCAGTCGACTTTGGAGACCACTCCCCGCAATGTCACGGTCTTGCTCCCGTCGAACTCCGCGGTAAAGGAATGATGCGCGAAAAGGGGCAATACGCACAACAGCACCGCGACCAAAGCCCACGATACTCGATTTGCAGCTTTCATCTGAATCCTCTTGCCACTCCAAAAGTATATAGTCCCGCGTCGCCGCGCGCAAACGCCATCGGTTGACTCCCGCACCCCGCACCCCGATCACAATTCCAGATTCCGGCCATCCCGCCGCGCGCCATTGACCCAGTAGCTCAGCGCCTCGTTCAAGTTAGCTTTTGCTCAAATTTGAGAGCCGATGATTCGGGTGCTCAGTTCTCGACCAACGCCGTGCTGTACTGCAATCGATTAAGCCCAAAAGGCTGATCCGGCCCCGTCCACCGCTGGGCTCTCTTCCCAATCCCCGTGCTAGTCAGCGCCCAAGCTGGCTTCGACTATCGAGCTACTGGAGGCGTCCAGAGGGCGCGGCGAGGTGCACGAATAGACGCCGATATTGCGCCACAACAGGGCGGATGCCTCCCCGCTGAATCCCAAACTTCCCAAGCGCGGACTTAGGGCCCGCGTCACCAATCCCGAGCTTTGTACGAGTGGCCCTTTCCGTCGGAAGGAATCCGATCCAACTTCCCGGAACAGCGGAGCGGCTGACGGACGACAACGTCCTTTATCATTCACGACCGGAATCGGCAAGCACGCCGGTCGGGGTGTTTCGTGGTGCGAAGGGGATTTCGCGATAGAAACCAGGCGGCTGCCTTCAGTTCTACGGCTTGGGCGTTTTACAGCCCCGTCCGTTGGCCTACAGATTGCTCTCTTAGGTCGCATCATCCCTAGCTGCGTTGCTGCATGCAAAAATGCACTTTA
>DATDGT010000356.1:0-6995 GCA_036521975.1 Bryobacteraceae bacterium
GTGAATAAACTCGTACATGATAAAAACGCCAGCGCCGCTGAGAGAAATATCGATTCCCATCCGCCCGGAATCCTTATTCACATCGCAACGGAAAGGCTATTCTCTTCACTGGAATCCGCATAATGAAGATGGTCGTCAACGGCGGCAAGCCAGGGACCTGCGCCCGCAGCGCCTCATAGGCGGTCTTCGCGGAGTCCGGCCGGGTACCGGCATCGATGCCGATCAATTCCTGTCCATCCTCGGATACGACGAAATAGTACTCGGTGAACTCAAAGCCGGTCAGCACGTACACACGTCCCGGCAAAATCGCCGCGATGCGCCGTGGAGCGAAAGTATGGCCTGTGGCGGCGTCCTCAGAAAAGGGTGTGGTCAGCGCGATGGGCCGTTTCCAATCCTTGTAGCCGCTCTTTTGTAGATACTCTTCCGCCTGCTCGCGTTCTCCCCTCGCGAGCAGCAGCTTCCCGAGGTGATAATCGACTTCCCGCAACCAGCCGGCATGCGGTGCCCTGTCGGCGTGATCCAGGCACCAGGCGAGCTCAGCCTCGGCTGCCTTGCTTTGACGGAAGAGGCCAGGGAGCTCCGAGTGAACAATGCCCGCGATCCAGTTCGCAACGAAGATCTGCCCTCCCGACATACGCCTGGCACGGTCGAGCATCGCGATTGTGTCGTTCACGTAGCCGATCCGGTACAGCAGGGCAACCGAAGAGGCGTGCTGCGCGCGCAATAGTGCGATGGCGCTCAAGTAGAGAGCTTCTGAGGATCCGCCAGCCGCGGCTCGAATTCCTTAAATCGAGCCGATATAAACTCGGCGCCCTCACCCTGAAGGTTCAGGTTTGAGTACTGTGCCATCAGGAGGAAGAGCAACTGTGGGTCTTTCGGCGGAGCAACGCTGTTGACGGCTTTCAAATACTCGAGCTCCGGGAATTCCGATCGGCATAGGGGCGGCGGTCACCCGCCGTCCCCTGCCACACCACCGTGCGTACGGGTCCGTACACGGCGGTTCGAGTCGGTTGCGCTAACACTCCTCGAACAATGACGGAAGTCCGAGCGATTTGAAGTATGCATTCGAAAGCCCCACACACAGGGCCGTAGTCCGCGCGAGGTACCAAGGGCCGCGCCCGCTGCCAACCGTATTGCTGGCCAACCGCGGGCGTACCCCTAGTTCCAGTAGGGCTGCCCGGCGACGGCGCGGTGTTTTCCACTGCCGCCACAAAGCAGCCCGAAGTCGCAATCGAACCCAGCGGGTTAGAGCCACCAGCACTTCAGGCGTTTCGCAGAAGCCGAAATAGCTGCGCCAGCCCCGCATGTACGGAGCCAACTCCTCCATGGTCGTCTTCATGCTGACACTCTTGGCCCTTCGCGTGATCTCCCGGATAAGCTGCTTAAACCGGTCCAGAGCCTTCGGCGCAATGACGCGCCTGGCCTCCGGACCAGCGGTAAAGCTGAACCCGAGAAACTTCCGTTCCTGCGGTCGCGCCACCGCACTCTTCGTTTCGTTCACCTTGAGCTTGAGCTCTTGTGTGATGAATCGCGTGATGCTTTCCATCACCCGGCGACCCGCCTTTTCGCTCCGAACGTAAATGTTACTGTCGTCCGCGTAGCGAACAAAACGGTGTCCCCGGCGCTCCAACTCCCGGTCGAATTCGTCGAGTACGAGATTGCTGAGCAGTGGCGAAAGGGGACCTCCTTGCGGAGTCCCCTCCACGCTCGGGCTAACCAACCCGTTCTCCATCACCCCAGCATTCAGGAATGCCCGGATGAGCTTCAACAGCCGCTTGTCCTCGACCCGTTTGGCGATCTGGCCCATCAGTTTGTCGTGCGAAACTCGATCGAAAAATTTCTCCAAATCGAGATCCACGCACCAGCCGTAGCCTTCGGCGATGTACTGCTGCGCCTGTGCCACCGCTTGATGAGCCGACCGTCCCGGCCGGAACCCGTAGCTGTGTTCGGAAAACGTCCGGTCCCACCGCCTCTGCAGAACCTGCATCACCGCCTGCTGGATAAATCGGTCCAACACGGAAGGGACGGTCAACGCGAACTGCACTTGAGCCCAGTTCGCTTTTGGGATGGGCTGAAATCCGCCATCCTTTCCACCCGCTGCACGGCCAGCGCTTCGAAGTACTCAAAAAACGGCGTGTAGCGGGTGTCGACACGCTGATCCTTCGCGAGTTAGAGCGCGGCAGCTTCAGTGTTGCGCGCGAATGGACCGACTGGGCCGATCCAACACTGTCCGACTCACTCGGGCTGCCGCGACAACGGCTCAACGCCGAGTCGCTTCTTGAGTTGGTCGCTTTGCTCGGAGCGCTCACTCAGCCCAAACAAATAGGTTGAAAAATGTATTTCTTTGTTGTAGAATCAGACCAGTTGTGCACGTGGTCCGATGAATATCCAGAACCACACCTCCGCCGCCTTGCGGAAGCGCCGCGACTCACTCCTGCGCCAACTGCCTCCGCTCCAAGCGATCCTGCGCGGCTCGCTCATCGAGCGTTACAAACGTTGCGGCAAGCCGGGATGCAAGTGCGCCGACGGCCCCGGTCATGGCCCCAAGTATTATTTGTCGGTCAGCTATCCCGGCTTGCGGCCGCAAATGGACTACGTGCCGCAGGAGTCTTACGCTCAGACGGCAGAGTTCCTGGCCAACTACCATCGCGTCCGCGAGATCCTCGAAGCGATCTGCGAGATCAACCGCGAACTGCTGCGCCGCCGCGAGGCGCTCTAACGGCTTGCCATGCAACCAGCCGCTTCTGTCTTCCCCACACCGATCGATGTGAGATTGGGCGGCCGGCTGCTGGCCAATATGTTGGCAGCCTGGCTCGACGACGATCCCAAGGTTTTGTCCACGGGGGAGGCCTCGCATGAATCCCAAGATCACAGAGCATCACCGGAGCCGACCGGCCTACGTGTATTTACGTCAGTCGACGCCGTACCAAGTCCGCCACCATCAGGAGAGCACGGAGCGTCAGTATGCACTGCGCGAGAAGGCGCTGGAACTGGGCTGGAGCGAATCCCTGATCCACACGCTGGATCGGGACTTGGGCAAGAGCGGCACCGAAATGGAAGCGCGGGAGGACTTCAAGACCTTGGTGGCGGAGGTCTCGATGGGGCAAGTGGGCGCGGTGTTTGCCTTGGAGGTCTCGCGACTGGCACGCTCCAATCTCGATTGGCATCGGCTTTTGGAATTGTGCGCGCTTACCGAAACGCTGGTGATCGACGAAGATGGCTGCTACGATCCGGCGGATTTCAACGACGGATTGTTGCTCGGACTGAAGGGCGCCATGGCCCAGGCCGAGCTTCATTTTTTGCACGCGCGCCTCCAAGGCGCTAAGCTCAACAAAGCCAAGAAAGGCGAATTACGCTTCCCCCTTCCGGTCGGTCTTTGCTATGACGAACAGGGCCGAACCATCCAGGACCCGGACGCCGAAGTGCAGGGTGCGGTCAGTTTGGTATTCCGCCTCTTTCGCGAAACCGACAGCGCCTTTGGGGTCATGCAACGATTTGCGGAAAGCGGATTACGCTTTCCCAAACGGGCTTATGGCGGGGCTTGGGATGGCAAGATCATCTGGGGTCGACTGACGCACGGTCGGGTGCTGAGCATGCTCAAAAATCCTGCCTTTGCAGGCATGTATGTCTTTGGCCGTTATCAGTATCGTCGCCAGATCAACCCAGAGGGTGGGGTTCAAAAACGGATCCAGGCGGTCGCCATGTCGGACTGGCGTGTCCGCTTGCAAGATCACCACGAGGGGTATATCACTTTGGAAGAATTCTTTAGGAATCAGGAGCGCTTGGCAAAAAACCGCACCAATGGCGAGGAGACCTTACTGGCCGGCCCTGCGCGTGAGGGCTTGGCTCTTTTACAAGGGCTGCTGCTGTGCGGCGCCTGCGGCCGTGCCCTTACGGTGCGCTACACAGGCAATGGCGGCATTTATCCCTGCTATCTCTGCAACCGGCTACGTCGCGAGGGTCGGGCGAGCAAGGACTGCATGAGCTTCCGTTGTGATCTGCTGGATGCCGCCATTGCGGAGGAAGTCCTGAAGGCACTGCAGCCAGCCGAGATCGAGCTCGCCTTGGCCGCGCTCGCGGAGTTGGAGTCACGCGATCGGACTCTGTCGCGCCAATGGCAGATGCGGCTCGAACGCGCCCAGTATGAAGCGGCACTCGCTGAGCGGCGTTATCAAGAAATCGATCCTTCCCAGCGTTTGGTGGCGGCCACACTGGAACGGCGCTGGAACGATGCCCTGCTGCAAGTGGAGGACCTCAAGAAACAAGCCGCGGAATTTCTGCGTCAACAGGCTCGCGTCGCCAGCCCCGAGCAGAAAGCTCAGGTGCTGGCGCTAGCCAAGGATTTGCCGCGTGTATGGCATGCTTCCACCACATCCGCCAAAGACCGTAAGCGGATGTTGCGACTGCTCATTACCGATATTACCGTCGAGAAGCTACTCCATCCCAAACAGCTTCTGGCTCACATTCGGTGGCAGGGCGGCGCCTGCACTGATCTTTGTGTGCGACTTCCACCCAAGATAGCGGACCGCATGCGGTATTCCGCCCCGATTGTGGACCGCATTCGGCATCTCGCCCAAAGCTTGTCCGACAGGGATATCGCTGATGGCCTCAATCAAGAAGGGCAGCTCAGCGCCTTGGGCAAACCCTTCACTGCCTCTATGATCAAGTGGATCCGTTACCGCTACCAGATTCCCATGGCGCAGCTTGTGCGGCCGGAGGAACTGACGGTTCCACAAGTGGCGAAGCGTTTCGGAGTCAGTCCCAATGTGGTTTACTACTGGATCGACCGCGGTGTCATCCAGGGCCGCCGGCTGAACGCCGGGTCCCCGTATTGGATTACACTCCACGAAACCGACGAACAGAAACTGCAAGACTGGGTGCGCAACTCATGCAAGATTCAGAGGACATCCTCAATGCGATTGGAGGAACGTGCATTATGAAATCACCGTCGGAATGCCAAGCTTTCGCACTCCCCCGTCCGGCTTGGGGATTTCCACCCGCCTCACCGGCTTCGGCTCGTAGGTCCCGTTTAGCAGTTGTTCCCGGATGGCTGGCCAATGCTGCTTCAGGTAATCCTTGATTCCGACGACGGTCATCCCATCGACGCCCGGACTACCTTTATTGGCCCTCACCTGCTTCAATGCTGCCTTCAGGTTTTCTCGCTCACATACTTCCTCCATCAATCGATTCGTTCTAGCTGGGCTTTCGGGTCCACTCACCACCCCGGACGATTCAGTCTCTTCCCTCCCCGCCTCCCGGGCTTCACCCGTCAGCGCAGACGAGAAGTCCAGTTCCATCTGGATATTCTGCTGCTTGTCGTCCTTGAGACTCATGGCCTACTAACCTCTCCTTCTCGTTCGGGCCTTCGACCATCGTTCCCGGCTCGGCCTATCCATTGCTCCGCCTTTCGGCATTCGGAGTGCCTCACTAACCTTGCCGACGTCATGACCTACTTCGCCCTCTGCTGACTTCTGCTCCGCGGTCAGGCCGCCTTTCGACAACCTCAGTCGCCGAAGCGACACGGAGCAGATCTCCTGGGGTAAGCTCAGCCGCCTTCTGTGCACAGTCGCCGGATCTACGCTTCGCACCCTTGATGGATATGGACTTCGCGGTAAGTAGCCCGCTCGTCCGGCGCTGGCGCCTTGTATCCGGTTTTTGTCCATCGACTCGCACATTTGATCCATGCTTCTTTCAGACCCCGCCTCGCGGCGGTAGCCCTTGCATTATCTCTAGGCCTTCACCTCCATCAGGTTGGCCGGAGGACTTGCACCTCCAAGCTGCTGAACATGCCCAGCACACCGCTATTCCCGGCATGGTTGCCGGGGTTCGTGCCCGTGCCGGCTCCTCCCGGGCTGACCAGAAATAGCGCGAGCGGGAGCAGTGCCGCCGGCAAATAGATAACGGACCGCATAAAACCTACTTTCTGGGAAATTTCATTCCTTGAGAAATAGATGTATATGCATCTATCGTGGCTGCAGAAAACTTTGGGCCTGGATGGCGCCTTTCGTTACCACAGACAGGTTCTCCTTCATCTCTTTCCACCCTCTATCCCCAAGTTCCTTCCGCAGTCTGGATTCAGCGAGATCCCAATGTGGCTTGGCTTTTGCCATTTGCCGCTTTCCCGCCGCCGTCAGGCCGAAGAGGTGCTCCCGTCTGTCTCTTCCTGGTTTGACGCTAATCCAACCCTGTTTCCGCATCCGGTCCAAGGTGCGCGTCAGCGTGGTGCTGTCCATAACAAAGCCTTCGCTCAGCCGTTTCTGATTCACCTCGCTGGCTATTGCCAATGCCGTCAGCAGTCCGAACTGTGTGATCTCGAGGCCCGCCTTTTTCAGCTCCTGGTCATAAATCCGCGTCACGATCCGGGTTGCGCGCCGAAGGGTCTGGCAAGCACACGGCAAGTCAAAGAGCGCTTCGGCGGAGGTCGGTTCGAATGCCTCAGTCCTCATAATATATGTATATACATCTAGAGATTATGGTCGTCAAGCTCGCTACGCGCCTGTCCGATAACCCGGCGGGCGTCGGCCCCCCCGCGCGGAGCGGGCTATGATGCCAACCGGCGCCACCCGGAAAGTTTCCGAAACACTCTTTGGTTGAGTCGGTACTGCCTGGTCGCGAAAGGGGCGACTGATCGCGCGACGCCCGCTTCCGCGGGTTCGATCAACCCCTCGCCGTAACCGTTTATACGCTCACGCCCGACGATCTGGAGTTCGTAGCGACCCACCGCGCGAGCCCCACCGGTTGGTATTGCCGTGCGACGTTCAATTGGCAGTCGGCCGGTTGACGTGATCTACGACAATCACGTCGACCGGCGCTTTCGCAGGCTCCAGCTTCAATCCCAGCTGTTCGTCCAGTGCCGTAAGAATTGTCGGTCCGGCCGTCGCGTCGTCGTCGGTTCCGGCCGCCCATTGAAGCGTCCAGTCATACATCCCGGTCAGGTTCGTATTGTCGATGACGATCCGCTCGGTAATGCCAGCGAGTTCGCGGGCTAACATCTC
>DATDGT010000357.1:0-3630 GCA_036521975.1 Bryobacteraceae bacterium
GCCAATCTCATCATGAGCCACCCGGGTCAGTTCAGCGCGAGCGGCGCGCGCATCGTGGAGCTCAAGCAGGCCGGGGTCAGCGAGCGGCTTCTGTCCCTGATGGTGGGCGAAAGCAGATCGCGCACCTTGCCCAGCGGCACACAGATCAGCGTGCGGCTGATCGATGCCATCGATTCGGAAAGAGACTGGCCCGGCGACGAATTTCGCGCGAGTCTGGAGGACCCGCTGAAGATCGGAGACGAAGTGGTGGCGCCGAAAGGCGCGGATGCGCGCATTCGCCTCACCGAGGATAAACAGTCCGGCAAGTTGACCGGCAAAGCGGAGCTGGCGGTGCAGCTTTTGTCGGTCGTGGTGAACGGCAACAGCGTGCATGTGGAAACAACGTCGGTTTCCAAGTACAGCAAGTCGCAAGGCGTGAACACGGCCGAGAAGGCGGCGGCGGTGGGCGCTGTGGGCGCGATCATCGGGGCGCTGGCCGGCGGAGGCAAGGGAGCGGCCATCGGCGCGGGCGCGGGCGCGGCCGGGGGCGCCGGCTCGGGCGTGTTCATGCATGGCCAGCGAGTGAAAATCCCCTCGGAAGCGCTGCTCACCTTCACCACCCAGATGGATGTGAGCCTGCCCTAGAGGAACGCCCTGAACCTCCACCCCGGCGACATTCTGGACCACTACCGCATCGAGCACCTGGTGGCGCGCAGCGGCATGGCCTCTATTTTCAAAGCCGTCGACACGCGTGACGGAAAACCGGTCGCCATCAAGATCCCTCATCCGGAGATGGAATGCGACGTTCAGTTTTACGAACGCTTCCAGAGAGAAGCCGAAATCGGCCGGACCATGGATCATCCCGGCATCATGAAGGTGTACCAAGACCCTCGCCCGGGGAAGTTCTACATGGTGATGGAGTGGGTGGAAGGGCGCTTGCTCCGGCAGATCCTGCGCGACGAACACAAGCTGCCGCAGGATCGCGCGATTCATCTCACTAGGGGAGTTCTGGATGCGCTCGAATATATTCATTCGCGCGGCGTGGCTCATCGCGATCTGAAGCCCGAAAACATCATGGTGGACGACGAAGACCGCGTGAAGCTGATCGATTTCGGCATCGCCTCGCTGGAGGGCGCGCGCCGGTTGACCTTCGCCAAGATCAGCAACGTGATGGGCACGCCCGATTACATTTCGCCCGAACAGGTGAAGGGCAAGCGCGGCGACGCCCGCAGCGATCTGTACGCCGTGGGCGTGATGCTGTATGAAATGCTGACGGGCAAGACGCCGTTCCACGGCCCGAATCCGTTTCAAATCATGAATGACCGCCTGCTCAACAACCCAGTCCCGCCGCGCGAATTGGAACCGGCGATCTGGCCCGAAGTGCAGGAGATCATTTATCGCGCGATGGAACGCGATCCCGCCAACCGTTATCAGAGCGCGCGGGAGTTCAGCAAGGACTTGGCCAACCCGTCGGACGTCGGCGTCACCGACCGCACAGAGCTGAAGGATTGGCAGGTCCGCCGCACACCGCTATTGAGACAAGTCGCGTTCTACGCGATGCTGGCGCTTATTCCGGTAGTGGTGCTGGGGCTGCTGTTTTGGGTGGCTAAGCATACTTAGCCCAATTTTGCCTGCGATCGGGTTGCGGCGACTATTTCTGGGTCGGGGCTTTCTG
This sequence comes from Bryobacteraceae bacterium, assembly GCA_036521975.1. Classification (GTDB taxonomy): domain Bacteria; phylum Acidobacteriota; class Terriglobia; order Bryobacterales; family Bryobacteraceae; genus Palsa-187. The sequence continues at coordinate 1,655 of DATDGT010000357.1, forward strand.
CTTGGCATCCGCGTCGCCCACATAGTGCCTCGCGTCCCGGTCCTCGCAAACCGACTCGAAAAGTTCCCCATCGGGCATGATTTGCTGCATCACGCGCACAGTAAATGGTTCCGTATATGCCTTCGGATCCTCGATCGTGACGTCGATTTGCAGCGTGCCGAAGTTGGGCCGCTTGAAGCGTTCCACCATTTTCCCGGTGCCCGTAAGAGGACTCCCATTCACATCCAACCAGACATCGTCACGAAATCCCACGGTGGTGACCACTAAGGTATCGCCTTCCCACTTGCCCACCGAATAGCCGTAATACCAAGGCGCAAGCTGTGGACCCACTTCCGGCAAGGGCTGGCCGTTCGTAAGGATCTGGCGGACGTCATTGTTGGCGTTGTACATGATCACGATCGCTCCGTTCCCTTGCACTATCTTCTTCTCAAAAGGATGCGTGTGGAGCTGCATCAATCCGAGCGGCCGGCAGTTGGCGTCGGGGTTGTCCTTGCTATTATTCGCCTTGCGGTCGTCCCGGGTCTTCCGGCCCCATTCGGTGAAAGGGAGCCCTTTCTCAAAACCGGCACCCACATTGCCGAAGGTCGCCAGCGGCGGCTCTCCGGGCGCACGCGGCGGCGGCGCTGGCGCACCTTTGCCCTTGGCGTCCTTGCCCTTGCCGTCCTTGCCGTTCCCTCTGCCGAAATTCTGGCGCATCGGCTGCCACACACCCGAAAGGTCGGGATGTCCGTCCAGCGCCTTCGGTGCAGGCGCCTTCAAATCGAGTTTGCCGTCCTCGGTTCTCGGCCCGTCGGTGGGGTGTTTCGGCCACTGTGCAAGCAGCATGGTCGCTCCCGCAACCAGCGCCACCAAAGCCGTCGAGATCATGGAAATGCTGTTCTTGGATTTCATCGGCATCCTTAAGCCCATCAAGCTTTCTTCTTTCTTATCACGCATTCACTATCGATGCTGGGGTTCTTCAACATCATACGAAACTCTGTGCCGAACCCGCTCGTGCATCTCGCTGCTCTCTCCACAGTCAGTTCTTTGGGTTAGAATCGATCTACAACGCCATGCCACTCGCCGTCGGCACCAAGTTGGGGCCGTATGAGGTCCTCGGGCTGATCGGGGCCGGCGGCATGGGCGAAGTCTATCGCGCCCGCGATTCGCGCATGGGCCGCGATGTCGCCATCAAGGTCTCCGCGGCGCGGTTCACGGAGCGCTTCTCGCGCGAGGTCCACGCAGTGGCCGCGGTGAATCACACCAACGTCTGCCATCTCTACGATGTCGGCCCCAACTACCTGGTCATGGAGTTGGTGGAGGGGGAAACGCTTCGAGGGCCGCTTCCCTTCGAGGCCGCCCTGCCCATCATCCGGCAGTTGATCGACGGCATTGAGGCCGCGCACGAAAAGAACCGCATTCACCGCGATCTGAAGCCGGCCAACATCAAAATCACTCCCGAAGGCGTGGCCAAGATCCTCGATTTCGGGTTGGCGAAGGCAGCGGCGCCGGAACCGGAGAGCACCTCCGAAAACTCGCCCACCGTTACCATGGGAGCCACTACGGCGGGAACCATCCTGGGAACCGCGGCCTATATGTCGCCAGAGCAGGCTCGCGGGAAGGAGGCCGACAAGCGATCCGATATCTGGTCGTTCGGTGTGGTGGTGTATGAGCTGCTCAGCGGAGAGAAGCCGTTTCAGGGCGAATCGGTTGTGGAGACGCTCGGAGAGGTGATCAACAAAGAGCCGGATTGGACGCGGGTGCCATTGCGCTCACAGAAACTGCTTAAGTGGTGCCTGGAAAAGGATCGCAAGCAGAGGCTGCAAGCGATTGGCGATGCGCGACGGATGTTGGATGAATCGACATAGGTAGGCGATCACTCGCTTTCCCTGTCACACCACCGTACGTACGGGTCCGTATACGGCGGTTCGGCGGGTTGAGCTAGCGCCCGACCGCCAACTTCGGAAGGCCGAGAGAGTCGAAGAAAGCGTTGGAGA